>CAZYSM010000013.1:0-37341 GCA_964649975.1 uncultured Bacteroidales bacterium | reverse complement strand
TTTTACAATTTTCCTGTCCTGGGCTATCAAACGGTAGGCTTCCTGCAAGGATGAAGCAGTGCGCGAGAAATGTCCTTGCCATACTATCAGGTCGGAAGTGAAATTTTTCTGGCTCATACCTTTGACGTGGATGACCTGTGTGTCTTTGAAACGGTGAACAAAAGCCTGGGAGGCAATATAAATGCCAATAATGAATGAGAGGCCTATGACCAGTGACCATATCCAGTTTTTCATACGCGTGAGTTTTTCTTTAAATATACTCATAAACTTTCTGTCATTCCATTATTTGGTCAAAATTAGCTAAATTTAACCCAGAAAATTCTTTTGTAATGCTGGAGCGGTTTTTGGAATACATCAAGGAAACTAATTTGTTTTCCCTCAGGGATAAAATCCTGCTGGGATTTAGCGGAGGTCCTGATTCCGTTGCCCTGGCTTATCTGCTGCACAAGGCAGGTTTTAACCTTGCCCTGGCTCACGTCAATTTCCATTTGCGCGGAGAGGATGCTGACCGCGACCAGCAGTTCAGCCGGGATTTTGCCCGCAGATACGCACTGGAATTCTTTACAACGGATTTTGACACCAGGCAATATGCCCGCACACAGGGACTATCAATAGAGGAAGCCGCACGTGATTTGCGCTATTCCTGGTTTGAACAAATCAGATCATCCCACGGCTTTGATTACATTGCCACAGCTCACAATGCCGATGATAACGTGGAAACAGTTTTACATAACCTCGCCCGTGGAACAGGCCTGCGCGGATTGTTGGGCATACCTGCCAAACGCGGAAACATTGTCCGCCCATTGCTTTTTGCTTTCAAGGATGAGATTTTAGCTTTTTGCCGTGAGAATAATCTCCCTTTCCGAATTGACAGGACTAATAATCAAACTGAGTTCACCCGCAATAAAATTCGCCATCTGATTGTGCCGCAATTTTTGCAAATAAATTCAGGGTTTAAAAACAACGTTTTACGTACATCTGCCATATTGCACGAAGTTTATGACCTGACACAGGAATTTGTTGCCCATTGCCACCAGGAAATTGTCTCTATACAGGGACAGGACATATACATTAACAAGGAAAAATTACTGCAATGCAGATATCCGCGTTTATTTTTGTTTGAATTTTTATCCGGTTACGGATTTACTCCGGGTCAGGTTGATAATGTGTGTGAAATCATTGAATCTCAGCCCGGTAAAATTGTTAAATCTGTTGATTATCAATTGATAAATGACAGGCAGGCTTTGATTTTAACACCTATACCATCTGAGGAAAATATTGAGATTTCAATTAACACAGGCACCAGGGAAGTGGAGGTGGATAATGTTAAGATAAAATTTGAAATTCTTAGCGTAACAGAATTGAATAGTTTGAAACAGCCGCCTTCGGTAGCTTTATTGGATTATGACAAACTTGATTTTCCGCTTAAAATCAGACATTGGCAGCAGGGAGATTATTTTTATCCTTTTGGTATGCGTGGCAGAAAGAAATTGAGTGATTTTTTTGCGGAGAAAAAAATTCCTTTACACAAAAAAAAGCAGGTGCTTATTCTGGAGAGCAATGGCCGTATTGTGTGGGTTATGGGCTATCGCCCGGATAATCGTTTCAGGATTACCCCAGAAACAAAAAGGGTTTTAAAAGTCATAATGGAGGAAAAATGAAACTTTCACGTCATATCCTATTATTTGCCATAGCAGTAATGTTGATTTTTTCTTCTTGTAGTGTAACCCGCTATGTAGGCAAGGATGAGTATGTGGTGTCAAGCATAGAGGTTAATATAAAGGGCAATATCCAGGGGATAAGCAAATCCCGTCTTAAGCAGTATATACAACAGCCTCAGCTGCGTAAGCTCTTTGGAGTGCCGGTCTATGCTTATCTCTACAATATTCCTAACCCGGCCAAGGATAAAGCACGCTTGCGGAAAAAGGAAAGAAAACTGCAAAAAAAGAACTCTAAGATTGCACGGCGTTACGACAGGAAAACCGCTCATATCCAGGCCCGGAGAAATAAGTATTATGTGCTTTACCAAAAGACACTTGACAGGGATTCCAGTAAAGCCCAGAGATATTATCAACGCTATCAGGAGCTGGAACAGAAACTAAAACAACGTAAGAACGATCGCCCAAAAGAATTACAAAAGATCTATAAAAAGGACATCTTTACCTGGTGGGGCGCCTTGCGCAAAGCCGGCCAGAAACCACCTCTTTACAACCCTTACCTGACGGAAAAATCTGCCGAATACATAAAAAATTATCTCAAAGCTTATGGATATTATCAGGCCCAGGTGGTAGTGAAAAAGAAAACTGCCAAAATCAATCCTAAGAAACTGAAAATTATTTATGATGTATATCCCGGGCCTCTGTTAATCATTGACAGCGTGGCTTATAATATTGCGGACCCTAATATTAACAGGATTATCCGTAGTAATTACGATTTGCAGTTGACGCCTGGTCTGCCTTTGCAGGTCAAAAGATTGGCTGCCTACCGTGACAAAATAGTCAGTTATCTCAAAGAACACGGATATTACTATTTTACAAAGGATTACATTACTTTTACTGTGGACACCCTGGGGCGGAACTATAAAGCCAAAGTCACTGTGAATATCCCTCTTATGAAAACAGATAAAGGAAAGCTTATCCCTCATCCCCGCCTGAAAATAAAAAATGTTTATGTTTTTTCGGATTACAATCCCAACGAGGCCCTGCAAAATCCCAGGGAATTTTTTGCCGATTGCGATACAGCGGTCTTTTATTCCTCTGATAGTCTGCCATATTATTTCATACGTAAATATCAATACGTTATCCGTCCGCGGGTGCTGCTGCGCGAAATTTATATCAAGCCCAATTCTTTATACAGGTTTTCTGCTATAAAAAATACTTATTCCCACCTGACAAAATTCGCTGCATATAAGATAGTTAACATAGACCTGCGTCCAGCGGATACCACAAATAAATATCTAAATTGTACTATTGAACTTACCCCGGCCAAAAGCCAGTCGGTTAAAGGCGAACTGGTTGGCACTAACTCATCCGCAACTATCGGAGGTGCTTTTAACCTGACTTATGAACATCGTAACATTTTCCACGGAGGCGAAATTTTTTCCTTACAGTTACATTCTGCTCTGGAGACACAAAAAGGAATATGGAATACCTGGGCACTGGATTCTTTGCTCAGGTTTAATACCGTGGAATACAGCGTGGATGCACGTATGACCATTCCCCGTCTGCTTTTGCCTTTCCGCCTTGGTGGATTTGTGGAAAAAAGCAATCCGCGCACTGTGTTACAGCTATCCTATGCCTATCAGGACAGGCCTGAGTATAACCGCATTTCGCTCACCTCGCTTTATTCCTATTACTGGCGGGCTAATATTTTCACCAATCACATTCTTACTCTGCTGCGCGTGAGCTCGGTGCACGTGTGGGATATTATTCCGGAATTTGAGCAATTGCTCGTTTCTTCGCTTTTGCAGGAATCCTACAAGGATTATTTCATTTTTGGCACAAGTTATTCATTCACTTTTTCGGACCAGGGCCAGAAAAAAGCCAATAATATTTATTTTCAGACCAATTTTTCTTCTTCCGGGAATTTTCTCTATCTGATGATGAAGCTTTTTCACGGTCCTAAGAATGATCAGGGTTCTTATTATATGCCCGGATTTGAGACCGTGTTTGCGCAATTCGTAAAACTTGATGCGGATTTCAGGGTCTATCATAATTTTGTCAATGGTAATCAGCTGGTATGGCGTTTTTTTGGCGGAGTTGGTGTTCCTTTTTCCAACAGTAAGCTCTTGCCTTTTGGAGAGCGTTATTTTATCGGTGGGTCTAATAGTATCCGTGCCTGGACAGTGCGTTCTCTCGGGCCTGGATCATATCATTTGCCTGATAATGTGCGTTTCCCAAACCAAACTGCAGATATTAAGCTGGAAACCAATCTGGAATACCGCTATCCTATTGTATGGAAGCTGGAAGGCGCTTTATTCCTGGATGCCGGAAATATCTGGGCTATTAATAAGTATGATTATCGTCCAGGAGCTCTTTTCCGTTTTAATGAATTTTATAAGCAGCTGGCTATCGGCACAGGCACAGGCTTGAGATTGAATTTTAACTTTTTTGTTATACGTCTGGACCTGGGTATAAAATTATATGACCCCTCGGCACCGGCTGGATACCGTTTTATTCCTACTTCCAGACCATATAACGCCAATGATTTTGTTTTGAATGTTGCTATTGGTTATCCGTTCTGATTATTGTTCACTCAGACGTTTTATCTCTGAATATACTTTTTCCTGCAGGTCTTCAACAGACATCTGGGCAATTTCTTCTTTCGGGATAGGAGTGCCAAAATGGACTTTTATCCTGGTGGGTTGTATCCAGAAATTTGTCATTGGACTGAGGGAATTGACATTAACAAAACCGACAGGAACTAAATCCACACCGGCTTCTCTGGCAAATTTGAAGGGTATCTTTTTGAACCTCTGTAGTTTACCGTCTCTGGAACGTGTCCCTTCCGGAAAAACTATGATTGAAATTTTTTCTTTGTGCATTTTCTCTATTGCCTTAAGATAGCTGTTCCAGGAGCTGCGCGGATTGTTTCTGTTGATAGGGATTTGTCCGTAGGCTTTTATGATTAATCCATAAATAGGCCAGCGGAAGTGGGTATGAGCTTCCAGGGCACTTACATATACTGGAAAACTCGCCCCTGCAACAAATACGTCCCAAAAACTGGTATGATTGGCCATAAAAATATAAGACTTGCCTCTGGTAATGGGTGTATCGTATTCTATTTCCAGTTTGATGAACAATAGTTTGAAAGTCAGACGGAACAGGAAAGATATGACAGGGAAGGTTTTTTGTGGTTTGAAAAATGGGCGAAGCAGAAGTTGTGTCAGAAAAATTATAATAATCATAATAACGCCCACAATATACATATACAGCGAAATCAGCTTTTTCATTCCGTTTCTTTTAATAGTTCGTCTGAGATTTGGAAAGCCAGGTCTTTCTCAAATCCTCGTTGCAGGGCAAAATTAATCAATTTTGTCTTTAATCTGTTTCTGTCGTTTTCTTTAAGTGTTTTTAGCTTTTTATGCAATATATCCCTGAGGGTATCAAGATATTTTTCCTCTGTAATGATTTCATCAAATACCCGGTCTATAATGTTATCATCAATGTTTTTTTGATGCAGGGCATAACGGATTTTTATTCTGCCCCAGTGGTTGATAAAAAATTTGTCATTGACAAAACTATGGGTATAACGTAAATTGTCAATAAATTGATTTTCTGTGAGATAATGTATGATTTTTTCGTGGAATTGTTCAGGAATCTTCCACTGCAGGAGTTTACGTTTAAGGTCAAAAGTGCAGGTTTCGTGTTTGGCACAATAAGCAGCGGCTTTTTTCAAAGCCTCTTCATAGCTAATCATCCCATATTGCTTATTTGTTCAAGCTTATGTATGTCCAGCACTTTGATTTTCTTCCCTTCCAGTTCAATGACTCCTTCGTGAACAAAACTGTAAAGTGTGCGGATAGCATTGGAAGTAGTCATATTAGAGAGGCTGGCCAGATCCTCGCGGCTCATCCTTACTTTGATGGTTTTGTTATCATCCTCATAACCAAATGTTTGTATTAATAGTAGCAAGGATTCGGCAAGTCTTCCGCGCAGATATTTTTGAGTGAGCGAGACTGTCCGGCTCTCGGATTGTCCCAGCTCGTCAGCAAGCATTTTGATAATTTTCATATCAAATCCGCAATTGCGGGCCATTACTTCATACAAAGCTTTTTTGTCTATGATGCAAACCGTTGATTCTTCCAGAGCAATAGCAGAGGCATTGTAATATTCGTCGGCAAATAAGGCACGGTAGCCTAAGAATTCACCGGTTTTAACCAGACGGATAATCTGTTCACGGTGTCCTATGCCTTCTTTACATAATTTAGCCTGGCCCTTTGCAAGGTATATCAAACCAGTGGGTTTAAAGCCTTCTTTGAAAATTGTTTCATTGCGTTTGTAGGTTATACAGGTGAGATTGTTTTTTAAGATATTTTTTTCCTCCTCATTGAGGATATTAAAAATAGAATTTTTATCTTCAATGCAATTATTACAATCGCAATCGTTATAGTATGTGTTCATTATTTGGACTTTTTAAGGTTCGTAAGCTCCAACAAATTTAAAAAATTTTTTCTATAATAGATTTTTTTATTTTTTTTAACCGTTTTGATATTGATTTGGATTATGAATAGGAAAGGAAAAATATTGAGTAAACTGGCTTTTTTACTGCTACTTACAGGAATAATATTGACTGTTTTTACCTGGGTGGGATTTATAGTGGACTTTTTTGCCTTTTTGTTATTAATCTATGTTAGCCGCTGGACAAAAATCTCCTGGGTTAAAGTTATATTTTATTCACTGGCAATGGTAATGGTGATTTTCCCACTGTTGATGAAATATCATATGACAAAAATTAAATTTGTTGGTCCTCAGTGGCAGCTTATTCCTTCTGCGCAAGATAATTATATTGATCCATTATATCAGCAGAGGATAATTAATTTTAATTTTGACTCTTTAATGACGCCTAAACCGCAGGATATTAAATTGATAGCCACGGATAGTGATATGGTGCCTCCTCCTGCCCCGGGACGATAAAAAAAAAGGCTGACCTCAGCGGAGCCTCGGACAGCCTTAATTTACTTCTTGTTAACCTTAAGTCTTCCTTCTCTCAAAAGACGCATACGGTTGCGATAAATAGCTTTTGCCAGAATATCGCGTCTTACCTCAGAAGGCTTTTTATAAAACTGGCGTTCGCGTACTTCGCGCATAATGCCGGCCTTCTCTATACGACGCTTGAATCTTTTAAGAGCGCGATCTATTGTTTCGCCCTCTTCTACTTTTACAATAATCATATTGGCCTTTTTATTTTAAGGTTTTTAAAGTCTGTGCAAAGCTAATAGTTTTTTCTTTATACACAAAAAAATCTTTTATTCAGCCAATTAAAATATTCTAAATAATTGGTGCAGGAAATAAATAAAAAGTGCGGGCTTTAATAATACCGGAAAAATAAAGCCCCAGATAGCTCCCCAGAAATGAGCGTTATGGCCCACGTTGTCCATAGCCAGTTTGTTCATATAAAACTCATAGCCAAGATATATCACAGCAAAAATAATTGCAGGAACGGGTATGGGAATGGGAAAAATGAATATCCCTTGCCAGGGATAAAACAGAATACTGGCAAAGAGCACTGCGGAGATAGCCCCGGACGCACCTACTGCATTGTAGTAATATTGGTTGCGGAAACGCAACAAATCCGGAATGCTGGAAACAGCTAATCCTGTCAGATACAAAAGTAGAAAAACCAAATGTCCCTCAAATCCGCCGAAAATTCTTACAAACTCTGTCTCAACTGTTTTTCCGAAAAAATATAATACAAACATATTCACCAGTAGATGTAACCAGCCCGAGTGAACAAAACCTGAGGTGAAAAGGCGGTACCATTCCTTAGAGTGCCATACCATATACGGATTGAATTTTAGCTTGTTAAATAACTCTGGCTGGCGCAAACTTTCTATCGTAGCTACGTTGGGCGGAAATGCTGCTAATGATACTAATGTAGTGAGACTTAGCAGGATATATGTTATTATAGGATTGACCATTATGATGCCTTTGAGATTTTCCCACTAAATTAGTGATATTTTTTCTCATAAAAAATCCATTGTGATACTGCTTCCCCTTGTCTTATTTTTGTTTTATGATTTTTTATAATCTTTTCAGCTTGCGTTTTTTTATATCTTTGGAACAAAACATTAAAAACTAAAAAATTATGAAAAAGACACCTTTTACTCATATTCATGAGAGTTTGGGCGCCAAAATGGTAGAATTTGCAGGTTTCTGGATGCCTCTGCAGTATTCCGGAATAACCGATGAGCATATTACTGTGCGCAAGAGTGTTGGCGTATTTGATGTATCACATATGGGCGAGATATGGATTAAAGGCCCAAAAGCTTTTGACCTTACTCAATACATCACTTCCAACGATATTCAAAAGCTAAAGCCTGGAAAAGCCCTCTACTCGGTTATGCCTAATGGCCGTGGTGGTATTGTGGATGACCTTATCGTTTATCAGTATGAAGAACAGAAATATATGCTTGTGGTAAATGCCGCTAATATTGAAAAGGACTATAAATGGATTTTAGATCAGAATGAGAAATTTGGTGCAGAAGTGGAAAATGCTTCAGATAATATCGCACAGCTGGCTGTCCAGGGGCCACGTGCTATTGATGTGCTGCAGAAATTGACAGATATTAATCTGGCTGATATTAAGTTTTATCACTTTGTTGTTGGTAAAATGGCTGGTATAGATGATGTTATAATCTCTGCTACGGGATACACTGGTTCTGGCGGATTTGAGATCTATTTTTATCCACAGTATGCCGAACAGATGTGGAATGCTATTTTTGAGGCAGGCAAGGAATTCGGTATTAAGCCTGCTGGCCTGGGTGCCCGTGATACCTTGCGTCTGGAAATGGGATATTGCCTCTACGGAAATGACATTGACGATACTACCTCGCCTCTGGAAGCTGGCCTGGGCTGGATTGTCAAGTTTACCGAAGGAAATAACTTTATTGACCGTGATTTTCTGTGGCAGCAGAAACAAAATGGTGTCAGCCGCCGTCTGGTAGGCATGGAAATGATTGACCGCGGAGTGCCACGTCATGGATATGATATTTACAATGACCAGGGACAGCTTATTGGTAGAGTAACTTCGGGCACAATGTCTCCTATGATCAAGAAGGGAATTGCTCTTGGATACGTTAATACTGAATATAAAGACCCTGGCACCGAAGTATATATTGACGTGCGCGGGCGCAAGCTTAAAGCAAAGGTGGTTAAGCTTCCTTTCTATAAGCCAGAGCAGTAAAATTGCTTCATTGATACATAAAACACTCCTGCCACTGATGGTAGGAGTGTTTTTTATTTTTTCAGAGAAATGATGCCTTTTTCAATACGCTGACGCATAGCTTCGTATAAGAATATTGAAGCTGCAACCGATACATTAAGTGATTCTATCCGCCCAAGGATAGGTATTTTTACCAGGTCATGGGCTTTTTTCATCAGTTCGGTGGATATGCCTTTTTCTTCCGACCCCATGATTATTGCAGTGGCAGCTGTCATATCTTTTTCGTAGATATAAGACGTTCCTTTCTCCGAGGCTGCCAGTATGCGGAAACCCATAGTTTTTAGATCATCAACAGCTTTGTTTAGCGGCATTCTTACTATTGGTATGTAATTCAGCGCTCCAGCTGAGGTTTTCATAGCGCCTCCGCTGATTTGTGCGGTGTTTTTCAGAGGAATAATTACTCCTGTAGCACCAGTGCATTCAGCTGTCCGTAATATGGCACCAAAATTGTGAACATCGGTAACACGGTCTAATATGATTATCAGTGGTATTTGTCCTTTTTCGTATGTTTGGCTGATAAGATCGTCCAGTTCCCAGAAAATTATGGGGCTGACAAAAGCAATAGCGCCTTGATGATTTTGACGAGTGATTTTGTTGAGTTTTTCTACAGGCACGTATTGAACTGGTATCCCGTGCTGGTGGGCGAGTTGACGAAGTTGTTTTAAAAGTTCACTTTTAAATTGTTTTTTTAGCAAAATTTTTTCAACTTGTTTTCCTGATTCTATAACTTCTATAATGGCTCGTATGCCATAGACAATTTCTGGATTATTCATAAAAAAGATTAATTTTACAAAAAATAATTGTTTACAATGGACATTGCAAAGCTACACAAAATTTTTGACATCCTCTTCAGAGATGAATTTGCAATGGTTTATAGTGGGGATTTTACAAATACGACATTGACTCCTCTTACTGATTTGATTAATGCTTTTCTGGCTGATGAGCATTCCGACCTGAAAAGAGTCCACAAGAAAGTGGCTTATATGACTATTGAGAACTTTCAGAATATTGTCAGATATTCTGAGACCAGAGATGTTAAGCAACAGCAAGGAGACGTTGCAGAAAGGGATTTAATACAGCTCAGGATAATAGGCAGCGATATATTTATCATTTCTTCTAATCTGGTTCATAAAAGCCGTGCAAATGCAATTAAGGAGAATTTGGACAAGCTTAATTCCATGGATAGAACGGAGCTTAACGCTTTGTTTGTAGAGAAATTGAAAAACAACACTTTTAATGAGCGCGGTGGAGCTGGCCTGGGATTTATTGAGATGATAAGAAAGACCAAGAATAAATTGTTTTACAAGTTTGTGCCTTATAACGATGATTTTGTTAGATTTTATTTCCAGATACAAATTAGCAGGGGTGGTCGGTCTGATTCTAACCTTCTGGAATGCGCCACTGAGATTTATGAGTTGGTTAAAGATATGAATATTGACTTTTTGTTTAAATCAAAGATAGGAGAAGGACGCCTTAAGCCTTTGATTAGCATGATACAGGATTCTATTTCTTCTCAAAATCAAGAGTATTTCAGGAATGTGCTCAGTATAACTGTGGAAATGTTACAGGATATTTTTTCTACTTCCCGCCGGAGTGAGTTGATGAAAGATGCTGTGTTTACCTTTGGGTTTAATGATATTTCAGAAAATAATTATTTCGCCGCCTCTTCGTTTATGAACGAGCCTATTTTGATTGAAAAAATAAATACTATTAATTATTTCCTTTCTCTTTCACCGGAAAAAATCAAGCAGGAATATTTTAATTTTTTAACAGATGATAATGTTACTGATGAACAGTTGAGATTCCTTGGAATTTTTAATTCAGGAGTAAATTTTGAATACCTTGTGGATATGGAAAATAAAAATAAACCGTTCTTTATAGAAAAAGTGGAAGTGGAAAACGTGGAAAGATGAGCGATATTGAAGTTATAAAGACAAATAATTATTATAAAATTCCCTCTGGCAAAGACAGTCCGGAAGTTATTTTTAACTGGAAGGACAAGACATTGAAAATTGAAGGTTTATCTTTAATGGCTGATGCTTATAGTTTTTATGGTAGTCTGCGCACATTGCTTCTGGACCTTTTTGATAGATTCCATATTGATAAATTGCAGGTTTTTATTCATTATTATTACGTTAATACTCACTCTCTTAAGCATATTGTCAGTTTCTTGTCCACACTGGAAAAATTTGGGAAAAATTGCAAAATTTATTGGTATTATTCTGATGAAGAGATTAATGAATTGGGGCAAAATTTAAATGAGTTGATTGACATAGATTTTGAATTTATTTATAAACCCAGTGATAAAAATTTATTTGAGTTGTAAAAATGGAAAAACTTGGGGTTGATATAAAAAAAATAATTGATTTAAGGCAGAAATTACATAAGTTTCCCGAGCTTTCTGGTGACGAAAGCAATACAGTAAAAATTATTACAAACTTTTTTTCATCTTTGCATCCTGCCCAGACATACGAATTAGGCCATTCTGTTGCTTTTGCTTTTGGTGATATTAACAGTAAAAAAACAATTGTTTTCAGGTGCGATATTGATGCTTTGCCTATTGAGGAGACCCTGGATATGCCTTATGCTTCGGTCAACGATGGTGTTAGCCATAAATGCGGACACGATGGCCACACTGCTATACTGGCTGGTCTGGGACAGGTTTTTGCAAAAAACATCCCTCAAAACAAGGTCGTCCTTCTTTTTCAATCTGCCGAGGAAACACTTTCGGGCGCATTGGAAGTTTTGTCCTCGCCACAGTTTAAACAGATTGAACCTTCGGTGATTGTGGGCTTCCATAATATCCCGGGATATGAACAGGCATCGGTTATAGTGCGCAAAGAAGAATTTAATGCTTATGTGACAGGGCTAAAAATAACCCTCAAAGGACAATCAGCTCATGCTGCTTATTCCCAGGCTAATATAGATTTGCTTCTGGCTGTGGATAAAATTGTTGCAATGGTGGAGAACTGGGAACACAATAATAGTGTGTCTGGGGCAGAGGTTAATCTGACATATATCAATTACGGAAGACCTACTTTCGGAGTATCACCGGATACTGCTGTAATACATCTGGTCTTGCGTTCTTTTTCCAACGAGACTCTGGAAAAAGCTATGGAACAGGTGGAAAAAGAGATATTACGTTACGCCAGTGATTTATCCTTAAAGGCAAAAATAACATACACCGAGGATGCCCCAGCTATTTATAATGATCCTTCGTTGGCCGAATTGCTTATGCAGACTGCCTCCGAAGAGGGCTATCCTATAAATTACCGTTCAGATCCTTTCCCATGGGGCGAGGATTTTGGTTTTTATACTATCCGTTTCCCTGGTATCTATTTCGGAATAGGCGCAGGAACTGACATTCCACAGTTACACTCAAAAGAATATGACTTTCCGGATGAAATTATTTTACCTTCCATTGAGTTTTTATATAAATTTTACTTAAAATTGTCCCGGAAAATATAAACCTTTTTATATGCCTCAGCAAGTTCAGGTATTGGATAAAACTTTTGATTTGTTTATCCCGGAGTCAGAGATTCAACAGGCCATAGACCGCATGGCAGATAAGTTGAATCATGATTTGGCCGGTAAAGACGTTATTTTTATCGGCATTCTAAATGGCGCTTTTATTTTTGCTGCTGATTTATATCGCAGAATAAACTTTCCTTCCATAATTACTTTTGTCAAACTGGCTTCTTACCAGGGCACTGCTACTACTGGCAAAGTTAAGCGCCTTATCGGTATAAATGAGAACATTGAGAATATGACCGTGGTCGTATTGGAGGATATAGTTGACACCGGTATTACTATGGAGTATATTATCAAGCAGTTGAAAGGATATGACCCCAAGGAAATTTTTATCGCTACAATGTTTTTCAAAAAAGAGGCTTTCCGGGGGGATTACCCCATTCATTATGTAGGTATGGAAATTCCTAATAAATTTATTGTTGGTTATGGATTGGATTATGATGGTTATGGACGAAATCTTAAAGACATTTATATTCTAAGTGAAAAATAAAAATTGACATAATTATGAAAATTTTTGTTTTTTTCGGCCCTCCTGGGGCTGGTAAGGGAACCCAGGCTAAACTATTGGCACAGCATTATAATTTTATTCATCTCTCCACCGGGGATATTCTCCGGAGTGCCATAGAAAGAGGAACAGATCTTGGACAGATGGCTAAGCAATATATGGAACGTGGCGACCTGGTTCCGGATGATATTATTATTGGTATGATACGAAATCGTTTGCAGAAATATGATAAACAACAGGGATTGATTTTTGACGGTTTCCCCAGGACAGTGAAACAGGCAGAGGCTTTTGATCAGATGCTACTGGAGATAAATGAGAAAGTTTCTGCAGTTATTTTCTTAAAGGTGCCTGAGGAGGAGATAGTTCAGCGTCTGGTCAAAAGAGCACAGATTGAGGGTAGAAATGATGATACGCCCGAGGTGGTGAGAAAAAGAATTCAGGTATATAGAGAGAAAACCGAGCCCGTATTGAAATTTTATTCTAATACAGGAATATTGTTTGAAGTTGACGGCCTGGGAACGGTTGAAGAGGTTAACGACAGAATCCGTCAGATTATTGAAAGATTTGTTTAAATTTGTTTTTGAAACATAAAGAAAATGTTATGAGGCGTATAAGTTTTGTTTTGGTATTTTTTATTCTGATTTTCAGCGGTTGTAAGAAAGTTGACAAGTATAAAAATTATTTTCAGCGGGATGTAAAAAAAGTGGATAGTGTAGTTTCAATGGCTGTTGATAGTATTACTGCCCAGCCCCAGGCTCCTGTGCAGAAGAGTGAGAAGAGCCAGGCTATAACGCAGGACAAGGAACGTGACCTGTTCCAGGGAGCTTACTCTGTTCTCAGTGATGCTATCAGTAAAAAAGATATGTTCTTAATCCGCCAATTCTGTTATTTCCCCGACAGTGTGTTTACTATCGGAGTTCAGGGAATTTTTCAGGTATTATCACTTGTTCCTGTGGAGGATATCCTGGAGCATATTCCCCAGGTGGATACTGTGATGAATTGTCAGCTGGATTTTTCTCATTTCCCGGATATTTCGCAGCAGGCTAATGTTCCTAAAGGATGTTTTGCTCGTAAAATAACTGAGTTTCACAAATTTACTGCTGTGATTGAGCTGGAAAAAGAAGCTAATCTAACAGTATCACCTGATATTATCCGCAAAGCAAAGGAAATTGAGACGAAAATTGATTATGCAGTATTGAATACTTATCTGGGCTGGACCTTTTATTTTATAAAAGAAAATGGTAAATTTTACCTGGCAGCTATTGACTACAATCAATATTGATTTTTATGGATGAATCCATCTTAAATGCTTTGATGCAGCTTTTTGCCATTGGAGCGATTATTCGCTCCAATGGCAAAGATTTACAGTATAGTCGCCAGATTATTGAGGAATATCTCAGCAGGAGGCTTAATAAAGACCTGACCCAGAAATATTTGATATTGTATGATAAATATGTTGAAGAATTTTTGCAAGACCTGCCTTCGGATATTAAACGTAAGAAACGCCTTTCCGCCTATTTTGTTAAAGTCCTGAAAATTGCAGAAACGGTCAATGCTACTCTGGAACACCTGGAAAAAGTTGTGGTGCTTATCCGTCTGATAGAATTTTTCAGTCAGGAGAAATTTTCTTCCGAAGCCGAGGATTTTATTTCCACTGTAGCTAATATATTTAACATTGATAGAGACGAATTCTTATCCATAAAGAATTTTATTCAGGATAAATTTTCTGACATTCCTCAGAAACAGAATTTGTTATATCTAGTGAGAGACAAGGATAGGTCCTTGCCCCCGCAGGTGAAAGTTATTTATGACAAAAATATTGATGAGAAATTGGTATTTCTGTTCATCAAAAGCGCAGAGATTTTAATTTTCCGTTATTATGGCAGCCTGGCCCTGAAAGTTAATTCCCGTCAGGTGGATAATAAGCTGGTCTTTTTGTTGGACCGCGGCGCTATTATACGTGGTCCGAGGATACGTCCTATTTATCAAACGCAGATTATACGCTATTTTCTTGATATTCCGCCGCTGGAAAAAGTGCGGCTGGTGGCCAAAAATATAGAATTCCGTTATCCGGGTAGTGATAACGGAATTCACAAATTTAGTTTTGATGCCGAATCCGGGCAGATCATTGGTATCCTTGGAGCCAGTGGTGCTGGCAAATCCACATTGATGAATATCCTTATAGGCAAATATAAAATCCATTCTGGTAGTATTACCATTAACGGTTATGACCTTTATAAAGACAGGAAGAAACTTATTCCACTCATTGGCTATGTTCCCCAGGACGATTTGCTGATTGAGGAGCTGACTGTGTATCAGAATATTTATTACAGTGCCAAGTTGTGTTTTGGTAATCATTCGGATCAGGATGTGCGCCGCCGCGTGGAAGATATACTGAAAAAGCTGGATTTGTGGGACATACGTAATCTGAAAGTGGGAAACCCTCTGAATAAGTATATCAGCGGAGGTCAGCGTAAGCGTCTTAATATTGCCCTGGAACTTATCCGTGAACCTTCTATCCTTTTTGTGGACGAGCCTACCAGCGGACTTTCGTCAATGGATTCGGAAAATGTAATGCATCTGCTTAAACGTCAGGCTATTAATGGACGTCTGGTTATAGTTAATATACATCAGCCTTCGTCCGATATTTTCAAGCTTTTTGACGAGATAATTGTCCTTGACCGTGGTGGTTATCCTGCTTACAAAGGAAATCCGCTGGACGGAATTATCTATTTCAAACAGGTTGTCAATTATGCAGATGCGGATATTGCCGAATGCCCCACTTGCGGAAATGTTAATCCAGACCTGATGCTGGAAATTATTGAAGACCGTATGGTGGACGAGTTCGGACGTTATACTCCGGTACGACGTACCTCGCCAAAAGAGTGGTATATACTTTACAGGGTAAATCTTGAAGTGCGGGAAAAAATCAAGCCTCCGGAAAAAACTTCTTTGCCGGAAAAAGATTTCAATCCTCCTTCCTTCCTGAGACAGTTCTGGATTTTTATTCAGCGGGATTTACTATCCAAGCTTTCGGATACGCAATATATGATTATAAATTTGCTGGAAGCTCCTTTGCTGGCATTTATTCTTGCTTTCTTTGTGCGCACACCTAACGAAGATGGCGTTTATGTATTTATAGAAAATCACAGCCTACCCATATTCCTTTTTATGGCTGTAATTGTGGCTTTGTTCCTTGGGCTCTCGCTTAGTGCCGAAGAAATCATCAAGGATAGAAAAATTCTGGAACGGGAGAAGTTTTTACAGTTGAGCCGTTTTAGTTATTTGAATTCCAAGGTGTTGATACTCTTTGTTTTTTCTGCTTACCAGACATTGTCTTTTGTTTTGATATCCGACTGGATACTGCAAATTCACGGATTGACCTTCAAATTCTGGCTGATATTACTGGCTACGGCTATGGCTGCTAATATGCTGGGGCTGTGGATTTCGGATACTCTGGATTCCATTGTAGCTATTTATATTACCATTCCGCTGCTTTTGGTTCCTCAGATGCTCCTGGGCGGAATAATGATAAATTTTGATGATTTGCCTCCACAGCTGACAAATAAGAAATATACTCCTTTTATTGCAGATATTATGTTTTCCCGCTGGGGCTACGAGGCTATGGCAGTGGTGCAGTTTAAGGATAATCTTTATGAAAAACAGTTTTTTGACCTTGATAAGCAAAAGAGTGATGCTATTTATATTAGTTCTTTTTATGTGCCAGAGTTGAGAAATATTATTAATAGCGCTTATTATGCTAATAAAAAGGGTGATAAAGATTCTTATGATTTTTTCCTGGGGGTACTGCGGAAAGAATTTAAAAAGATAGCCCAGCTTCCGGAAATTAATGGAAACAGCTTGACTGTAGATATGCTTTTGCCTGAACGTTTCCCTCACTCACGGGATTCTTTATTAAACTTCTTGGCTTATATGCAAAGCTATTATAATCGGCTTACTGATAAAATTAACAGTCTGAAAGACAGGCAAATAGATAGTATTGTTAACGTAATGGGGCGCCAATGGCTGATTGATTTGAAAAATAATAATTATAATAAGAAGTTGGCAGAGATAATGCTTAATCGTAATAGGGTTAAGCAGATTATTTTATACCGTGGCGAGCTGATACGTAAAAAAGACCCGGCTTTTATGACCCCGTATTCCCACTGGGGACGTGCACATTTTTATGCTCCTTATAAGATTATCGGAAATTGGCGGATTGATACTTTCTGGTTTAATATTATGGTTTTAATTTTTTATTCTATCCTGCTTTATCTGGTTGTTTACTTTGAAGTTTTGCGAAAGATTTTTTCTCGTTCGTCCAATAGATCTATTTCATAGATTTAAGAATCTTAAAACAAATTTTTTCCTTTTAATGTTTTGGATTTGTTAATTTTGCTTGGAACAGGTAAAAATGAATTTATGAAATACCTTCCGGAATTTGATGAAATACGTCCTTACGAAGACTATGAAGTGCAGGATGTTATCAGACGACTTGTCAAAGAAAAGGCTTTTATGGCTTTTGCCAAGCAGTTTTTCCCTGACCTGTCTATGAGGGCTTTTGTGAATAAGCTACTGGAAGTAAAAACTATTCACGACTTTCAGCTAACTTTCATTTATCGTATATTACAGAGCGTATTGCAAGATTCTATAACCAGTTTGACCTATTCGGGTATTGATAATGTGCAAAAAGGCGTTCCTTATATCTTTATTACCAATCACAGGGATATTATTCTGGATTCGGCACTGCTTAATTATATACTTTATCAGAATGGGATTGATACAGCAGAAATAGCTATTGGTAGTAATTTGTTGATAAATAGATGGATAACAGACCTTGTCAAACTCAATCGCACTTTTATTGTAAAGCGTAATGTGCCAGGACGGAAATTATATCATTATTCCATTATTTTGTCAAAATACATTAGATACACCATTACGGAAAAGAAACGTTCGGTATGGATTTCACAGCGAGAAGGACGCACAAAAGACGGTGATGACAAAACCCAGGTGAGTTTGATTAAAATGTTTAATATCAGTGGTGAGAAAGACTGGGTGTCTAATTATATGGAAGTGAATATATTGCCAGTGACTATTAACTATGAAATAGAGCCCTGTGATATTGAGAAAGTTAAGGAGCTGTATATGAAGATGCAGGATAAAAATTTCCGTAAAAGCAAGCTTGATGACCTTAATCAGATGATTGGCGGGATGAAAGCACCTAAGGGAAGGGTGCATCTAACTTTCGGAGAACCTCTCAATCCCAAAATACCACATCTAACCCGTTTCCCGAAAAATACTTATTTTAAAAATCTGGCTAAGCTTGTTGATACCGAGATATATAAAGGCTATCGCCTCTCGCCGTTTAATTATGTAGCCGCTGACATCTTTTTCCAAAATACTGATTATTCAAAATTTTATACTACTGAGGATAAAGACAGATTTATCCAGATGATGAACCAGAAACTCTCTGGCATTGAGGGTGACCGTAAAATTCTGGAAAAGCTTTTCCTCCAGATTTATGCCAACCCGGTAAAAAATTATTTCTCTGTCATTAATTCCTTGATAAATATTAATAATTTGAGCCACGATGAAACTCAGAGCTAAGGAACTGGTCAAAATATATGGTAAACGTAAAGTTGTTAACGGAGTCAGCATAGAGGTTAATCAGGGCGAGATTGTCGGACTATTGGGACCTAACGGAGCCGGTAAGACTACTACATTTTATATGATTGTTGGCTTGATTAAACCTAATGGTGGACATATTTTCCTGGACGAGAGAGAGATTACTGACCTGCCTATGTATAAACGTGCACAGCTGGGTATTGGATATCTCCCGCAGGAAGTATCTGTTTTTCGCAAGCTCTCGGTGGAGGACAATATCCGTGGAGTGCTGGAGATGACCAGACTGTCAAAAGCTGAGATTGATGCCAGGGTGGAAAAATTGCTTGAGGAATTTGGCTTGGGCAGGATACGCAAGAGCCTTGGTATTCAGCTATCCGGAGGTGAGCGGCGTCGTGTGGAAATTGCACGTGCCCTGGCTTTGGACCCTAAATTTATCCTGTTGGATGAACCATTTGCAGGGGTTGACCCTATAGCTGTGGAAGATATACAGAACATAGTTAGCCAT
Organism: uncultured Bacteroidales bacterium; assembly: GCA_964649975.1. GTDB lineage: Bacteria > Bacteroidota > Bacteroidia > Bacteroidales > S143-33 > S143-33. The sequence continues at coordinate 18,232 of CAZYSM010000013.1, read as the reverse complement.
CTCAAAGACAGGAATATAGGTATTATTATCACAGACCACAACGTGCACGAGACCCTATCTATTACCGACAGAGCTTATCTGTTATACGACGGACGCATCCTCAAAAGCGGAACTGCCGAAGAACTTTCCCAGGATGAGGAAGCCCGTCGTAAATACCTTGGTACCAAGTTTGAATTGAGGCGTTAAAAATTTCTTGACTTTTTGATTTAAAAAAAATATATTTGCGCAACAATCAAAACCCCTAAAACTTAGGGATATGTACTGGACACTTGAACTGGCTTCCAAACTGGAAGACGCTCCTTGGCCGGCTACCAAGGAAGAGCTCATTGACTACGCTATACGTACCGGAGCCCCGATAGAAGTCATTGAAAACTTACAGGAAATTGAAGACGAAAACGAAGTTTTTGAAAGCATAGAGGACTTGTGGCCTGATTACCCCAGCAAAGAGGACTTTTTGTTTAACGAAGAGGAATATTGATTTTTCTGAGGGGAAAGATTTTAAAGCCCGGCCTGTTATCCAGTCGGGCTTTTTATTTATCCAAACATCAGATAACCTATTAATATTGCTGCAATTATGCCGGCCAGGTCAGCTGCCAGTCCTGCCAGCACAGCATAGCGGGAGTTCCGTATTCCTACCGAACCAAAATAAACAGCAAGGACATAAAACGTCGTGTCTGTTGACCCTTGAATAATGGAGACCAGGTGTCCTACAAAACTGTCGGCACCATATGTTTTCATTGCTTCAATCATCATTGCGCGTGCTCCGCTACCCGAGAGTGGTTTCATAAAAGCTGTTGGCAGGGCTTTAACAAATTCCGTATCTATTCCGAATAATGAAAAGAACCAGCCCAGGCCGTTAATTATGTAGTCCATGGATCCGCTTGCCCGGAATACTGCTATTGACACGAGGATAGCCACCAGGTAAGGAACAATTTTTATAGCAATATTAAACCCGTCCTTGGCGCCTTCAATGAAGTCTTCGTAAACATTGCGTTTTTTTACAAATCCTGCCAGAAGGAATAAAATTATCAGTCCGAAAAGTATCACGCCTGTAGCTACATCCGAAACTGTCTGCATTTTTTGTGGTGGTAGCGAGAGGAACAGGGCAATCATAGCAGCTATGACAAGGGATATTCCGCCAAGATATGCTGCCACCACCCAGTCCCATATTTTGATGCGTTGGATTAGTGCTGTGACTATTAGCCCTACTATTGTAGAAAAAAAAGTGGCAATGAGGATAGGAATAAAAACATCCGTGGGATTGGCAGCCCCCATCTGGGCGCGATAGGCCATAATGCTTATGGGGATAAGCGTTAATCCAGAGGTATTGAGTACAAGGAACATTATTTGAGCATCCGAGGCTGTATCTTTTTGAGGATTAAGTTCCTGTAATTCCTGCATAGCTTTCAGGCCCATAGGTGTGGCAGCGTTATCCAGGCCGAGCATATTGGCTGCGATGTTCAGGGTTATGCTACCCAGGGCAGGGTGTCCGTCAGGCACTCCGGGGAATATCTTACGGAATAAAGGACGTAGCAATCGTGCAAGAATTTGCACCAGCCCCGCACGTTCTCCCACTTTCATTATTCCCATCCAAAAGGCTAATATCCCGGTAAGGAAAAGAGCTATCCGGAAACCAGTGTCCGAAGTATCAAAAACTGCTTTTACCAGTTGCGAAAAAACCTGTCCGTCGCCAGTGATAATCAGCTTGGCCAGAGCAACAATGAAGGCTATGAAAAAGAAAGCCAGCCAGATATAGTTCAATGCCATTTATCCGTTTTTTAGCTTTTGTCAGTTGTGAGCTGATGGAAAATTTCTTCCAGGGATTTTTGTTTCATTTCCAGGGATAAGACAGCAATATTGTTTTTTACAGCAAAATCAAAGATGTCTTTTCTGATGTCCTCACGTGAGGTGATTAGCCAGCGTTTTGACCCGAGGCTTTCAATTTTTTCGGCATACGGGATTTGTTTCAGTTGTTCCGGTGATAGCTGGTTGTCAAATTCCACAGTGAATTCCATAACAGGATTTTTGACTCTTTCGCGGATTGTTTCCGGGGTATCGTCTGCAACAATTTGTCCACGGTTGATGATAATTATCCGGTCACAGATAGCTTCCACTTCCTGCATAATGTGTGTGGACAGCATAACAGTTTTTTCCTTGCCCAGACGTGAAATCAGGTTCCGTATTTCAATAATCTGGTTAGGGTCAAGGCCCGAGGTGGGCTCGTCAAGTATCAGCACCGATGGATTATGTATAATAGCCTGGGCAAGACCTACACGTTGTTTATATCCTTTGGATAGCTGGCGGATTTTTTTATGCTGCTCTCTTGTGAGGCCGGTCATTTCTATCACCCTGTCAATGATTGCCCGACGGTTGGCCAGTTTGTGGATACCTGCCACAAAATCCAGAAATTCCCGCACATACATATCATAGTAAAGCGGGTTATTTTCAGGTAGATATCCTATTTGATTCCTGACCTGAAGCGAATTTTTTTTTATGTCCATATTGTTAACAAAGACTTCCCCCTCATCTGCTTTGAGAAAGCCTGTAATAATCCGCATAATGGTTGTTTTACCGGCGCCATTGGGACCTATAAAGCCTACTACTTGTCCCGAAGGAATGGAAAAACTGACCCGGTCAACAGCCTTTTGCTGGCCGTAATATTTGGTAATGTTTTGCAGAGTAATTGACATATTAAAAAAACTTTTGCATCTTAGTAAAGACAAATTTAGCACGAATGACCGAGTTATGAAATTATTACGCTTTTTTTTCATCATTGCATTACTTTTTTCAGCAGCTGGAATTTATGCTCAGGCCAATAACGGATATGTCTTTGTGGTAAAAATAGCACCTTCGTGGCGTGGTTTAGTTACTTATTACGAGGCTTTTTATAATGGACGATCTTTTTCGGAGACCAAAGCGCTGACCAAGCGACAGTTTGTTTTACGTGCAGCAGGGCTGGAGCGTTCGCTTGCCAATCCTCAGGCCGAAAATCTCTGGTATAAATACGGGATTGATTTACCAGTGGACAGGTATAATAAGGCAAAGATAAAAAATAATTACATGGTTAATCAGGGCTTTCCAACTCCGCCTGTGGTGGATAGCCTGTGGAAATTACGCTTTGCGGTTTATCCGTATAAAACAGAATCGCTTGATACACTTGGTTGGACAGGAAATTTCAAGAATCCTTATGTTCCTACCCATGCTCAGAAAGTCATCCTTGCCCGGATGGGTATGGATACAACTTTTTATACTATTTTCGGAGATAATCTTTTTCATCTTCTAAAAGCTATGCAGGATCCACAGTGGATAGCAAAATATAAAAACGCAGCTTATGACGATACGACAAGCACAGGAACGTATTGACCAGTGGATAAAGCAATACGGAGTAAGATATTTCAACGAGCTGACTAATATGGCTTTGCTTACCGAAGAGGTTGGAGAGCTGGCCCGTATTATTGCCCGTGTTTATGGTGAGCAGTCGGCCAAGCCTGGCGAAGAGTTAAATCTTGCCGACGAAATGGCTGATGTGCTTTTTGTACTGATGTGCCTGGCTAATCAAACAGGTGTTGACCTGGAACAAGCTCTGGAAAAAAATCTGCAAAAGAAAACCAAACGCGATAGCAACAGACACAAACAAAATCCCAAACTTAAAGACTGACTTATGGAAATACAGACCAGCGATTATAAGATTGTCTTTGACACTAATGTGGAATATCACCTGCTGAGTTTTCTGGATTCTAATAAAATTGCGCATAATAATGTTTTTGTGCTTACGGATAAAAACGTGGAGCAAGCTGTATTGCCCCAGATTAAAATTTTGCAGGATATTCCTGTAATGGCAATAGAACCAGGGGAGCAGATCAAAAATATTGATACTGTCAAGGAAATATGGCGTTTCCTTACTGAACATGGTGCTGACCGTTCTTCTTTATTAATCAATGTTGGAGGTGGGGTAGTCAGTGATATTGGAGGATTTGCTGCTTCTACATTCAAGCGTGGTATTCGTTACGTTAATATTCCTACTTCGCTGTTGGCCCAGGTAGATGCCTCGGTGGGAGGAAAAACCGGTATTGATTTTATGGGCTATAAGAACCTTATCGGTACTTTCAATAATCCTTCTCTGGTGCTGATAAACACTGAATTTCTGCGGACATTACCTCAGCGTCATTTTATTTCCGGGTATGCCGAGATGATTAAACATGCTCTTATTGCCGGGCCAGGCGAGTGGAAAAAAATACAGAGTTTTTCTCTGGATGATATTGATTACGAATTTCTTATGTTCCTTGTTAAGAAATCCGTAGAGATAAAAAATTCAATTGTAGAAAAAGATCCTAAGGAGCAAGGATGGCGCAAAGTGCTGAATTTTGGTCATACTATTGGCCACGGAGTTGAAGCATACTTCCTGTCAAAAGGAGAGGATATTTTACACGGAGAAGCTGTGGCAATTGGTTTAATTTCTGAGATTTACCTTTCTAATCTCAAATTTATATTGAACATTGACCTGGTCTTTGAAATCAGCACTTATATTTCCCGTATTTTCCCTTCATATACAATTACTTATGAAGATTACGAAGCCATTTACAATATTCTTTTACAGGACAAGAAAAACAGGGATGGAAAGATAATGTTTACACTACTGCGGAATCTTGGGGAACCTGTGATTGATCAGGCCTGTACAAAGGGAGAAATTTTTGAGGCCTTGAATTTTTATTATCAGTTTAAATAAAAAACGGGACGTCCAGCCAGGAGACGTCCCGTTTTTATTGCTTTTTTTGTTATTCGGCGCAGATAGCCTCTACTTCGTCAATTTCCTTTGGTATTGGTTTACCAAGGACTTTCACTCCGTCCTCTGTTACCAGCACATCGTCTTCAATACGTATGCCGCCGAAGTCTTTGTATTTTTCCACCTCATCGTAGTTGATGAAGTCTTTGAATTTGCCTTCTCCCCGCCACAGGTCAATCAGATCCGGGATAAAGTAAATGCCTGGTTCCACTGTGAGGACAAATCCGGGTTTCAGCGGTTTGGCCAGGCGCAGGAAAGCCAGGCCGAACTGGTCCGAACGTTTCATTGTCTCGGTATATCCGACATAATCTTCGCCCAGGCCTTCCATATCGTGGACATCAAGACCCATCATGTGGCCTAATCCGTGAGGGAAGAACAAGGCATGAGCACCTTGTGTCACTATATCGTCCACATTTCCTTTCATCAGTCCCAGGTCTTTCAGCCCCTGAGCAATTATCCGTGCAGCAAGCAGATGAATGTCACGGTAGGGCACATCCGGACGGATTTCGGAAATAGCAGTTTTGTTGGCATCCAGTACTATCTGGTAAATATCCTTCTGCCTCTGGTTGAACTTTCCGCCAACTGGCGTGGTGCGGGTAATATCACTGGCATAGTGCAGGTAGGATTCTGCGCCAGCATCTACTATGAGCATACGTCCTGTTTCCAGGATATTACGGTATGTCTCGTTATGCAGGGTTTCTCCGTGGATAGTGACAATAGGCGGAAACGAAGGCATACCCTCGTGAGCAAGTGTGATTCCATAAACGGTTCCGGCTATTTGTTGTTCCTTCACTCCGGGCTTAGCCATTTTCATAGCTGTGGTATGCATCTCGTAGGCAACGTCTATCATGCGTTCAATCTCAGCCAGTTCGTATTCATCCTTGATTTCACGCAGGGCAACAACAGCTTTTATAAACGGCTCAGAAGCCCATTGACGTGTTAGTTCGTACTTAATGCCAAGTAATTGTTCTATCCATTGCTTTGTTTCGCCACGGTAAGGCGGAAGGAAGTGTACAGGACGTTTGAGGCTGAGGGCCTGCTTGATTATTTTGTCAAGTTCGGATAATGGAAGTGTTTTTTCTATACCCACTTCTGCAGCCTGGTCTTTCAGGGTGGGCTGTGGCCCCATCCAGATAATATCGTCCATTGTGAGCTCATCCCCGAAAATAATTTCCTCGCCTGTGTCCAGGTCAATTATTGCGGCTAAATCAGGATGGTCAAGTCCGAAAAAGTATAAGAAATTACTATCCTGACGGAAAGGATAAATATTAGCGGGATAGTTAAATGGTACGTGTGTATTGCCCGGGAAAAACAATATGCCGCCCCAGTCCTGCATTAAATCTTTTATCTGACTTCTACGGCGGATATATACTTCTTTTGGAAACATAATTTTGTAATTAAATTTTGTCTAAAAGTATAACTTTTTTGCGATAAAAAAAATATTTTACGCCATTGACATCTGGGTTATCCAGAGGGATAAATTTTATCTGACAACGAATTTTTTTATTAAAAGTTTACCTGTGTCAGTTTTGAAATATATCAAATAAATTCCCGGAGATAAGTTTTTCAAATTTATATGTAATAGGTTTGTTTGTATCTTTCTGATTTCAATATTTTGTTTCTGCCCTATCAGGTTAACAATCTCTATTGTTTCTGGCAATTGACCTTCAACGGAAATATTAATAAAATCACTAGCAGGATTGGGATAAATTTTTACATCTGCCGAATTAATCTCACTAATATTAGTGGAGATTGCCTGAAACTCAGCTTTCCATACTTCATTCTTAGTCACCTTTATATTCACCGTAGGTTGGTTAGTGCAATACACCCAGTTTCCTGCTTGGTTATATTGACACCATCTTACAAACTGCCATCCGGGATTGGGGTCTGCGGACAGAGTAGCAGTTTCACCATATTGATATTGTCCGCCGCCGCTAACTACGCCACCTTCCGGAGGAATCGCTTCCACGTTTACGGTATAATGAACCGTATCCTTGATGAAACAAGCAGTTGCCGTAGTATCACTCGTCACAATAATTGGGAAATTCAAATCTGGCCATACAGCCTCGTTGTTGATTTTCCAGCCCAGAAAACGCCATGTCGGATTGGGAACAACTTTAAGCGTGTCCTTTCTCCCGTCCACAAAAGTTCCATCGCCTGAATAAGAGGCAGCAGCAGCTGGCGGATCTACTTGAACGGTTATTGTATATTGATTAGGAGATACTCCAACATATTTGTTATTTGAATACAAAGTCAGATCCGGATAATCCCCATTTGTAATCTTGCAATAATACACACCTGCCGCATCATTATCATAAGATTGAATTACAAAACTGCTGCTAGTAGCCCCTGATATTTCCTGTCCGTCTTTATACCACTGAAACTGATTATTACTTCCGTCAACAGAAACTGTTAGCAAAACCTTATCTCCAACATTAGGCGTCAGATGTTCTATCTGTCCTACTTTTGCCTGTGGTGCATAAGAAGTAAAATAGTTAACATTACTTGCTTGCAAATCACCAAAGTCAAGATAATTATTATCAACACTTATGTTATATAACCCGCTCATATCTGACATATTGGGCAGAGAGCTAAGATAGTTATGGTCCAGTGGCATTTCTCCTATATACCCCAATCCGTTCCATGTATTATCCAGAACAAGTTCTTTCAGGCAATTATAGTTCAGATTAATTTTGTAAAAATCCGAAGAACTAGGCTTTAAAACAATCTTAGTTAATTGATTATGAGACAAATCAATAGATGATATTCCTGGCAAATCCTCATTAATAACTACACTATCTGTAAAATAATTGTAGGATAAATCAGCTTCCAAAAGTTCATGCATTCCTGCATGGAAAAATATATTTGGCACTTGCCCTGTGAAGTTATTATGTTGCAGGTACAAATATTGCACATTGTAGAGCCCTGTGTCAGGAAGGTAAAAATAGGTAAGTTGATTATCCTCCAGATGCAGTATTGTCAACTTATAGAGACTTCCTATACCTCTTGGAACTTTTCCCTGTAATTGGTTATCTTGTAAATACAGCTCCAGCAAATTAGTCAGCTTACCTATGGAATCTGGTATTGTTGTCAGTTGATTATTTTCCAAATGCAGAACTTGTAAATATTTTAAATCGCCTATAGTCTGTGGAATTGCCCCAGAAAAGAAGTTGTGAGATAAATCCAGATATTGTAAACTGTCCAGCTGACCTATCTGCGAAGGAATGGTATCGGACAGACTGTTATATTGCATTTCTAACCTTCTAATATATTTCAAATATTTGATATAAGAAGGCAGCTTTCCGTTAAGATTGTTGTTATATAAATGTAATTCTGTCACGTGTCCGTCCGAATTTATAACCACGCCATACCATTTGTAAACACTATCCTGTTTCCAGTAGTCATTATGTGTCCAATTATCTCCGGATGTGGAGTCGTAAATGGCAACCAGGGCAATGGAGTCATACGGATTGGCATGTACCGCAGGATTAGCCTTAAAATTACTCTCTGTCTTATTTAGAGAGATATCTATGCTTTGGGCGTATGTTGATACATTTACACCCAAGAAAGCCATGCACAAAAAGAATAGAAATTTTTTCATGGTTAAAAAATTTTCGTTTGGAGAGAATTTAATCTAATAGGTGAATACTGTCAATGATTTATTTATGAAAAGCTGATTTTTTTATCTAAAATTTTTAAAATTAAATTTAATTTTGTGTGTAAAATAAGAAAATCAATTTTGGCACAGTTAGATAAAAACAATATTTTTGGATAAAAAATGGGATGAAACTCAGAAGGTTATTTTTAATAGTTCTTACTTTTTTTTCTTTTTCTTGTAAACACCAGACCAATGAGGAATATTCCAGGTTAATTATTGGCAACTGGCAGCTATATAATTTTTCTACTAACCAGAAAATTTCCAACCAGCAGGAATATAAAAGGATGTCTCGCCAAATTATTTTATCCACTTCGCTGATTATCAGACCTGATGGTAGAATAAAATCAGTGATATGGGGCACAAGCGACAATGGCTATTGGCAGGTAAAAGGTGATGAGCTTATTGTTTACGATAAAAAACATAGAAGTAAGTTTTCTGCAAAAATTCTGAAATTAAATAAAGAGCAATTGCTTTTGTATCAGCATGTTGGTAAAGTAAAAGTGGTGTTGTACTTCCGGCGTTTTGAGTAAGTATTTTTACGGATAAGATTATAAATCCTGTATTTTTAAAAATATGATTTATAGGATTTTTTTATGTGAAACTTTTTTGTAAAATTGCTGGTGAAAGCAAACGTTTTCGCTTTTTATAAAAACTTTAAAACCATACTACTATGGCTAACAAACTTTTAGATGAATTCATGGCAAAAGTTATTGCCAGAACTCCCGGTGAAGTTGAATTTCACCAGGCTGTACGTGAGGTAGCTGAAACCCTCCTTCCGTTTATTGAAGAAAATCCGAAATACAAGCAGGCAAAGATTCTGGAACGTATGACCGAGCCCGAGCGCGTTGTTATGTTCCGCGTTACCTGGGTTGACGATAATGGTAATATCCAGGTTAACCGCGGTTACCGTATTGAGATGAATAGCGCCATTGGTCCTTACAAGGGTGGTCTGCGTTTCCATCCTACTGTTAACCTGTCAATTCTCAAGTTCCTTGCTTTTGAGCAGGTATTCAAGAACTCACTGACTGGTCTGCCAATGGGTGGTGGTAAAGGTGGTTCTGATTTTGACCCCAAAGGAAAGAGTGATGACGAAGTTATGCGTTTCTGCCAGGCTTTCATGAGCGAACTCTATCGTCATATTGGTCCTAACACTGACGTTCCTGCTGGTGATATTGGTGTTGGCGGACGTGAAATTGGTTACCTCTTTGGTATGTACAAAAAACTTAAGAACGAATTTACAGGCGTTCTTACTGGTAAAGGTCTGGAATACGGTGGTTCTCTCATCCGTCCAGAAGCTACTGGTTACGGTGCTACATACTTCCTGCAGCAGATGCTCGGCGATATCGGCGAAGATATCAAAGGAAAGACTGTTCTTATCAGTGGTTCTGGTAATGTTGCACAGTTTGCTACAGAAAAAGTTACTCAGCTTGGTGGTAAAGTTGTTACTCTGAGTGACTCTAACGGATTTATTTATGACCCAGCTGGTATTGATGAAGAAAAACTTGAATTCGTTAAGTGGCTCAAGAACGAAAAACGCGGACGTATCCGTGAGTATGCAGAGAAATTCCCGGGTGTTGAGTATTACGAAGGTAAACGTCCTTGGGGCGTTAAAGCTGACCTGGCTATGCCTTGTGCTACTCAGAACGAAATCAGCGGCGAGGATGCAAAAGAACTGGCTAAGAACGGTGTAATTGCTGTAGCTGAAGGTGCTAATATGCCTTCTACTCCAGAAGCTATTGAAGTTTATCGTGAACATAATATCCTCTATGGTCCTGGTAAAGCTGCTAACGCTGGTGGTGTTGCTGTTTCTGGTCTGGAAATGAGCCAGAACTCTATCCGCCTCCAGTGGACACGCGAAGAGGTAGATTCCAAATTGCAGGATATTATGAAAAATATCCATGCTACCTGTGTTAAATACGGACGTGAAGAAAACGGACGTATTGATTACATGAAAGGTGCTAACATCGGCGGTTTTGTTAAAGTTGCTGATGCTATGCTCGCTCAGGGTATTGTTTAATTGACACCTGATTTTTTTCTACAAACGGGCTGCCCAGACAGGGTAGCCCGTTTTTTGTTTGCCTGCCTGTTTCAAAAAACCGAAAAAGTATTTTTTACAACATAGATAAATTGTGTCTTTTTTGTTTGTTTTGTTAAATAAATCTTAAACAAGAATAGTTATGCCCTGGGGAGATTGTACAGGTCCTGATGGACAGGGACCAATGACCGGTCGTGGTCGTGGATTTTATGCTAATCCTGAAAATACTAATCAGCAGAATAATGTTCCGGGGTTCTGGGCAAGGCTTTGGGGACGTGCCCGTGGATTGAGCTTAGGTTTGGGCCTGGGTTTCGGACGCAGACGTGGTCGCGGACGTGGATGGAACGCCCGGGGACGCGGACAGGGAAAATGGTAAATCTGACATCGGGGAATTTTTAAAACTTTTTACAGGATGACAATAGCTATTGCCAGCGGAAAAGGTGGAACAGGTAAAACTACCCTTTCGGTAAATCTGGCATTATACCTTGCACAGAAACAACCTGTTATACTCGCTGACCTGGACGTGGAAGAGCCAAATTCCGGACTTTTCCTCACGGCAGACCTCAAAGAGGATCTTATCCGCTATAATATGGTGCCTCGCTGGAGCGGACAATGTTCCTTGTGCCGTGAATGTCAGGCAAATTGCGTGTGGAATGCGGTTATTGTCCTGCGCGACAGGGTTATGGTGTATCCACAGCTGTGCCATAGCTGTTATGCCTGCTCTGAGCTTTGCCCGGAAAAGGCTCTGCCTATGGTGCCATACCGTATGGGCGTTGTCCGGCATTTTGTCAGTGATAATCTGAATTTTGTAGAAGGTCGCCTGGACATCGGACAGGAACTGGCTGTTCCGCTTATTGCCCAGACTATCAAATACATCAATGAGAAATTTGATAAAAAAATTGTGCGGATTTTTGATTCTCCGCCTGGAACCTCCTGCCCTGTCATTGAAGTAATGAAAAATGCAGATTTTGTTATCCTCATAACCGAACCTACACCTTTTGGATTGAACGACTTGCAGCTGGCTGTGGAAACTGTCCGCCAGCTAAATAAACCTTTTGCCGTGGTCATTAATCGCTATGGCATCGGGGATAATCAGGTGGAAAATTACTGCCAGACCCAGGGGATTGACATAATTGCACGTATCCCTAATGATAAAGCTATTGCCAGGCTCTATTCGCAGGGAAAAACTCTGTTTGACAATGTTCCGTCCGTAGCCCATGAGTTACAACGTATTGAGCAGTATTTATTCTCAAAAGCCGGAAAAGCATGAGGGAAATTGTAGTAATATCCGGAAAAGGCGGAGCTGGTAAAACTTCTATTTCTGCCTCGTTTGCTTATCTCAGTCCGCCCGAGACAGTGATTGCCGACTGCGACGTGGACGCAGCTGATATGCATCTATTGATGAAGCCCCGCATTGTTCAACAGGAGGATTTTTACAGTAGTCAGGAAGCAGTGATTAATCCTGACCTGTGTACAGGTTGTGATTTGTGCTATCAGGTATGCCGTTTTGATGCAATTTCCCGTGAGGACGGAATTTACTCTGTTATTCCGCTCAATTGCGAGGGCTGTGCCTATTGCGAAAAGGTCTGCCCTGTGCAGGCTATTACGATGAAAGCCCGGCTGGACGGACAATGGTTTATCTCCGAGACGCGTCTGGATAAGCCCATGGTACATGCACGTCTGGGTATTGGCACAGAAAATTCCGGTAAGCTCGTGACACTGGTCAAAAACGTTGCCAGAAAAATTGCCGAGAAATACAATAAAGACTTTATCATTGTGGACGGAGCCCCCGGAGTGGGCTGTCCTGTGATAGCTTCAATATCTGGGGCAAGTTTTGTCGTGCTGGTAAGCGAGCCAACAGTTTCCGGCATACACGACCTTAAACGTGTTTATGACCTTGTCCGGCGTTTTGGTATCCCCGCCGGATTGATAATCAATAAATACGATATTAATCCAGAGAAAACGCAGGAGATTATTTCCTTTGCCCAGCAAAATGCTATTTTTCTTATTTCACAAATTCCTTATGACGAGAGCTTTGTCCAGGCACAAATCCGAGGACTTACCATGGCGGAATACGGATCCCGTCAGATAAAAAAACTTTTACGTCAGTCATGGGAAACCGTAATGGAACTTTCTGAATAAAACAAAAAAAATTATATAACCATGAAAATCGCTTTTACAGCTCAGGGAACTGACTGGAACGCTAAGGTTGACCCGCGTTTCGGACGCACACGTTATATCTTGCTTTATGATGAGGATAGCGGGGAATTACAGGTTATTGACAATTCTGCTTCCGTAGCCGAGGCTCACGGAGCCGGACCAAAAACCGCTGCTTTGATTGCTGATTACGATCCAGATGTCCTGATAACTGGCAATGGTCCTGGCGGAAATGCCGATCCAGCTCTGCGTGCCATGGGAATAGAAATTTTTACCGGTGCCGGCGGAATGACCATCCGTCAGGCCTATGAGGCTTACAAAAATAATCAGCTGCGAAAATTTTAATATCTTTGCGGAAAATTTAAAACTAAAAATGCAATGGGACTGATTGTTGCTTTTAGCACTGAGGACGGAAAAAAATTAATTAACGACCATTTTGGCGAGGGTCATCTGTTTCCTGTATATGAACTTGATAAAGACCGGGTTACTTACATAAAAACCGTGGAAAACACCACTGGTGAGGAGGAAATGCACGGCGATAGCCGTAAAGCTCAGGAGATTTCCTCACTCCTGAAACCACACGGAGTACAGGTATTGTGCGGACGCCAGTTCGGACCAAATATCGTGCGCATGGTAAAAAAATTCTTGCCAGTGCTTGTCCCGGTTGATACCGTAGATGAGGCTCTGCAATTATTGAAGGAGAATTATGCGATTATTCAAGAGGAATGGAGCAAAGGTGAACAACGTAAATATCTGAGACTGAAATAAAAAAAGCCGGGGTTAACCCGGCTTTTTTTAAACTATGTTGAATTTTTTTGGTGCAATAATATTGTTGGGGTCAAAGACGCGCTTTAATTCTTTTATTTTCTGCCAATATAAATCATTCTCATCTACAATTAAATCAAAGTTTTCAATATCCACACGGTAAGGGATTATACCGATATTAACAAATTCCTGTATCATCTTTCTGGCAGCGGCATGAGCTTTTTCTCTGTCCTGTTCGTCGTCAAGCTTAAAGTCAAAGCTTACCACACCTTCCAGAACGTATGCATCCAGAGGATTTAAAGTCACGGCAATGAGTAAGTCGTATTGGTTTTCAATCTGTTTTATGACAGAGAGAGTTTGGTTAATTTCCTTTTTTCTCAGCGGAACTACAGGAACGATGTAAATAAATCCATAACGGGCTTTATCCGGGTCTTTCCACAAAGGGTTTTCGTCTGCTTGTGGCCAGTAAATACTGTGTAATGCTTCGTCTGTTGGTCTGCCAAAAGTGAGGCCTATTAAGGGCGAAATAGAATTGAGGTAAATGTTTAATTTTTTCATTCCGAGAAGCTTGCTTAAAGTGCCGGCCAATTTGAATTTATTTTCATCCAGAAAGGATATTTTCCCGAATTCTTTTAGCTCTTTTACAATAACTTTTTTAGACGCTTTTACTATTTCGGCAGGTCCGCTGACAGATGCTACAAGTGACCAGGAACCTGGTAAAAAGCTTTCCAGAATTTCCTCTGCTTTCTGACGGCTAACAGGCTGACCGATGGATTGCAGATATCTATAAACCATTGGGGCAAGCGATATTTTGGAACGCAGACGGTTACCTATATGTGCTATTCCGTGGATAACCTTTTGTTGTTTTAAATCTTTAACTTTTTCAATGAGTTCACCTATACGGTCAGGGTCATTCAGAGATAAAGTAAAAGCAATATGTTTTTCTGTTTTTGGATTAAGCTTTATGGCTGCACTGGTGACAATGCCGAAGTTGGACTGTATGAAAAGTCCCGTCATATCAGGCCCCGGAGCATATCCACTCACATGGGCCAGTGGTGTACTTTTGTAGTGACTGTATCCAGTATTAAGTATTTCGCCTGTGCCCAAAACAATTTGAAAATCTATTACTGTCCTGAAACGCAGGGTGTTATATGCCACGCCTTTATCAAGGATATTCCCTATAACCGAGGTATCAGCTGGTGCGCCAGTTACATCAATGAAATATTTTGATTGTTTACTTTCCAGATATTGTGAGAGTTGTCTTTGCGTCACTCCTGGTTCTATGATTGCCACACCAAAATGCTCGTCCACTTCTATAATCTTATTCATTTTTTCCAGACTTACCAATACTGCCTGTTCCGAAACAGGGAGCCTGGATCCGAGCCCAATATTTTTCCCCTGACTTACCGGATAAAGCGGAATTTTATATTCGTTAGCCAGCAGGATAAGTTTTTGCACTTCTGCTGTTGAGGCAGGCATTACAGAGGCTAAAATTTTCCGGGAGTATCCTGTAACATTTTTTTCCAGTTCCAGGAGTGTCTTTTCATCGGAAATATAACTGATGTTTTCCTTTTTTAAATCAGTCAGAAATGATTTCAGGTCCATAATTTATGACTTTATGATTTAGTATCTCGTTGATGTCTGTGGGAATATCAAAGATTATATCATCAGGATAGCCAAAATTATCCTCTATTGACTTAATTAATACATCTGTTTTTTGAACAAAAATAACCAGGTCATTGGGGCCAAAGTATTCTTTATAAGCCCCTGTGCGCATATATTCTTTAACATCATATTGGAGCCATTCAAGGGGTAGCTTATATTTTTTTGAAATTAAACTGGCAATTTGGGCTTTCTGGAAACTGGTAATATATCCTACATTGAGATTACGCCCCAATAAAAAGGCCCCAAGCAACATATAAACAGTTACGTGGTTATCAGTAGAAACCCATCTGCCAGCTTCTCCAGCACCTTTTTCTTTTATATCTGGCACCACACTGTCAAAAGAGAACTCAAAATAACGCTCTACCTCTAAAATTTTTTCCTGCCCTGGGAGTTTACAGTCCAGACTGATGGTAGCTACAATTTCTTTTGTATCCATGTTTTCTGTTACCATAAAAAAATCCGGAATTTCTACTGGATATGTTTTGTAATAGTGTGTAAAGAATTTCCTTACCAGTTCCTTTGCTTTTAGAATTTCTCTGCCATTTTTGGCTAAACGTATTTTATACATAATACGACAATTAAAAATTAGACCAACTCTACAAATTTAGTTAATCTATTTTAAATAAAAAGTTAAATTCTGTTTAAAATAAAAAACGGAGACGTAATTTATACGCCTCCGTTTATTACAAATCTAAAAGTATGTTTTAGAATTCATATTTAACTGAAAGCATCAGCAAATCCATATCATTGAGCCTGGAGAAAAGATTTTTTCCTTTTCCTCCGAAAATTCCTGCCGAAAGCGTAATTTCAGTATTTATAGTAGGCTGATAAATTACCTGTGGTAGGTAAATCACTGAGTAATTGTTTTTCAGATCCTTGTAATCGCTGACTATCAGTCCGCCGGAAATTGGGGCAATTTTCAGTTTGCCATAGAAAAATGTCTTTTCAAGACGAAGGAAGTAATAGTCATTTAGCTGTCCCTTGAAACGCTCGTGCAGGAAACCATGTATAAACTGGAAGTTCAAATAAATATCGTACGGAAAATTGTAATCCGCACCCAGGACGTATTTGAAATAGGGTTTGTTCTTTTCCTGCACAATTGTGTCCTGAGTCAGGGTTATGGGCTGAGGCGGAAGTTGGTTCAAATCCCAGGTGTGAACGCGGGTTGTAATGGTCAAGTCCTCCTCGGGCATAAAGGCTGCACCTTCGGCCCACACGCCTATACCTGCGATGTTGCCTGCCATATCCGCTCCGATGATATTTACACGCGGATAGTAGAAGTCTGCGATTACGTCCGTATTGCCCTGCATATCCGGGGTGAGGTCCAGGTCGCGGATCATTGGCAAAGTCTCGCGTCCGTGCAGGTAGCTGACAGATAGGTCAAAGCCTGCTACATTGCCCTTGATACGGAAGCCCAGGTTAAGCTGGTTGCCCAGATTATGTGCCGGCATAATAAGGCTATCTGTGAAGGACGCCATTGTCAAGCCCTGCGGTAGATGGATGTAATCCTGCGGCGAGAGCAAATTCGCGTATATTCCCACAGGCAGGTTTGCCGGACGGAAAAACGGAACTGCAACAGCTTCCACGCTGAAATTATTGCCAAAGTAGTAATCCAGACGTATGGCGTCGGTTCCGCGGCGGCGTCCGAAGTCAAGCACGTCCTCCAAATCCAGCGGATTGATATTGTCCGTAGGATTGATTTTGTCCGCCGTGCCCCAGTGGATAATCTGGCGTCCGAAGGTAGCGTCCAGTCCGTTGATTAAAAAATTGTTAACCTGCACGTAAGCCTCGCGTATTTCGTAGCTTACCGGGTCCACTATGCCTTTGTTATAAATGGCAGACATGCGGTAATAGGACGGTAATCCGAGGTTGCGTACCCACAGCTCGCCGTGGAACTTGGCATAATTCGTGATTGTTTTGTCCAGATTGAGGGTTAGGCGGTTTTCGTTCCACGCCCAGTCCTTGTCCGCGTTCATAAGCACACGCTGGTCCGAGAGCAGCTGTCCGCTGATGTCCAGACGGACGCTATCGTCCTGAGCTATGCTCAGGACAGCCATTAGCACAAAGCTAAGGATAAATGCAATTCGTTTCATAGTTGTAGTGTTTTAGGATTTATTTTTTGGTTTGGATTTTTGCAGAATGGTTTTATTATAAGCCACTAATGCACGAATAATTTGTTAATGTCAATAAGTTTTTGAATGCTTTTAATGGCAAGCTAGTTTAGGGTGCGACATAGCAGGTCTCCCCGTTGGTGAATAGGGTTAGGGGGATGTCATTTTGATTTAACCGCAAGGGGCGCAAAGGCTCGCAAAGGTTTTTCCTGGCCTCCTGTCGGTTTTAAATTTAACCACTGAGGACGCGGAGAAGTACAGAGGTTTTATTTTCAATATCTTACTCCCCCTAACCCCATCTGATTTCAAGCAGCGGGTAAATGACAAAAGTCCGTTTGTTTACTGCTTCATATAGCGGACTGTGAAAATGTTGTCTTTCAGTCCGGTGTCAAACTGCACGGACTGGACAACCATCTTTGTAGAATGCTTTGTGCGCAGGTCGCGTGCTTCCATAGTTTTCGGATACCAGTATTTGCCGGATTTGACAAAGTTGAAAGTCAGGACTTTGATTTTCTGATTTCCGCGGTTAAAGAATTCTGCCTTTGTTGGTAGATAGTCCTTGTTCACGTAAAGGATAACTTTGGAATACTGGGAACGTTCCTTTGGTGTGAGTTCCAGGACATATCCGTTGGCGTCGGACTTGATGAGCTTTGAGTTGTATTTGTCCGAGTAGTTTTTAGCCTGCATATCTTCGTAAGTGAGGTCTGTTCCTGCGAATTTTTGATTTTTCACGCTGGAAGCAATGCGGCGTTCGCGTCCATAAGCTGGCATATAGACATACATGACGTCTCCGGGCAAGGACAGGAAAGCTATTCCGCGGTAAGCTGCTGGTGATGTGAATTTTACCAGACGTTTGTCCTTGCCTTTCTGATAGATAATTGAAGTGCGCACCTGCTGGCGTCCGTTGCGGTCAGTGAGTATCATTTTGATGTTTTGCTTAACATCCTGCGGGGCGGAAATTTTCTGGTCCACTTTGTTGATGATTTCCTGTGCTGTTTGAGCGTTCAATCCGCCCAATACTGCAATGATTAGAGCCAGTGTAAGAATTAAGTTTTTTG
>CAZYSM010000012.1:50435-68620 GCA_964649975.1 uncultured Bacteroidales bacterium | reverse complement strand
TGGGGCAGGATCTGAGCTGGTTCTGGAAACCATATTTCTTTGACTTTGTCTATCCAGACATTGGAATTAAATCCGCTGATTATAAGGACGGTAAGCTGACAGTAAAAGTTGTTAATACCGGCGGGCTGCCTGTTTATGTCAAGCTGACTGTTTACCTGTCCGATGGCTCGCAAAAGACCATAGAACGCAAGATGGACGTGTGGAAAAACACAGACCAGATAACAATTACCGCGGATATTCCGCAAAAACCTGTTAAGCTCGTGCTTGACGACTTGCTGGGCGCAGACAAAAATCCGCAGGATAATACTTGGAAAATGTAAAATCACCTGGATTAAAGAAAAACGCCCTGCTGGACAAGCGGCAGGGCGTTTTTTTATCAGTCATTGTTTTCTTTTTGTTTTAACCATTGCTGGGCAACTGTTTTCAACTCCTCATACCATTGGTCACCAAAAGATCTGCGCAGCGGACGTTCCAGAAATTCGTAAACCCGGACGTTTTCCAGCTGTCCTTTTATTTCGGCCACCCGGCAGATGGAACGGTAAGCATAATTGACAGCGGTGAATTCCGGATAATGCACCAGGCGTATGGGGTATAAATGGCAGGAGATAGGTTTTTCCCAGTCTATCTCGCCTTTTTCATAAGCCAGCTGAAAGGCACATTTGGCTATTCCGTCATCTGTATAAGTAACAAAAACACAAGCCCCGTCCGGATGACAAACCGTTACCCAGTCGCCATCGCTGTCTTTTTCGTATAAGCCTTGTTTATCAATGATTTTAAGATGTTCCTCTGGTAGATATTTTTTTATTTTTGGAAAATATTTTTTCAGCAGCCGCAGTTCGTCTTCTTCCAGAGGAGCCCCTGAGTCGCCATCAATACAGCAGGCACCTTTGCATTTTTCCAGGTCGCAAACAAATTTTTTTTCTACAAGGTCCAGTGATACCAGTGCTTTGCCTATTTCAAGCATTAGAGATAATTTTCAGATTTATTGGTGCAATATTAGTGTTTTTCTGTGGGCATTCCATAGTGGAAAAAGTTATTTAACCATACTTTTTTCTTTTTTATAAAATTCCTGCATTATCTTAGCCGAGGTTTTAGCATAATTATTAGAGGAATAAATTTTTTCTTCTGCCTCTTTCTGGAAGGCTTCTTTGAACTTACGGGCTTTTTTTATGGCTTTCCAGTAATTGGAATTTATTTTTTCATTATAGGCGTGGAATACAGAGAAAGCCAGGTCTGGATTGGCTTCAAAAGTGGTGCTTTCCTTATCAAAATGGTATTGCATTGTTTGTGTCCACGGATGAGCGAAATATTCCTTCGGTGGCATAGCCAGGCTTAGTGCTATTGGTATATAGGGCTGGATGCACGGATTAAGTGGTGCCCACCAGACAATAGTTTTTTTCAGATCAGTGTTAAATTCCACAACAGTGCTGAATTTTGTTCCTATGTTGCATATCCTGCTAACGAGGCTTTTGTGCGGATTGGGATGCAAGCTGCGGTTGGTCTCAAAGTCTGTCCCTTCGTAATGCGACGAGAGCACGGACATTAAATCCTCTTTGGATAGTTTGTGTTTTGGTGCAAAAGCAAACGGATAAGTCTGGTAAAATCCGTATTTATTTTTTGCCAGCTGGTTGATGCCTGACCAATGACGCGGGATATTCCACGGAGCATACAGATTGGCCTGGTTACTGTATGCCAGCCGGAAGTTGAAAGGTTTTCCGCCTGTAGTGTCATACCATCCGCGACGGATAGCGTATTGCACCAGGTCGGGACTATACATAACATTTTGCCTGTCCGAGAGGTTTACTTCTCCGATAGTGTAATAATTGGGCACTATTGCCACAGCAGTGTCGGGCACACGCACAGCTATCCAGTGACGTCCTTTTACCACAGCCATAAGCCATACTTCGCTGCTGTCGGCAAAGCAATAGGTGCGTCCTGACGAACCATAGCCGTATTTTTTTATGAGGTCAGCAGCTACCATCACAGCGTGGCGGGCATTCATTGCGCGCCGGGCTACCAGCTTACGGAAATCGTATGTGAGCAGTCCCTTTGCTGTGTCCTCACGCGATCGGCAGGCATTGGAACAGATAGCCACACCATTGTCATTGACAAACATATCACCAAAATCCTGCTGCGTGGTCTCAAACCATAGATAGCCGAAAGTATATTCCTGTTGCGGAATCTGGGTGCCATTAATCAGGGTGTAGTATTTTGAGGATTGATGGATTTTGGGAACTCGGTGGATATTGACTATTAAATCACCGTAATCATCTTCGTTATGTGCCACCAGCACGTGTCCTGTGGCTGAGGCTTTTTTACCAACAGCAATGGTATAACATTCTATTTGACCATATCCGTATGAGAGAAAGAGAACGGCGAACAGGAGGAAAATTAATCTTTTCATTATGGCAGATTTTTTTGTTTTATTGCTCTTAATTTCTCAAAATTTTCTTTATTGAGCAAAAACTAAAGATTTTAATTTTACCGTGGTGTGGAAAAAAGGTTATATACACACGGATGCAGGGCAGGTGCTGGCTGTTAAGCCGGTTATTATTTCGGCGAGCCGGGCCACGGATATTCCTGCGTTTTATGCCAGATGGCTTATGGATAAACTGCGCAGGGGGTATGTGGTAAAAATTAATCCTTTTAATGGCAAGCCAGAGACAATTTCATTTGAAAAAACACGCGTTATTGTGCTGTGGTCAAAGTATCCCCGACCTATGTTGAAGTATCTTGACGAGTTGGACAGGCGCGCACTGAATTATTATTTTCTTTTCACTCTGAATAATTATTCGGAATATGAAAGTTTTTTGCCCTCGCTGGAAAAAAGGGTGGAGGTTTTCCGTAAGCTTTCGGACAGATTAGGACCAGATAGGGTGTTGTGGCGCTACGACCCTTTAATCCTTTCATCCACCATAGATACTCAGCAACTTCTGTCAAGGATTGAGGCAGTGGGCAATATGCTCAGAGGTTATACTCGTCGTTTGATATTCAGTTTTGTGGACATTTCTTACCGGAAAGTGCAGAATGCCCTGCGTCGTAATGGTTTACAATTCTTCTCCCCCACAGATGATCAAAAAAGAGGCATTGTCGCCCATTTGAAGCAAATGGCTGATAGCTGGGGGATGGATTTACGTTCCTGTGCCGATAGGACAGATTATTCCGCCCTGGGGGTGAGGCCAAACAAGTGCATAGATGACGAATTGATGGTCAGGCTTTTCCATCACGATAGTCAGCTTATGGAATTCCTCGGATATTCACCTGGTCAGGAATATCATTCTAATCCACGTCTCAAAGACAAGGGGCAGAGAAAGTTTTGTGGTTGCATATACAGCAAGGATATAGGGCGTTATAACACCTGTCCATTTGCGTGTGTGTATTGTTATGCCACTTCTTCGCGTGACAAAGCCCTGGAATATTATAAAAAGCATAATTACAGGAGTGAAAGCTTATGATTTGGAAAAAATTTTTACTTTTGAGCATCAAAAATTTTTTTATGTATGATTGAGATTTTCAAGAAAGATGGTGATAGGCTTGTAAAAGTTCCGGATATTGTTCCTAATTCGTGGATAAATTTGTCTAATCCTGAAAATGAGGAGATTGACAGGATTTCCAGGGAATTGAGTATCCCCCGTGATTTTATCACAGACTCACTTGACCCGGAGGAACGTTCGCGTATAGAGATTGAAGACGGCATCCGTTTGATAATCTTACGAGTTCCTCTGCGTAATTATGATAATGAGGAAATTCCGTTTATCACATTGCCTGTGGGCATTATCCTGACCGAGGATATTATGCTTACAGTGTGTCGTGATTCCGACACTGTATGGGATTTGCTTTCTCATAAAGTTGTATCCCGGGATTTTTCTGAGAAAAACAGAAAACGTCTGATATTGAGGATATTCCAGAAAACAGTAACTCTGTATCTGCGTTTCCTCAAAGAGATTAATCACAAAATCCAGCTGGTAGAAAATTTATTCCACGATATGATGCGTAATGAGGAAATTATAAAATTGTTGAACCTGGAGAAATCTTTGGTTTATTTTGCTACCTCTCTGAAATCTAATGAGCTGGTTGTGGAGAAAATCCTTCGCATAAATATTTTACCTTTGGATGAGGACGACAGGGACGAGATTGAGGACATTATTATTGATAACAAACAGGCTATTGAAATGTCAAATATTTACAGCAGTATTTTAAGGGATATGATGGATGCTTTTTCTTCGGTGATTGGGAATAATCTTAACATTGTGATGAAGTTCCTCACCTCTATTACCATTATTTTGATGATACCTACTCTGGTGACAAGTTTCTATGGAATGAACATTCCTTTGCCTTTCCAGCATCATCCTTATGCCTTGCTGATTGTTTCTTTGATTTCTCTGGTGCTAACTCTTATTGGAATAATAATTTTTGCCAAACGCAGATTGTTTTAAAAAAGGAAAAATTGTAAATTTATCTAAAATTTTTGCCGATGGACTATTTTATTTGCATTGAGACGTCCGGAGATGTATGTTCCGTGGCTTTATGTTCTTATTCCGGAGAGATTATCACACGCGAGTGCTGGGAAAAAAATTCGCATTCCCGTTATTTGACTGTTGAACTGGAAAAGCTATTTTCAGAATTTATTGAGGATAAAGGGAAACAAATCATAGCCATAGCTGTTTCCCAGGGGCCTGGATCTTATACAGGCTTGCGTATAGGAGTGTCCACAGCCAAAGGACTGGCTTATGCCCTGGATAAACCATTGATAGCTGTTGATACTCTGGCTGTTATGTTGGAGAATCTTAAACAAAATCATTCAGGAATCGTGGAAAAGGCGGATTATTTTGTGCCAATGATTGATGCCAGACGTATGGAGGTTTATTACAAAATTTTTGATAAAACTTCCAGGGAGCTGTCCGGAGCAGATAATCTGGTGCTGGATGAGAGCAGTTTTTCTGATATTCTATCACAGGGAAAAGTTGTTTTTTTCGGATCTGGTGCGGATAAATTTTCAAAAGTTTTACATAATACCAATGCTCTGTTTGTCCGTGATATAGTGCCGCTGGCAAAATATATGTATCAATTGACAAAGGAAAGATTTGACGCAAAACTTTACGAGGATGTAGCCTATTTTGAGCCGTTTTACCTGAAACCATTTATACCTACTACTAAACCGAAAGATTTACTTGGCAATGCTTGAACAAAATGAACACAGCCGGGTTCCTCAGCCCCAGCCGGAAAAAGTGGAGGACCAAACGCGGTCTTTTTCCGTTGGGGTGCTCAAGGAACAAAACAAGGATGAAAAACGTGTGGCTCTGACACCC
Organism: uncultured Bacteroidales bacterium; assembly: GCA_964649975.1. Taxonomy (GTDB): domain Bacteria; phylum Bacteroidota; class Bacteroidia; order Bacteroidales; family S143-33; genus S143-33. Next base: position 63,311 of record CAZYSM010000012.1, on the reverse strand, counting down.
TATGCTGTGGACCAGCTTGTCAGCGCTGGTTTCAATGTGTATTTTGAGAGCGGAAGCGGACTTGGTGCTAATTATTCCGACGAGGATTACCGCACCAGTGGCGCAAAAGTGGTGGACAGAAAAACCGTGCTTGACAATTCCGACATCCTCGTAAAAGTTGGCCCTCTCTCCTATGAGGAAATAGAACAGCTGCCACGTAATAAAGTTTTGTTCTCTGCGCTTCATCCCAATACCCAGACCCGCGAAAATATTGACTTACTGCTTAAAAAGAATATCACGGCTGTGGCTTATGAATTTTACGAGGAGAGTAGCGGAATGCAGCCATTTATGTTCCTGATGAATGAGATTGTTGGTAGCACTTCGGTGATGATTGCTGCCGAACTGCTTTCCAACTCGCGCGGCGGAAAAGGTGTGATGCTCGGAGGTATTACAGGACTGATGCCTACTACTGTTATGGTGCTGGGCACAGATACCGCTGCCGAATATGCTGTGCGCATTGCTATGGGGCTGGGAGCATACGTCAAGGTCTTTGATGATGACCTCGCTGGCCTGGTGCGTATGGAGAGGCTTTTTGGCCAGGATTTGTTTACTTCCTCTTTTAACCGTAAGACATTATTCAAAACAATACAAACTGCGGATGTCATTATTAATTCTAAGATAAAACGTCACGACCAGCCTTTTATCATTACCGAGGACCTGGTGAGAATGATGCGCAAAGGTTCTGTAATTGTGGATATGAAAATAGACACTGGTTCTATTATTGAAACAGCCAGACCAACGAGTTTTGATAATCCTGTTTATGTTGTGCACGATGTTATTCATTATTGTGTGCCCAATATTCCTTCCCGGGTTGCCCGCACGGCTTCTATTGCTATAAGTGATGTGCTTACACCGATATTGAAGAAGATTTGCCAGCACGGAAGTATTTTACCTGTGCTCAAACAATCTTATCCCTTGCGTAAGGGAACTTATGCTTTCCTGGGTATGCTGACCAATACCCATCTGGCAGAGCGTTTTGGGATGGATGCCAAGGACCTTAACCTGCTTGTAGCTTTATTCTAAAAAATACTGCCATGGGATCATTCCTCTGGTTGAAAAAATTTTTTCAAGAGATGAGAGACTTTTTTAATCCTAAAAAATTAAAGCATTTAAAATTTTTTGGAGAGGATTTTTTCCTGCCTCCGCGTGAGGATAATATTCTGTTGCGCTTCAAGGAGATTATTCTGGTGCAATCTTCTTATGTTACTTTTTTCAGCTTTCTTATACTTGGGGCGTATGAATATTCAATCAATATGCCTCTGGCTGCCTTGATTAGTTTTTCGCTTGCTGTTTTTAACGTCATTATTTTGTTCTACCTGAAACTTAATGGGAAATACTGGATAGTAGCCTCAATGCATATTTTCCTGGTATGGCTTAAAGTTACTTTTTTGCTTCTGGAAACAGGAGGCATGGACTCCAATATGCTATTGTGGTATATTCTGGTCATCACCCTTGCTTTTGAATATATTGACGACCGTCTGGGAGTGGGCTTGTGGTTGCTTATTATTGTCCTGACTCTGGGTGGACTGTTTTATCTGACACGGAAAGGGATATTATTTTCTACTCTTACATTACCATCACATTACGAAATAGCTTATAATCTTTTGTTCCTGCTTATTTTTACAGCTATCCTTTTCATTTATGTTAGTGAAAAAAATCTCTATCAAAAAGAGCTGGAAGCTCAGAGTGCAAAATTGGAGGCACGGGCACATGAATACGAACTGGCTCTGGATGAGCTGAATATGCAGAATGAAAAAATTGTTTTGCTTAATGACAGACTGGAAGATAAACAGCGTCTTATTATGCATCAGGTGGAGGTGCTCAGAAATTTGATGAAAACCCGCACTGAGGCCATTGTATATATCAATAAGCAAAAAAGCGTTATCCAGGGTTATCTGAATGAGCTGGAGGAGAGCAATAAATATGCTGCGGTATTGCAGCATTTTTTCCTTTCAGACTATGCGGTCTTGGAAAATTATTTTTCACGGTATTTTGTTTTTAATAAACAGAAATATGCTGTTGGTGGAGATTTTTATTTTATACGACCTATTGATGAAAACAAGATTTTTGTTTTCCTGGGTGATGCTACTGGACATGCCTCGGCCGGAGCTATTCTCGGCAGTATCGTGACAATTTTATTGACTAAGTTTTTGAATCAAAATTTATATATGCCTGACCAAATTCTTGATCTTATTCATAAAGAAATGAAAGCTTTGTTTGAGGGTTCTGGAAATGACAGAGTTTTCTATGGTGTGCGAGCTTTTGCTATGTTGTATGATAAAACACAACAAACTTTATATTGTTCCAGCGCAGGATCTTCTGCTTTTATCTTTAAAGATGAACTGAAGGAAATTAAAACAAAAAATAGCCTTATAGCTTCTTTTTCACCTGCTGCCTCTTTTGATTTGTTTAATTTTGAGTTCAATAAAGGAGATAAGATTATTCTTTTTACCGATGGTTTTTATTCCCAGCTTAATCCGGAATATGAAAAGTTTTCAAAGAAAAGATTTAGATATCTATGGACCCGTATAGGTGTTCAGCCAATTTTTGCTCAGAGAGAAATTTTGCAATTTGAGCTGGATAATTGGAAAAAAAATATGGAACAAACAGATGATATTACTATAATTGCCCTGCAAATTTAAAGATAGCATTTGATGAGACATAAGCCAGTTGTTAATTATAAATCAGTATTATACATCCTTGGGACAGTGCTGATGATTGAAGCTTTTTTCATGATTTTTAATATTCTCATTAGCCTTGTTTTTCACGAGGGAGCGAGGATGATGCGACTACATTTTTATGCTTTTTTGATAACTTTTTTAGTTGGATTTTCACTGTATTTTGCTTTCCGTAAATATTCGCAGGGGCCCTTTGCCCGCAGGGATAGTTTTTTATTGGTGACAGCTGCATGGCTGTCTATATCAGTCTTTGGAACTTTACCTTATATTTTAACTGGTGCCATACCAGATTTCACAGATGCTTTCTTTGAAGCAGTTTCTGGTTTTACCACAACCGGTTCTTCTATCCTTACTGATATTGAGGCTTTGCCCAAGAGTGCCCTTTTCTGGAGAAGTATGACACACTGGATTGGCGGTCTGGGAATAGTGGTCATGTTTGTTGCTCTTTTCCCTTCTATGCGTATGGGTAAGATTTATTTATTCAATGCCGAAGCTTCTGTTGTCGTGGAAGAAAAAGCTTTTCCGAAAATTTTTGATGTGGCCAGAAACCTGTTTTTTATTTATTTCATCCTGACATTTTCAGAGTTCCTTTTACTGGTATTAGGTGGTATGAATTGGTTTGATAGTATTTGCCATTCTTTTGCAACAGTAGCTACTGGTGGTTTTTCAACAAAAAATTCTTCCATAGGTGGATATTCGCCTTATATTCAGTATGTTATTGCTATTTTTATGATACTTTCGGCAACTAATTTTAACATTTATTTGTTGATTATCAGGAAGAAATTTGCAAATATCTTTAAAAATGAGGAATGGAAAACCTATCTCAAGATTTTATTTTCCGTTGTTTTAGTGGTAACAGTGGTTCTGGTTGTTAAACATGTATATTCTCTGGAGCCGGCTTTCCGCTACGCTCTTTTCAATGTAGCTTCACTGATGACTGCTACAGGATTTGCCACTACCGATTATCTGCAATGGCCAGCCCTGGCATGGATAATGATTGTTTTTGTTATGATGATTGGGGCAAGTTCAGGTTCTACCGGCGGTGGCGTGAAAGTTATAAGATATGTTATTCTGGGAAAAAAGATTAAAGCTTCGTTCCGTGAGATATTGCATCCCAACCTGGTGTCAAATATTAAATACAACGGTCAGGTTGTCAGTGATGACACTGTTTTTAAAATCCTGGTTTTCATTATTCTTTATTTTATCGTTGTCCTCAGCGGAATGTTTATTTTGATGATTACAGGTGTTGACCCTGTTACGGCTTTTGGGTCAGCTCTTACCGCTATGGGCGGAATGGGCCCCGGCTTAGGGCTTACTGGCCCGGCCGGAAATTTCTCAATGATACCCGTTGTAGGCAAATTTACCCTGTCGTTTTTGATGATTATTGGCCGTCTGGAAATTTTCAGTGTGTTGATACTCTTTACTCGCGATTTCTGGCGATAAATTATTCATCTCTGCTGGCCCCAAGGAAGATAAGGATATAGTATATCAAAACCGCCAGAGAGGTTAATGCGGCTACTACGTATGTCATTGCTGCCCAGCGCAGAGCATCCCGAGCGATGATATAATCCTGGCCCTGCAGAAGTCCGGTTTGATTTAACCAGTGTAAAGCCCGGCGGCTGGCATCAATTTCCACGGGCAGTGTTACCAGGCTGAATATAACTGTTAGTGAATATCCCGCTATGCCCAGCAGTAATATAGTTGGTGAAACATTAAGCATGAACATACCCAGTAGTAAAAGCCATGAACCAAACTGGGATCCTATTTGCACCAGTGGAACGAGTCCTGAACGCACTCTGACCCAGAAATATCCCGAATGATGCTGTACAGCATGACCTGTCTCGTGAGCAGCTACCGCTGCCGCAGCAATGCTTCTGCCATAGTAGTTGTTATTACTCAGAGCAATAGTTTTTGTCGCAGGATTATAATGGTCTGTTAAAAATCCCTGCGCAACTGTAATTTTTACGTCTCTTATTCCGTAATCAGCTAACATGCTGCGGGATATTTCCGCACCACTCATACCGTATGGCATAGCCAGCTGGGAATATTTTCTGAATTTGTTCTGGAATATGATGCTTACAATGTAGCTTATAATAGACAGGATTATGAAAAAGCCCCAGATACCCATAGCTTTTTTTCTTTCGGCTTTAGCAATTTTTGTTCCTTTGTATTTTTTACAGACTTTTTGTCAGTTTTTATCCTTAATAATCAGTAGTATAAGGAAAAATTAAGAAAAAAAGTTTAGAAAAATTTTGTTATTTTTTATAAATATTTCATTTTTGGATGTTAATAAACCCAAAACTTTTAAATTATGGGACGGTACCTTTTATCATTACTTGTTTCTTTATTGGTTGTTTTTTCTGTTAATGCTCAACAGATTGTTAACATTCAGTACGATGGCACAACAGGTGTGCCAAAATTTGTTCAATTTGACGGTCAGACACCAGTGAAGGCAGCTAAGGCTGACTTTATCAAATCGGTGTTGAAAGTTCCTGCTGATGTGGATTATAAGCTGATTTCCACAGAAAAAGATCCTGTTTTCGGTCAGTTGGAAAGATACCAGCAGTATTACAAGGGAATTAAAGTGGAATATGCCCGTTATTATCTGCATCTCAAAGGTAAGGCTATTGCTTCTATGAACGGCAATTATGTTGATGTGAAAAATCTGGACATTAATCCTTCAATTTCCGAACAGCAGGCTCTCGCTATTGCTCTGAAAAAAATCGGTGCTAAAAAATATATGTGGGAAGACCCTGAAGCAGAGGCTTTTGCAAAAAAGACTGAACCTGCCGGTACTTACAAACCCAAGGGTGAGCTCGTTATTGTCAGAAATATGGACCCATCCGACCGTAATACATATATGAAACCTGTTCTGGCTTATAAATTTGATATCTATGCTGAGGATCCAGTTAGCCGTGATTATGTATATGTTGATGCTCATACCGGAAAGGTAGTACTGATTGATCCCATTATTAAGCATGTACGTGGACACGAACATGGTTTACATACTTCTGCTGCTAAAACCACTGGTATTCAGCAGACATCTTCTGTTAAATCCACTGGTAATGCCGAAACCCGTTATAGTGGAACCCGTCAGATAGAAACTGAGGCTTATAACGGTCAGTATCGTTTACATGACCTCACTCGCGGAAATGGTATCTTTACCTATAACATGAGGCAAGGCACTGATTATAATGCTGCTGTTGATTTCTATGATAATGACAATAACTGGACTGCTGCTGAATATCACAATGCTGCTAAGGATGACGCTGCACTGGATGCTCACTGGGGCGCAGAAATGGTTTATGACTACTGGAAAAATGTCCATGGACGTCTGAGCTACGACAATAATAATGCTGCTATCAAATCTTATGTTCACTACGACAAGGCTTATGATAATGCTTATTGGAACGGCTCTGTTATGACTTATGGCGATGGTAGTGATACCTATTTTGATGCTCTTACTTCTCTGGATGTTTGCGCTCATGAGATTGGACACGCTGTTTGCTCTCACACTGCCGACCTGGTTTATAGTAATGAATCCGGTGCTCTGAACGAAGGTCTCTCTGATATATGGGGCGCTTGCGTGGAACATTATGCTGCTCCTGAAAAAGAAACCTGGATGATGGGCGAAGATATTGACCGCCGTTCCAATTCCAACCCTCCAGGATTGCGTAATCTGGCTGATCCAAAATCTAAAGGTTTACCCGATACCTATGGCGGAGAATACTGGTATACTGGTACTTCTGACAATGGCGGAGTGCATACTAATATGGGAGTTCTTTCTTATGCATTCTATCTGATGTCCGAAGGCGGATCTGGTACCAATGACCTTGGTAATTCTTATAACGTAACAGGTATTGGTATTGATAAAGCTTCCAAGATTATTTATCGTACAGAATCTGTTTACCTGCCTTCTGATGCTACTTATGCCACTTTCAGAGATTATGCAATCCAGGCAGCCAAAGATCTTTACGGAGACGGCTCCCAGGAGGTTATTACCACTACTAATGCTTTCTATGCTGTTGGCGTTGGCGCTGCTTATGGTCAGGTTTCTTACTGCGCTTCCAAGGGTAATAGCTCTTATTACGAATGGATTTCAAATGTTTCTATTGGCTCATTCTCCAATAGCTCTGGTGCATCTGGATATACCGACTTCACAAGCAAGACTGTTAACCTTACTGCTGGCCAGTCTTATAGCGTAAGTCTTACTCCTGGTTTCAGCGGATCTTCTTATAATGAATATTTCCGTATCTGGATAGACCTTAACGGTGACGGAGATTTCACAGATCCTGGCGAACTGGTATTTGATCCAGGTGCCACTCAGTCCACTATTACTGGTACCCTGACCATCCCTGCCGGAACAGCTCCTATTACCACACGTATGCGTGTTTCTATGAAATACAATGCTACTCCTTCTTCTTGCGAAACTTTCTCATACGGAGAGGTGGAAGACTACACTGTTAATATCTCCGCTGGCAGTGGTGCTGATACTCAGGCTCCAACAGCTCCGTCTAATCTTACTGCTTCCAATATTACTGAAACTACTGTTGACCTGAGCTGGACTGCTTCTACTGACAATGTTGGTGTTACAGGTTATGATGTTTATGAAAACAATTCTAAAATTGGAACTGTTACTGGTACTTCCACTCAGATTACGGGCCTTTCTCCTGCAACAACTTATAGCTTCTATGTTAAAGCTAAGGACGCTGCTGGTAATGTTTCTGCTGCAAGTAATACTGTTACTGTTACTACATTGAGCAGCTCCACAGGTGGCGGAATGCCTACTGGTTACTGCTCCTCCAAAGGTAATAATGCTAATTACGAATGGATAGATTACGTTGGCATCGGTTCTATCAGTAATTCCACAGGTAGCAATGGAGGTTATGCCGATTTCACCAATCTTTCTACAAACCTTAATCGTGGTGGCAGTTATACCCTTACTATCAGTGCCGGATTTGCTTCATATAGCTACACTGAATACTGGACTATTTATATTGACTGGAACCGTGACGGTGATTTCTACGATACAGGAGAAGAGGTTGCAAAGGGGTACTCAAGTAGCTCTGGTAATCTGACAGCTACTATTAATGTGCCCTCTGATGCTTCGCTTGGAACTACACGTATGCGTGTTTCTATGAAGTACAACAGCTACCAGACACCTTGCGAGACCTTCTCTTACGGAGAAGTTGAGGATTATGCCCTGGTAATAGGAACTGGTTTTGCTTATAACAACTTTGCCGGAGTTTCGGGTGAACCTCTCAGCGATAACGGAAAAGTTGCTGGCTATGATGTTTATCCTGTGCCATTCTCTAATGAATTGACAATTTATTCTCCAAATACTGGAGATGGAATCACTTATCAGATTGTTGACGTAATGGGTAAGGTTGTTAAAAGTGGAAAGATTACTTCAAATGTTGAACATATAAATACTGCTAACCTGAGCAATGGCGTTTATGTTATAAGAATTGACGACGGACAAAAGACTATCATCCGCAAGGCTGTTAAGAAGTAATTAGTTGTTTTACAGAGAATAAAAGCGGGCTGCCATTAAGCAGCCCGCTTTTTTATTATAAGTCAAAAATTTTATTTTAAATGTGCTCCTATTTTTTTCAGAATAATTTTATTATTCTTTTCATTACAGTAAACCCTCCTGCTGTCATCGCCCGAAAATGGATAGAATTCATGAGAATATTTTTTTGAAATTTCACCTGTTAAAGAATGGTATCTTAATGATTTGGGATTAATGCCTTTTTTGACATACAAAATCAGTTTATCAATTTTTTCATTTAGTTGTCTTTTTTCTTCTTTGCTAAGTTTTTCAAAATCTTTTTTAAATTCGCTAGAATAGTCAATCTTCTCGGTTAGAGGTGCAAGGAGATTTTCTTTGTATAGTTCTTGTTTAATTTTTTGCCATACCAGCTCTCCCCATTCTGTCAGGGTATATTCTCCGGCTATATCGTAATATAGTGTTTTGGGCAGGTAGTTTATTTCATTTATGTTAACTGGTAGTTCTAATTCCAGTTTCCGGAAAAGATTAATATTTTCTCTGAAAATCTGTTCGTCAACTTTTATTGGTAGTTTGGGGATGATTAATAATTCTTCTGTTTTTTCAAAAATATAAATGCTTCTATCTGCCCACAGTGATGCCATTGTCTGCAGAAAACTGTTGATACTTTTGAAGCCTCCAGTGAGGTTGAAGATAATCTCATAATTTTGTTGCTTATATAGTTCCAATTGCGACGATAATTCTTTTACTAAATCAGATAGAGCAGTCTGGAACTCTTGAACGTCATTTGTCTTTAAGCCTTTTGGCGAATAACTATTTACTATTCCTAAGTTTTTAGTTTCAATTATTTGTTTTATCAGATCTGCACTTTTTCTGCCCAGATATGTATCTGTAATAATTAATTGATGGAAGTTATTTTGTGATCTTTCTTTTTCGTAGAATTTTAATAAAGCATGTAGTTCTGCCGAAAGGATTTTTAATTCATTGTCAGAGAGTTTATAAAGCTCCTGCTTAAAGGCAAGGAATTGTGGTTCAAATTCTTTTTTGAATTTTATAAATTCTGGGCTTGTGTCATTTTCCTGGAAGTTTGCAAAAGAGTTTATTTCTTTTACCTTTTCTCGTAAGCCGTTAATTAAGATGCTGATACCTACAGGTGTAACAATGAATTTTGCCATTTTTTTGTTTTAAAAATAGTTATTTGTTCCGGAATAATAAAAAAGCCGAGGCCATCCGACCCCGGCTTTTTTATGTTAGGCTTTGATTTTTTATGCTACTTTCTTGGCAAAGAAAGTTTTAACCATCAGGTCATAGAAAATCAACAGTCCGCCAAGAATCATCATACCGTCAGGCAGCAGACGGAACCACATCCATGGTTTCATAGCTTCTACTGTTTCGCGCAGACGAGCTACATAATAGCCCTGTTCAAATGCTACCTGTGTCTGATGGATACCTATCATATAGGTAGGCAGAGCGAATAAAATTACGCCGATAGTGAGCAACCAGAAACCCCATTTACTTGTTTTCTCATTCCATTCCAGCCCATTTGCCAGCGAATTGGTACGGGCAACCATGTAGATGAAAGCAATTGCTACATAACCGAAAGCACCCAACAGAGCTATATGTCCGTGAGGCATAATCAGGTATGTTCCGTGTGCATAGTAGTCAATAGTCGGAGTGTTGATGAGCATACCAAAGAAGCCTGCACCAATCCAGTTGAGGATAGCAGATCCGGCAATCCACATAAATACTGTGTTGAATTCATTTTTCTTGCCTTCCAGACGCTGCTCACGTTGGTTTTTCATAGCTTCTACAATCATCAGAGCCAGCGGAAGTGGTTCCAGAGCAGAGAAAATACCACCAATAGCAATCCAGTACTGGTCAAGTCCCTGCCACCAGTAGTGGTGTCCTACTCCGAGTGTACCACTGAGAGCTATCAGGAAGAGCTCAAACATCATGGTACGTATTGCAGTCTTATGCGAGATCAGGCCCAGTGATACTGTGAAGAAGGCAATGGTACCAGCAGCAAACATCTCAAAAGTAAGCTCTACCCACAGATGGATTACCCACCAACGGTAATAATCGTCAACCGAGAAATTAGGCATTACTTTTGTCAAAGGCATCATACCTGCTATGTACAAAGTGGCAATAGCAAAAGCAGCCCAGATGATTGTGTTAACAATAGGATTGTTTTTGGCTGCCTTGCGAATAAGGGAGAATACCAGTAAGAACCAGAATACCAGACCTATTACCAATCCGATATCCCACAAGCGTCCCAGGTTGATGAGCTCACGTCCTTCATTACCCAGCCAGAACCAGGATTCGCGCAGATGTCCGGTAGCACCCATATACAGGCCAATGATTGCACCAACTGCAACTATCAAAAGGGCAATCCACAGAACATCTACCAGCCAGGGATATTTATGGTCTTTGTTAGCAACCCACGGAGCTACAAGCATACCACCGACAAGCCATCCAACTGCTACCCACAGGATTGCAATCTGTGTATGCCACGAACGGGCTACATTGAACGGTAAAATATGTTGTGAGATAATAAAGTCTTTGGCAGGTTCAGTATATAAGTGTGCCAGATAACCACCCAGGAATAATTGTACCACAAACAAGAGTGATACGATGGGAACGTATTTGAGCAATTTTTTTTGCGATTTGTATATAGAAGTGACTTTCATCGCAGGGGCAAGATCCTCATCTTTTTTGAACAGGTATTCGTAAGCGATGTAAACTACAATGATAGTAAGTGTCCATAGCAAGAGGAATTCCCACAGGGAAACTTTGTGGTTAATAAATTGAAGATTTTGGTCGATTTCCGGTACATAAGGCCAGTTATTAGTCCAGGTGCGGTTTGTACCTGTACGTTTTGTTGATGCCAGGAGCTGACCCCAGTCAAAGAATGCTGCAATTTTTTTAGCCTCTTCGGGTTTGATAAAGCCACCTGGGTATGCTCTTTCTTTGTCGCCATTAACCAGCATATTGACTACATAGTCAACATTCTTTTTGAATGCCTCGGTGGATGCTTTGGTGTACACAACAGTTTCACCCAGATGTGTTTTTTCTTTAATATCTTCCTTGACTTTTTCTTTTACAGCACCAAGTTCGGTTTTGCTAAGCTCGTTTTTGCTTTTACCGAACATTTCCTTTGCATAGTAATTGTAGAGGTATTCTACTCGATTGTGCAGTAAATCTGTAGAAAAATCCGGGCCCGAATAAGCACCCATACCGAGCATTGTACCCCAGTCCATAAGGTCAAATTCCTGGAAGTACTTTTTGCCCTGGATAACATCGTCGTAAGTGTAAAGAGTTTGTCCATCAGCACCTTTTACGACTTTGGGAATAGGCGGAACCTCTTTGTGGAGGTTTACTGTATAAAAAATAAGGGCTGATACCATGATAATGGCAATCACCCAAAAGGCTGTCATCAGCCCTTTTTTGCTCATGAACTTGTCTAACCAAGTTTCTTTCATAGGTATAAGGTTTTAGGGTTTTGGTTTAAAATGCTACTCAAAAGTAATATTTTTGTTTTTAGAAATAAAAATTTTTAACAAAAAGTTCTGTTTAGCATGCGAATAGCCTCTTTTCCATTTCTTCCACGCAAAATAATCCAGGAATGACTAATCCCTGGCCTATTCAAGGCGCTTAGTCTGTAAATAGCCATTTTTCTCCTTCTTCTACCGACTGGAAAAAAGCTCGTTTAAGAAAAGAGGCACTTTGCGTCAAATCCTCTTGCATTAATTGTAATCCTATTGTAGTGATTATGTCCCGCGACATGATATAAGCGATTTTTTTTATTGTTCCTCTGGCCGCTACTTTGGGCGAGATGTCCTTTGCTACGCCTTCACGGAATTCTTTTGTATAAGGGAAAGTAAGATTCTGATGATCTATCAGGAGATATACTGGGTCAAGTTCAAGAATATAGTCTATAACTTTTTTAGTTATTTCCAGGCCTTCCTCAGGAGTAACTTTGTTTGCCGCCTCTGTCCACAGGATTTTTACATATTTCCTGTTTTTGTCGTAAAAGACCTCTGCCTCGGGGATGTTAAGGTTTAGTTTTTCCATAGGCATATAGTTTTTATTTGGAAAATAGCCACTTTTCCCCTTCTTCAACTGATTGGAAAAAAGCGCGTTCTATACCTGAATCATTTTTTATCAGGTCTTCTTGCATTAATTGCAAGCCTATTTTGGTAATAATATCTTTGGACATTATATAAGCTATTTTTTCTAATGTACCACTTTGAATTACCATGGGGACAATTTCCTGGGTTGTCTTTTCCCGGAATTCGCTGGTATAGGGAAAGGTGAGGCTTTGGTGGTCAATTAAAATAAATTTTGGTTTTAATTCCAGGATGCTTTCAAAGATTTTTTTTGTGATTATAAATCCCTCTTCAGGGGTGACCTTATTAGCCTTATCTGTAAAAGAGATTTTAATATAGCCCCTGTTTTTGTCGTAAAAGACCTCTGCCTCAGGGATGTTAAGATTTAGTTTTTCCATAGCGATAGTTTTTTATTTGGACATTAGCAATTGTTCAGCCTGGTCTGATGTATGAAAAAAGGATATTTCAAATGGATAACCTTGTCCTTTCAGTTCGTTTTCAAAAATCATTTGGCTGATTTGTGTTGACAAATCCTGTGACATTA
>CAZYSM010000012.1:48464-50335 GCA_964649975.1 uncultured Bacteroidales bacterium | reverse complement strand
GCCAGAGAGAAGAAAAAGCCCTGTGTTATACCCATTATGAAGTGGGCAGGAACTGCCAGAAAAGCCCGTGAAATACCTGTGCTGATATCCGAACTTGTCACATAAAGGATGTTTTCCACAGTGGCAAAGCCCAGGCTTATAACTGAAGCATAGACTATTCCGTCAAACCATTCATTGAATTCTTTGTTTTTGTAGAAAAGCAAAAGGAAAGGAATGAATTTTATTGTTTCCTCGGGCAAAGCCGCCTGGAATAGAGCTTTATGCATGGCGGGTATGAAGCCGTGAATGGTCTTTTGTTCAAATCCGCCGGTTGTTAAGTAGATGATTATAAGGATAATGGCACTGGCGGATCCGGCGAGAAAGGCTTTTAGTACCTCTTTGAGTGGTTCGTGTTCGTATTTGTCCTGGATATAAATGTAAATCATCAGGACAATGCCAGGAGCCAGAGCCAGTGCCAGAAGCGTCATTCCGTTATTTTTTATTTTTTACCGAATATCTCCGCAAGTTTCTGTTCCAGTTTATTGCCGCGGAGGTTTTTGGCAATGATACGTCCTTGGGGGTCAAGCAGGAAGTTGGCAGGTATTCCTGTTACACCATACAGATTGGCAGCGGAGCTTTGCCATCCGCGCAGGTCACTGACATGGTACCACTGACCCAGTCCGTCGGTTTCTATGGCTTTTATCCAGGCCTGTTTGGAACGGTCCAGCGATACGCTGTAAATGGTAAAGCCTTTGTCATGGTATTTGTTATAGGCCTTTACCAGATTCGGGCTTTCCACCCGGCACGGACGGCACCAAGATGCCCAGAAATCCACGAGCACGTATTTCCCACGTGTCTGTGACAGGCGGATGGTGTCGCCTTTGGGGTCTGGTAATGCTATTTCCGGAGCCACTGTGCCTATGCGAGTTTTTCCGTATGATATTACACTGTTGATGTATTGGGCTACGTATGGATTGGAAGCGTATTTTTCCAGACTTTTGGCCAGTTTTTCGTGGGTGTCGTAATAGTCTTCCAGAGGTAATTTTTCTGCCAGCAGGATTGTTGATATTTTGCCCAGGTTGTTGAGTATGATTTGGTTATACATATCTCTTTGTTTTACTTGGAGTTTTTCCTCGTATTTTTTCCGTTCCTCGTTAATTTGAGCGTCAGCCTGGCGGGCCTGTTCCAGTACATCTGTAAGGGGCGATCCAGTAATCTGTGATTTACCCGGAACCTGGGCATCATAGATAACTTTGACCTTATCCCCGGGTTGGAGCACGAGCATAATATAATTTTTGTCATTGACCATCAGGGCAAAATAATCCGGATTTTTCAGGTCAAATGACAGAAAGAAGCTGCCGTCGTTTTTGAGCGTATCCTGGGCTACATCTTTTTTTTGCAGGAGATTACGCAGACGTATTACTTTAATGTTTTTTGATGCATTGATGACTTTTCCCTGGACAATTGTTTTTTGTGCCGGGGCAAGATGGATAATCAGTAGCAGTATGATTATGGTTGAAAGAACTTTTTTCATAGTTTGTTTTTTTTTAAGTTTTGATGGTGAATATACGAAATTAAATGATATTTTGCACAGCATCCAGGTCTTTCAGTCCGCTGCCTGTTGATAATACAACGTTTTGGGTTTGTGGCTTGATAAGGCCCTCATGGAGGTATTTAAGCATGCCGGCAAAAGCAGCGGCAGCAGCCGGCTCGGCAAAAATACCAGTATTCCGTGCGAGTATTTTTGAGGCTTGCAGGATTTGATCGTCCGATACTATGGTCACCTCGCCATCGTATTTGCAGATGAATTCCTGTGCCATATAGAAGTTGCGCGGAATATCCACGGAGATGGAATCGGCCACAGTGCTGCTGGGCTGGTATTCAAAGGCATT
>CAZYSM010000012.1:2649-48364 GCA_964649975.1 uncultured Bacteroidales bacterium | reverse complement strand
CATATTCCGGCCAGGCTGCTGCCGGCATTACCCGTGGAAGCAGCCACGATGGTGTCTATTCCGTGTTCGCGGGCGAAGGCCGAGACAACGGCCGAAGCCCGGTCTTTGTATGAAAAAGTTGGGTTTTGCGAGTCGTCCTTGATGTAAAGTTCAAAGTCCAGGTGCTGGTCGTCCAGCCTGTCCACCAGATAAAGCGGGGTTTGCCCCACACGCAGATTAGGCAGGCTTTGTAGTGATTGTATTGGCAGCAGCGGGAGATATTCCTGTTGTTTCAGCCAGTTGAAATCAGGCTTGATTTCCTCGTAGTTGTATAGCACTTTTAACACGCCTTTGGGTGGTTTGTCCGGTGTGTTTTCCTGTTCGCATTTGGGGCACAGATACATAACCTGGTCTGTGTGATATTGAGCCCCGCAATTTATACATTGATAAACGAACTTGCTCATTTTCTCAGATTTTTACTGTTTGTCTTTGTCCTTTTTCCGTGAAAATTATTATTTGTGAGTATCCGGCAGCTTTGACAAAGTCCACTGCTTGGTCCCAGTATTTTGTGAAATCCTCTGGTGCGTGGACATCACCGTTGATGGTAATAGGTATGCCGAGTTTGTTAGCGTATTGCAATACCCACAGTGGAGGTACGAATTCGTCCAGCAAACCGCGGTAAAAGCTGCGGGCATTTATTTCCATAACACAGTCGGACAGGCTGACAATGTAAAGGGTTATTTTCACCAGTTCACGATACCAGGTTTCTTCTGTATTGATAATTCCGCCCAGGCGGTTGTTATATTTTTCCAGCAGAGTGATATGGGCAATAATATCT
This sequence comes from uncultured Bacteroidales bacterium, assembly GCA_964649975.1. Taxonomy (GTDB): domain Bacteria; phylum Bacteroidota; class Bacteroidia; order Bacteroidales; family S143-33; genus S143-33. The sequence continues at coordinate 47,547 of CAZYSM010000012.1, read as the reverse complement.
GGCGGGTCCTCGGTAATCATTTTGATAACGAGTTGGTAATAAGTCTGTGCAAATTTCTGAATGTCGTTATTAAAGATATCTTTTAGTCCGCGCAGGAAAACATCGGAAGATTTATCTATATTAAATGGTGTTCCGTCGTCAAATTGACTGACGTAGTGGACGCTGCCCACTGTGATGTCCAGGTCCAGGCTTTTTTTTAGGAAGTTTATCTGTGTAAATCCTGGAAGGAAATCCACTTCCAGCCCTTTTAGCAGGGTGATTTTGTCCTGGTATTTTTCTTTGAGACGGTTTATTTCCTGCAAATAGCTTGTAATTTTTTCATAGGGCATATTCCAAGCAGAGGGGAAAGGCACTGGTCCGTGGTCGGTCATTCCGATTATTTCAAATCCGTTGTCCACGGCAGCTTTCACGATATTTTCCATAGAAGTTTTACCGTCGCTGAAATCGGAATGTGTATGATAGCAAGTTTTCATGGCGTTGAGGTTTTTAATTATACGGGGTAGGGGGCGGCGCGGTTATGAGCCGCCGTGGCAGGGCTTTGTGGGCGTGGCTGGCGGAGGCGATGGAACTGAGCCCCACGCACAGCCATAGGGCCACGCCCTGTCACAAGGCGAATTTGAGCAGAGCACCCGGTGGGGCTGCCCGCTGCCTGCCCAGTGCAGGGTTGATGCAGCAGAACGTTCAGCGGGCAGCCCCAACCCCCCAGAAGAAAAATCAGAACGATTATTTTTTTATACCGTAGTATTCATACAAGCCGGTGCGGTGGTTGAACTCGTCAATGAGCTCGTCCCAGCGTGCGGCCTGAGAGAATATTTTTTGCCAGATGGTGCGGTCATACCAGAGCTGGTTGAGGTCTTCCAGTTCTTTTTTCTGCTGTTCTATCCAGGTGTAGTATTTGAGGTTGTGGATAGCTTTGCGGTCGCGGTAATTGAGCTCTTTGAGGTAGTCGGTCTGCTGGCCAAGGATGCATTTTTCCATGTCTTTTGCGGCTTGCAGAGCGGAATATTCGCCTCTTTCCTCGCGTAGTTCGTGGATGCGGGACTTATACATATCGGACGAATCGGTAGCCACGGTGATAATGATGTCGTCGCTGGTGAGCTCAAAGTATTTAGCGGTTTTGATAGCCGAGAGCATATTGGCAATGCTGGAAATACCCAGCAGAGGCAGCTGTTTGACTATTTCGGGGTCCACGCCCTGGTCAATGAGGAACTGGTGTCCCTGTGGTTCGTTGAACAGGCGAAGCAGGCGCATAGTGTCTTCATCGTCAATGGCAGTGACCACGTCGGTGTTTTTAACGTTGTGTATCCATGGGACGTGTTTGTCCCCGATGCCTTCTATGCGGTGTCCGCCAAAGCCGTTCATAAAGAGTGTTGGGCATTGCAGGGCCTCGGAAGCTACGACCTTGATATGTGGGAATTTGGTGCGCAGATAGTCGCCCGTGGCAATTGTTCCGGCCGAACCAGTGGCGGATACAAAGGCAAAGAGGTTGGAATTTTCCCTGGCCACATATCCGAAGACCTCCTCGGCAGCTGGGCCAGTGATGGTATAGTGCCATACGGCGTTCCCGAATTCGTCAAACTGGTTGAATATAACGCATTCCTCGCATGTTTCGCGCAGCTCCCATACTTTGTCATAGATTTCTTTGACGTTGGATTCGCAGCCGGGTGTGGCAATGACTTCAGCCTGGACATAGTCACGTAGCCACTCAAAGCGTTCGCGGCTCATCTCCTCGGGCAGGATAGCGATAGCGTGGACGTCCATAAGTTTGGAGTCAAAAGCACCTCCTCGGCAGTAATTACCAGTGGAAGGCCAAACAGCCTTGTGATATGTAGGGTCAAATTCGCCGGTTACCAGACGCGGGGCCAGGCATCCGTAAGCGGCACCTACTTTGTGGGCGCCAGTAGGGAACCATTTACCTATGAGCATAACGATGCGGGCATCCACGCCAGTCAGATCTTTGGGCAGCTCCAGATAATTGACAGGGCCAAATCCGCCGCCGAATTCTTTGGGTTCATTGTGCCATGTTATACGGAAAAGATTGAGCGGATGCAAATCCCACAGTCCTATATTTTTTAAATGGTCTTTAATTTGCTGTGGCACGAGGTTAACGGGGTCTCGCATTTGTGCAAAGGTGGGAAGGAGAATTTTTTTCTCTCTAAAACGTTTGACAGCATTTTCAAGGATTTTCTCGTTTTTGACTTTAGTGATTAACTCAATCATAGCTATATTTTTTAAGATTTTGATGATGATTTTGTAATTTCGCAAAATAATTAATTGTTTTAAAAATCCGATTTATTTAATGAAAAAATTTCCGGTTGATATAAGTAATGAGCAGATAAAAGAGTTGCCATTGATACATTTTCCGGGTCAGATATACGTAATAGACAGGGAAGACCAGGTGGGTTTTGCCTGCGATATATTGAGTCAGGCTGAGTGCCTGGGTTTTGACACAGAGACCCGTCCGAGTTTCAAGCGTGGGCGTTCTTATCCTCTTTCGCTGGTGCAGCTGGCCACTGAGGACAAGTGTTTTTTGTTCCGTATAAATAAGCTCTCTTTTCCGGATGCGTTGAGTCAGTTGCTTGAAAATCCGGATGTTACAAAGATTGGTTTTGATTTAAGTTCGGATTTTCATCAGATACGGCGTCTGGTAAATATTGATTTTCAGGGTTTTGTTGATTTACAGAAGTATGCAGCCCAGTGGGGTTTGAAGAATATGAGTTTGAAAAAGCTGGCCGCCATAGTGCTGGGAGGTCGTTTGTCCAAGCGTCAGCGTCTGTCCAACTGGGCACAGGATAATCTCACCGAAGGACAGAAAGTTTATGCTGCCACAGATGCCTGGGTGACTTTGATGATTTATAAGAAAATGAAATCCATGGAAAATAGTTGATTACAGTGCAGGGATACGTTCTATCATCAGGATAATGGCCATTCCGATAGCAGCTCCGGAAAGCACTAAATTCCAGTCTCTTTGTTTGATATGCAAGTATTTTTTTAGTAATAGATTGATTATCAATGCTACTGTTATTACAACAATCTGCCCCATTTCCAGCCCAACATTAAAGGCCAGCAGCGGCATAACAATATTTTTTTCCATACCCAGCATATATTTGAGATAATTGGAAAAACCCAATCCGTGGATTAGTCCGAAAAACATTGCAATGAAATATTTAATGGTATGTAGGCGTGGATTGAATTCCTCTTTGCTTTTGAACAGATTAGCAAAGCCTGTGAGGAAAATGGTTACTGCGATTAGGAATTCAATGATTGCGCTGGGCACGTTTATGATGTTCAGTGTGGCCAGAGCCAGTGTGGTGCTGTGTCCGATGGTGAAAGCCGTAGCCAGGATAAGCACTTTTTTCCATTCCTTGATGGTATAAACAGCGGTCAGGGCCACGATAAACATAATGTGGTCATATCCCTGGACTTCCAGGATGTGATGGATACCCAAATTCAAGTAAAACCCGAACATAATCTTGTTTATAATTTACATTTTTTAGATTTTTTCATAATTTTCGGCAAAATGTAACGCCTTGATATATCGTGATGTTTTTTTACGTATTAATAAGTGTTTTGTCTGTTTTGCATCCGGTTCACCTGACAGTGACAAATGTAGAATTTTTTTCAGACAAAAAAGTTTTTGTGGTTCAGGTGAGGTTTTTCCGTGACGACCTGGCGAAAGCCATTGATCTGGATACCGGAATAAAACCTGATTTTAAGCAAAATACCAGGGAAAACCGCAAATTACTACTTGATTATTTGCGTCGGCATCTGGTTATCTATGTTAATGGTAAAGACATTGTTCAGAGCTATGCCTTGCAGGGTTATGAGTTGAAGGATATTACCCTGTGGGCCAGGATACGTTTCAGGTATAAACAGCAGATTAAAACTGTAAAAATCGTTAATACCCTGATGTTGCGTTTATATCCAGACCAACGTAATCTGTTGATTTTTACTTATAAAGGAAAACAGCAAGGCATTCAATTTAACCGCAGACATACGGTAGAGACTTTAAATCATTTGTAATGAGTAAGAAAACCTGGATTTTATTGTTAAATATTCTTTTGTTTACCTTGACAGGACTGGCCCAGAAAAGGGATAGTCTGGAAGCTATGGAATATTTATTGCCCATACCCAAGGGCTATCCGGCGGGTGTGGCTATTAGCTATGACGGCAATTTCCTGGTGCTGGCTACACGCACCAAGGACTCGTCATATCTTTTTGAATACAAGCGGAAAGATTTTGTATGGGTTCTGTCGCAGGAAATAGGCAGGTGGACATATTCCATCTTTTCGCCATTTTATTCCGCTGATAATAACACAGTTTATTTTGCTGTGGATAGTGGATCAGGATCAAGAATATTTTTTATTAACAGGCTTGATAAAGGCTGGAGTGATGCAAAGAAAGTATTTATAAATGACAGTTTGGCGGCTTCGGTTTTTGCGCCCTGTGTGGACCCTATGGGGCGGTGGCTGTTTTATTCAGCAAAGGCAGATAAAGAGGAGTGTGGTCATATAAATTATATTGGATGGCGTGGGGGCTGGCATAGTAAACCTCAAAAGATGATACCGCCCATCAATCTGGGCTGTGATATTTATCCGCGCCTGCAATATGATGGACAGGGAATGTTTTTTGCCTCCCGCCGTGGACGAGATAAGTCCCTTGATATTTATTATACCAGGAAAATCACCGAGGAAATTTTCTTAATACCCGAGCGATTGGGGTTCTCTCATACGCGCCAGGATGAGTTTTCGCCTACTTACGACCCTGTTACATCTGATATGGTTTTTATCCGTAATGTACACGGGCATAACAAGTTGATGAGTTTTCATCTGCCTGACCGTTTTGCACCCTCGCCTGTGGTGATTTTATCTGGAAAAGTTATTAACCGTCTTACAGGTAAACCTATTAAAGCTACGGTGGAAGTGCTTAATCCGGTGACCAATACACCTTATAATCATTTTGTAACCTATACAGGCCATTATCAGCTTTTCCTTTATCCTGACAGGGATTATATCATAAAGTTTTCAGGTGAGGGTCTATCATCACATTTTATTAACTGGAAGGCCCATAAGCTGGACAGCGTGGAACATCAAAATATTGATGTTGAGTTGTTTGATAAAGTGCGTCTGACCCTGAATATTTATGACCAGCAGGTATATGACAGGGTGGATGCAGATTTTTCTGTGTATGACAGTCTTACTGGTAAGCAATTGAGTGATATAAAATATAGGAGACTGGAAGCAGGTAAGTATGAATTTACTTTGCCCATAGGACGTTTTTATTCTGTTAAAATTAAGAATCCAAATTATGCACAGGCCAGTTTTGGTCTTGATTTGAGAGGCACTATAATTTATCGCGATTATGAAAAAGACGTTGATATTAAACCTTTGTTGCAAAAGGTTGTGCTCAAAGTAGTGGATGCTTTTGACCAGAGGGGTGTTGTTACAGAGGTGGAAGTAGTTAGCAAAACTACAGGGGCAAAATATAAGGTAAAGGTTAAAACTGATGAGAACGGTAATGCTGTTTTATTCCTGCGCAAAGGTGATGTGTATGATATCTCTATCACGCCTAAGGGATATACTTTTTTCAGTCAGGAGCTTGATTTAGTTTCCGATACTGTGCCTCAGGAGGTTGTGGCAAAAGTGGAGCCTTTAAAGAAAAATCTGCAGATGCAATTCCACAATATAACCTTTGAGCTCAATTCGGCAGATTTGAAGGAGGAGTCTTATCCTATTCTCAACCAGCTGGTGGAGTTTATGAAGAAAAATCCTAATATCAAGGTTGAAATATCCGCTCATACCGATGACCTTGGTTCGGAACAGTATAATTTGAAACTTTCCTTACGCCGTGCTAATTCCGTTGTGGAATATCTTAAAGAACACGGAATACCAGAGGATAGAATGATTGCCATAGGCTATGGCGAGAGCCGGCCTCTGGTCCCTAATGATTCCGATGAACACAGGGCTATGAATAGGCGTGTGGAATTTAAAATCTTAGAAATTAAATAATTATGAAGTATTTTGTAAAAAAATATATTGTTCTTTTGTTGTTATTTTCCAGTATATCGGTATTTGGCCAGAGATTAAGATATAAAGATATTTACAAGTTTGTGCAGGCAGGAGATTATCCTGTGGCTTATAATTTACTGTTTGAGTATCAGAAAAATAACCCCGATTTTGCCAATACTTATTTTCAGCTGGGTTTGATTTCCTATCATAATATCCTGGAGGCTGATCCACTGCTGGAATATGACAGGATAAAGTATTTCCATTATAATGTGCGTTTGTTCTGGGGGCTGGCAAAGAAATTTATTACGGAAGACAACACCGAAGTTACCCGCAATCGTAAATATTATCAGAATGTTCCAGAGCTGGCAAAAATAAAAAGGTTGACTGCCCCGGATGTGCTTGATTTTATTAATAGCCGCCTGCGCAAAAGCGATGAGGTAGTTGCCGAGGAAGGAAAAATCCACGATATTTTTTATAAAATGGTGTCTGATTATACTCAAAGCGTGGAATATTACCGTGGTATTGTGGCCAGATATAACAAACTAAAGGATATATACCTTGCACCTGTGCAGGAGATTTTTCCGCAGCTGGACACCCTGCGTATGCTTTTTGATTCCTCCCTGTATATGTATCAGCAGTATAAAGCAGCTATAGCATCATTCCCGATAAAAAAGTATAATCAGCAATTACGTTTTGAGGATATTCGTCTGTACCGTCTGGACGGTATTACTAACACGGATTTTCTCAGCGATACTATTTTGTTCTGGAACTATGGCGTATGGATAAAGCAGGTGAAAAAAGTCATTAACACGGATATCAAGAATCTGCGAGAGACTATTGAGAGGGAATATGTCAATCTCACAGCTGCAGAGAAAAAATTACTTTCAGCCACGGATTATTCGGATGATTATCAGGGATATTATCTTTTGCAAAGAGTAATTTTCCAGATAGAAAAATATGACCTGAACTCGCTTGCCAGCGCTATCCTTAAATATAAAAAAGCTAAGACAGATTTTCTGGCTTTCCGGCGGCATAAATTTAATGATACTCAGGATAGTACAATAAAATTTGTTGTCAGGGCTAATGATTATTATCGCGAGCTTATTATGTTGGGTAAATTAGATTCCTTGCTCGCTGATATCCATATCCTGGCCACACCGGAGAATATCAAGAAACATCAGGCTTTTGTACAACACTTTTTCCCTCAGGGTCTGGAGGCTTATGTGAGCAATGAAAGAACTTTGCTTAATAGATTATTTAGTGCGGACTTGCAGCATTATAAATATTTCCTTTTCAGGGATATTTTGAATTATCCTTTTGTTAAGAAAACTGTTGATTATAAAGGAGATACTATATGTTTGTATCCGTCAGGAGATTCTCTAAATCCTTATATCACATTTGATTATGTACGCGACCCTCTGGGAAATATTTTTGCGGCAGGGGTGAAAAAAAATACTACCAAACAGATGCCTTTTGTAATCAAGGTTACCTCCGGCATATTGCAATGGTTTGATCCTGTTAAGATTAAGCAGTTAGCTTCGGTAAATTCCATGAAATTATTGGCTTATACCGACGGAGTGATTGCAATTGTTAATTACACTTTATCCGACGGACAACGGGGCAACTACATAATCAGTTATGACCAGTTCGGTAAAAAACGTCTATCTTTTGATGCAGGTATTGATAAAACACCGGTATTTGCTGATTTTGATGATATTAACAATATATTGATTTTAGCATATAAAGGTTATCAGAGAAAGAAATTTGATACTTATGATACCGACACCCTGGTGATACAAAAGTGGAACCTGGATTCGCTTTATCTCCACTGGCAGAAGGAATTTGCTATAACAGGTAATCTTACAAATATTTTACGGTTTGATACAACTTATTATGCCTTTGTGAATTATAAGACTATCAAATCTGTTGATGACAATAGTATTTCGCATTTATCCCAGGAAAATTCTGTGGGAGCATTGAAAATAACGGCTTCTGGGAAGGTCCTTTCCTTTAAAGAAAGGCTTTTAAATACACCTTTGTATATGCTTTATGCATATAAACTTACAAGTAAAAAAATAAATGTGCTGGGTTTTGATGGACAGCCCTTTGATTTGAATCAGCGAGACTACCAGGCTTTGCCGCCCTTAAAATCTTTTATAATTAATAAGTTTTAGGTTATGGTGTAAAATTTGCTTAATTTAGTAGTGTTAAAATGAAGGTTTTAATATGAAACGCTTTTTTATTGTTATATTCTTGTCAATTAGCTTTTTATCTCATGCCCAGATATTGAAAAATGTCGGAATAATTCCTTTTGTTAATAATTATACTGCAGAGGATTACAAAGGAGGAAAACAGAATTTTTCTATTATTCAGGACAAATACGGATTGATTTATGATGCAAATAGTGATGAAGCAGTATTAGTCTATGATGGCGCTCAGTGGACAAGGATACGTGTGCCCAATACCAAAGTGATTTCATTGTGTCGCAGTTATGATAATACTATTTATCTGGGAGCCAAGAATGATTTGGGATTTCTGGAAAGGACAGAAACTGCCGGGCTTAAATTTCATTCCTTGCGTGATTTTATACCAGAAAAAAAACGTGTTTTTGGTAAAGTCTGGCAGGTGGATTATACCCCGGATTCTACGATAGTTTTCCTCTCATCAAATTATTTGTTTTTCTATAAAGATGGCAAGCTTCGGGTGGTTGACATTGATTCAGTCGTTACCTCTTCCCAGCGTCAGAGCTATTTCCTCCGGCTGTTCAAGGTTTACGGTGATTTGTATATATCTATACAGTACAAAGGGATTTTCCGTTATAGTGCAGACTCTTTACAGTATATACCAGGTTCCCGTGATTTGTGGACTTCTATGGCAATGTTGCCATATCCTTCTCATCAGATTTTGATTTATTCCCTGTACAATGGTTTTTACCTGTATAATGGCAAAACTTTCCGGAAAATACAAACGCCAGTTGATACTTTCCTCATACGGAATGTTTACCGTGCTATCCCCGTGGAAGATAAATACTATGCTTTTGCTCTTATCAGCGGTGGTGTTTTGATTACCGATTTGATGCTACGCCCCCTACAGATTATTGATATTAGAACCGGGCTGTATAACGACAAGGTGCAGAACCTTACCATGGATAGAAACGACAATCTGTGGTTGGCCCTGGATAATGGTATTGCCTCGGTACATCTGTTTTCACCTTTTACTGTCTTTGACGAAAATTACGGATTTAAACGTTCTACTAAAGTTTTTGACGCTCTCCTTAGTGGCGATACTCTTTATATTGCAAATTCTGACGGAATGTTTGTCCGGCGCTGGACCGGATATGAGAATAAATTGCTTCCATGGAAAAAATTTGAACACGTCCAGGGGGTAAATGTTAAAACTTTTGTTATTAGAAAAGTTGATGGAGATATATTGGCTGCATGCGAATTGGGCTTATACAAAGAACAAGCTGGTAAAGCAGTATTTATTGTAAAAGACCGTTCTATAAGAAATTTCATTCAGCTTCATACCAATCCGGATGTTATTATAGGCGTGTCTAATGCCTTGATACTACTTAAAAGAGATAAAAACGGTAACTGGATATTTAAAGGTAATATTAAAGGATTTAATTATCCAATAAGGTATATTGCACAGGATAAAAACGGAGTTTTCTGGGGGTCGGAAGAAACTTACGGAGTGTATAAAATTTTATTTACCCCTGATTATGATTCTGTCAGAAAAGTAGAGGTTTATAACCAATCTTATGGCTTGCACGGATTACCTGCATCATACAAAAACTATGTCTATCAGCTTGGGGACGACGTTGCTTTTGCTACAATAGACGGAATTTTTAAGTATCTGCCAGAACAGGATTCTTTTGTAAGGGTGCCAGCCATTAATGAGGCTATCAAGGATAAAGGTCCCATTAATTTCTTATACCAGGATAATTATGGTAATATCTGGTTTAAGCAGCAGGTAGAGGGAAAAGACCGTAAAAACTGGGAACTGGGGCTGCTCAAGAAGACTGATTCTGGTTATACCCTGATAAAAGCTCCTTTCCTGCCGTTCCGCAATAAGATTTTTTCTTTTGTCCAGCTGGATAAATACACTTATCTTATTGGTAGCGAGGGTGGTTTCATTCACTATGATAGCCGTCTGTCCGAGGATTGGCAACGTCCTTTCCAGGCTTTCATCCGCACGGTTAAAATTATAGAGGCTGATTCGCTTATTTATGAGGGTTATTTTGATCAGGGAGATAACATACCAGTGCTCCCATACCGGTTTAATGGATTAAGGTTTGTTGTAGGGGCGGATTTCTATCGTTTTCCCAAATCTATTGAATACAGTTATTTTCTTAAAGGGTATAATGACAATTGGTCGCCCTGGTCAACGGAAAACGTGAAAGAGTTTTCCAACCTCCCGCCTGGCACCTATACTTTTTATGTCAAAGCCCGTAATATCTATGGCATGGAAAGTGTGCCAGCTTCTTTTACTTTTACTGTTAAACCTCCATGGTATCTCACTGTTTGGGCTTTTATTGCTTATATCATTATAGCTGTGTTAATTGTCTGGGGAATTGTTTATCTGAATACTTTGCGTCTGCGTAAACAAAAAGAATATCTTGAAGATCAGGTGCGTTTGCGGACAATTGAGATAGAACAGCAAAAGCATGAGATAGAGGTACAGCGCGATTTACTGGCCAAACAAAATGAAGAAATACGTCGTAAAAACAAGGACATTACCGATAGTATTGAATACGCAAAACGTATCCAGACTGCTATTTTACCCCTGGAGGAAAATATTAAAAAACATCTTCCTGAGAGTTTTATTTTTTACCGTCCACGGGATATTGTTTCCGGAGATTTTTATTGGTTTGCTTACCATAACGGAAAAATAATTATTGCTGCTGTTGACTGTACCGGACACGGAGTTCCCGGGGCTTTCATGTCTATGATTGGTGCCGAAGTGCTTAATACAATTGTTTTGAGCAAAGGTGTGACAGATGCCGCAGAAATATTAACTTTGCAGCACAAATATATCCGGGCAGCTCTGAAACAGGATACTTCCGATAATCAGGATGGAATGGATATGGCTCTGTGTGTTATAGATAAGGAAAAAGGTATTCTGGAATTTGCTGGCGCTAAAAATCCATTGATATACGTTACTAAGGACGGAGAATTACATAAGATACGTGGCGACCGTCAGTCAATTGGTGGGTTTCAATATACCGAACAGGTACAATTTACCAAACACGAGATTGTCATTGATTCGCCAATGTGGTTTTATATATTTTCTGACGGTTATCAGGACCAGTTTGGAGGACCGGAACGCCGTAAGTTTATGACGAGAAATTTCCACGAATTATTACATTCCATTCATAAGTTTCCTATGGAGGAACAAAAACGTTTATTACAGGAAACCTTGGAAGCCTGGATGTCCGGCTATAGTCAAACGGACGATATTCTGGTAATTGGTTTTAAACTTTAATTGCTTATGACACAGGGAAAAGTGGTTATATTTTCCGCACCTTCTGGCGCAGGAAAAACTACTATTGTACACGAAATGCTTAAAATTAAGGAGTTTAATCTGGCATTTTCGGTTTCAGCTACCAGCCGTAAACCTCGCAATGGTGAGGTTAATGGGCAGGATTATTATTTTCTTTCTCCACAAGAATTTAAGAAAAAGATTGAAAATAACGAGTTTATTGAATGGGTTGAGGTATATAAAGACCAGTATTATGGCACCCTCAGGTCTGAGGTGGAACGCCTCCTTGCGGAGGGGAAAAATGTAGTCTTTGATGTGGATGTTATTGGGGGATTGAGAATTAAACAGGCTTTTGGACAAAGAGCTCTGGCTATTTTTATAAAACCTCCTTCTTTGGAGGAATTGAAAAACAGGCTTATCAAACGGGGGACAGAAACTCCTGAGAGTCTAAAAAAACGTCTTGAAAGAGCAGAATTTGAATTATCTCTGGAAGATAAGTTTGATGTAGTTGTTGTAAATGATGATTTACAAAAAGCAATAGACCAGACTCGCAGAATATTATCGGATTTTCTGCTTAACTCATGAATTTTTTTTTAATTTTAAAAATGCATTTATTATTTTTATTGATTGATACTTAAAAATTTTTCTTTTGCATAAAGAATAACGAAAATTTTATCGGGCACTATGATAAAAAGATTAATTCAAAATACTTCTGTCAGAGTAAAAATATTATCCGCTATTGTTTTGATGTTGGTTTTCATGATTATTTATAACATTTTTATTTTCAAGCGCCTGTCGGAAATTAAGCAAAGCCTTAAACAGACACAAACATATATCTTTAGCTATAACAGGGATATTTCTACTATCCAGCACGACCTTAACAATATCTTGTTGAGGTTTTATATTTTCACCAGACAAAAAATTTCTTATCCTGACTTTTATAACTTTTATCAAAAAAATTCTGAAGAAATTATATCTTTAATTAATTCCCTGGAAAACAGGGTAGAAAGCTATCAGGAATATGTGCTTTTGAATAAACTAAAAAGTTCATACAAGCTTTTTGATGACATTAGTCTGGAAGTTATCAGGGCTTATAAACTTTCGGATACCAGGGCTATTGAAAAATACCTTGTTAGCTTGAATGAAATTTATGCAAATGTTATTTCGGATTTGAAGAAATTTAAAGATTTCGTATTGGACAAACAGCGTTTGCGTTTTAATATTCTGAATGCTACTATAAAACGTATTGAAAGGGCTCTGCTTTTTGTGGATATTCTGCTTATCCTTGGTGGATTGCTTTTTGTTTTTATGATGTATTCCTCTTTCCTGGCCGAATTCCTTAAGATTATTGATAAGTCTAAGGTAATGGCTGAGGGTAAAATACCTGGGCCATTAGATATTTCACAATCCGGAGAAATAGGCCTGTTGGCTGGTAACATTAATAAAATTATTGAAACTCACCACACTTTATACGAGATTATAGAGAACTTAAAGAAAGAACGTTACGAAGAGATTAAGCATGAAGATATTGATAATAGCAATATTCTTTTAACCTCTATATTGCAACTTGCCCAGCAGCTGGAAAAAACAAAGAAGGAACAGCTGAAAAGAGAAGAACAAGAGAAACACCGGCGGTGGATTACCGAGGGTCTTAACCTGTTCTCAGATGTTATGCGTCAGACCTCTAATGACCTTCAACTACTGGGTGATGCTGTTATTAAAAATCTTGTAAAATACCTGGAGGCCAGCGTAGGCGGACTTTATATCCTGGAGGATGCTGACCCGGATGATGTTCACCTGAAACTTTTGTCTGTTTTTGCTTATGACCGTAAGAAATTCTACACTAAGCGGATTGAACTTGGTGAGGGGCTTATTGGTAGTGTGGCTGTTGACCGCACTATGCTTTATTTGAAAAATATTCCAGAGGATTATATTGAAATTGAATCCGGGCTGGGAGATGCCAGACCTAATAACTTGCTTATTGTTCCATTGAAAACCGACCGTGGTCTGCACGGTGTATTTGAAATCGCTGCTTTCAAAGAATTCCAGCAGCATGAACTGGAATTTGCAGAAAGTGTGGCTCAGTCTATAGCTGCTACCATTGAAGCTGTTAAGGTTAATGCACGTACTGTACAGCTGTTGCAGGAAACACAGCAGAAATCCGAGGAGCTGGCCAAACGTGAGCAAGAGCTCAGACGTCTTTACGACCAGATGGAAGCTGCACGCCAGGAAGCTGAGGCTCGTGCGGCTGAAATGTCCTCTATCCTTAATGCTGTCAGTCAGGTATTGCTGCGCGTGGAAATTGACCCGGAAGGTACTGTTATTACTGCTAACGACAGTTTCCTACGCACGCTTAAAGTATCACGTGGGCAGGTGCTTGGCGAGAGTTTTAAGTTTGTCCTGCCTCAGCAACAGGAAAATCTTGACCAGATAATCTTAAAAAAACTCCGGGCTTTACAGATTTATAAAGATACTTTCCACTACAAAGTAGGTGACAGGGATGTATGGTTATTGGTAACTTTTGCACCTGTGCTCGGCCCTAATGACGAACTTATCCGTATCCTCTGGCTTTCTATTGACATTACCGAGCAAAAGGAAATTGAATTGCGTAATGCCAAGCTCCTTGAGGAATCTATGAAAAAGTCCGAGGAGCTGATGCGTGCACACCAGGTGGTTAAACGTAATGAGATTGAGCTCAAGAGTATCCTGGAAGGTATTGACCAAACCCTTTTGCGTGCCGAATATTCCGTAGAAGGTATTCTGCTGTTCGCTAACGAAAAACACCGTAAAACTCTGGGATATAACTACGAGGAAGTACTGGGAAAAAGTATTTTCATCTTTATCCCCGAGGAGGAAAAGGAAGATTTCGCTAAGCTATGGAAGGAAGTTGCTTCTGGTGCTCTGAAACAAATCCAGGTTAAGCGTAAAACTGCCACAGGGCAGGATATCTGGCTATTGAACCAGTATACTCCTATCCGTGATGAGCAGGGTAATATTACCAAGATACTTTATATGGCTGTGGATGTTACAGAGCAGGTGGAAGCAGAGCAAAAAGCCAAACAGGCATTGGAAGAAGCTCAAAAGGCACAAAAAGAATTGCAGGAAAAAGAGGCTGAGCTGCGTTCTATCCTGGAAGGTATTGACCGTGCTATCCTCCGCGCAGAATATACTCCAGAGGGTATACTTACCTTTGCCAACCAGTTGCACCGCGACACCTTCGGATATAATTACGACGACGTACTGGGTAAAAGCATTTTTATTTTCATTCCGGATGAGGAAAAGGAAGATTTCAAAAAATTGTGGGCTGAGGTTTCTTCTGGTCAGATGAAACAGGTGCGTGTGCGCCGTTTTACTGTTACAGGAGAGGAACTGTGGCTGCTGAACCAATATACACCTGTTATTGACCCGGTGTCGGGTAAGGTTACGAAAATTTTGTATCTGGCTCAGAATATTACCGAACAGGTACGCGCCGAGCTGGAAGCTAAGCAGGCCCTGGAAGAATCCAAAAAAATCCAGAAAGAACTGCAGGAGAAAGAGGCTGAGCTGCGTTCTATCCTGGAAGGTATTGACCGTGCTATCCTGCGTGCAGAATATACCCCGGAAGGCATCCTTACTTATGCTAATCAGTTGCACCGCGACACCTTTGGATATAAGTACGAGGAGGTTTTGGGTAGAAGCATTTTTATTTTTATTCCAGAAGAGGAAAAAGAAGAGTTCCAGAAATTATGGCAGGAAGTTGCGTCAGGTCAGATGAAACAGGTGCGTGTGCGCCGTTTTACTGTTACAGGAGAGGAACTGTGGCTGTTGAACCAATATACTCCGGTTATTGATCCGCGTTCGGGGCAGGTGACGAAAATTTTGTATCTGGCTCAGAATATTACCGACCAGGTACGCGCCGAGCTGGAAGCTAAGGAGGCCCTGGAAAGAGCTAAACGTCAGGAAAAACAATTGCGTGCTTTCCAGGAGGTGTTGCGTAAGGCTGAGGCTGAGCGCCGTGCAATCCTGGAAGGTATTGACCGTGTTATCCTGCGTGCAGAGTACTCGCCCGAAGGTGCTCTGCTCTTTGCCAATGATTTGCATCGCAAAACATTGGGGTATAACTACGAGGAGGCTCTTGGCAAAAGTATTATGAACTTTATCCCGGAGGACGAGCGGGAGGAATTTGAAAAAGTATGGAATAGAGTACTTAAAGGTGAAAATGTTTCGTTGAGGGTGAGGCGTTTTACTGCTGATGGCAGGGAGATCTGGCTGTTGAACGAGTACACTCCTGTGCTGGATGATAAAGGTAACATTTACAAAGTGTTGTATCTTGCCCAGGATATTACCGACCAGGTACGTGCTGAGCAGGAGGCTAAACGTGCCCTGAAAGATGTCCTTCGCGAACAAGCCGAATCTCTGCGTTTGCAGCGCCAGTCCGACTTGTTAAGGGCAAGAGTGGAAAATATCCTGGCAGCTATTGATGCGGTAATTTATCGTGTCTCATTTGACATTGAAGGAAAAATTTATGACGCTAGTGAGAGGCTGAAAAAAATTCTTAAGATTGAAAATATTGAAGGGGTTACATATAAAGATATTTTGTCTGGCGAAGAACTGGAAAAATTTGAACAGGCTTTTGAAAAAGCCCGTAATGGTCAGTATATTAAAGAACGGATAAAATTTGCCATTGACCAGAAAGAAGTTATATGGTTCCTTTCCCAGTTTGCTCCGGTTTATGAAGATGAGGAAATTGTCCGTGTCATTGTCCTGAATATTGATATTACCGACCAGGTACAAAAAGAAGAGGAGATTAATCGCTTATTGCAGGAAGTTACCCGCCGCGAGGCTGAGCAGAAAGCTATTATTGCCTCTATTGATGCTACAATGTACAGGGCTGAGGTAGATGCCCAGGGACGTATTGTGGATATTAATCCGAGATATGCTGCAGTTTTAGGCTTTGACATTGATAAAATTAAAGGTAAGTCTTTCTTTGATTTAGTCCAGGAGAGGAATCGCCCTATGTTTGAAAAAATATGGACAAAATTACTACAGGGAGAGAGCTTGCAGGCTATTACCCAGAGAACCAATGAAAAAACAGGAGAAAAGATTTGGGTTCTGAATCAATATACTCCTATAATTAATAATGCGGGAAAGGTAGAAAGAATTATTTATATCGGTATTGATATTACTGAGCAGAAAAAATTGGAGGAGGCAGTACTTCACCGTGAGCAGGAACTATTATATTTCCGTCGTGGTATTGACGAGGTATTGCTCAGAGCGGAATATACTCCGGATGGTATTCTCTTGGATGCTAATGATTTGCATCAGCAGACACTGGGATATGATATTGAACAGATGAAAGGGAAAAGCATTCTGGAATTTGTTCCAGAGACGGATAGAGAAGAATTTTCACGTCTGTGGAAAGAAATCAGCAGTGGTAAGCGCCACACTGTTGTTGTGCAGCGTGAGCGTCAGGATACTGGTGAGCCTATATGGTTGTTGAATCAATATATTCCTATCAAAGATGCTGACGGCAAGGTTGTCCGTGTTGTATATCTTGCTTTTGATATTACAGAACAGAAACAGACCGAGGCCCGTTTCCTTGCCCTGCTGCAAGGATTGGACAAACGTTTGCTCAGAGCGGTTTATGCTCCTGATGGAACGTTGAAAGATGCCAATGAGTTGCATCAGAAGATTTTGGGGTATGACCTGGAAGAGATGAGGGGGCGCAGTATTTTGGAGTTTGTTCCAGATCAGGAGCGGGAAGCCTTCCGTCAGATGTGGGATAGGGTTGCCTCAGGAGAGTATATTTCAAAGACAGTTTTGCGTTATCGTCAGGATACAGGCGAGGCTATCTGGCTTTTGAACCAATATATTCCTATTATTGACGATAAGGGCAATGTGGAGGAGATACTGTATCTTGCCACAGATATAACTGAAGAAAAAGAGCGTGAGGCAGAGTTTTCCGGACTTATTGAGGGTATTCACAGATTTTTCCTTAACGCTGAATACACCCCTGAAGGTATTTTGATAAACGCTAATGAGATACACCAAAAAGTTATTGGCTATAGCCTTGAAGAGATGCGCGGCAAGTCTATATTGGAATTTGTACCAGAGGATGAGCGGGCAGATTTTGAGGAAAATATATGGAATAAGGTTAAGTCAGGGGAATTTGTGCAGGCAGTGGTTCAGCGTCAGCGGGCAGATACAGGTGATCCTATATGGCTGCTTAATCAGTACATACCTATTACTGATGTTGCTGGCAATGTTATCCGTATTGAATATCTTGCTATTGATATTACTCGTTTCCAGCTTACTGGAGATAAAGTAGATTATCTGCTTCAGGGCGTTGATTCCACTCTCTTGCGTGCTGAATATTCTCCGGAGGGAAAACTCCTGGATGCCAATGAATTACATCAGAAAATTATAGGTTATAATCTTGCAGATTTTCTGGGTAAAAGTATCCTGGAATTTGTGCCTGAGGATCAGAGAAAAGATTTTATGAAAGACATCTGGGCAAAGGTAATTTCTGGAGAGGCTTATCAGATTGTAGTACGCAGAGAACGTAAAGATACAGGTGACGAAATATGGTTGCTTAATCAGTACCTGCCTGTTAAGGATGAGAATGGAAAAGTTGTGCGGATTATTTATTTAGCTGTGGATATCACTGCGCAGAAAAAGCTGGAAAAACGTTTGCATTACCTTACTATCGGAGTGGATAGAACTCTTCTGAGAGCTGAATATACTGCCGATGGGCTTTTGGTTGATGCAAATGCTCTGCATCAGCAGATTATAGGGTATGATTTGGATCAGTTCCGCGGAAAATCTATCTGGGAATTTATCCCTGACCAGGAAAAAGAGGAATTTGAACAGGTATGGCAGAGAATTCAAAATGGCGAGATTTTCCAGCTGATAGCGCGCAGAGTGCGTAAAGATACAGGCGAGGAAATATGGCTGTTAAATCAATATATCCCTATTCTCAATGATAAAGGCCAGGTTGAAAGCATCATTTATCTGGCTGTTGATATAACTGATTATCGTAGGTTTTATGACCAAACAGCAGATCTTAAGGGAGAAATAGAGGCACTCTCGGTAGCTGTGGATGCTACAATGCTCCGGGCTGAATATACCCCGGAAGGTATCCTGCTGGATGCTAATGAGAGACACGTTAAAGTGTTGGGCTATGACCTGGAAAAAATGAAGGGAAAAAGCATTCTGGAATTTATTCCGGAAGAGGAACACGAGGACTTCCTCAAAATCTGGGAAAAGGTAAAAGCCGGAGATCCCCAGCAAATTGTTGTCAAACGGAAAAATATGGAAACCGGACAGGACGTATGGTTGGTTAATCAATATACCCCTGTGTTTGACCAGAGCGGAAATGTGAAAAAAATTATTTATCTTGCTATTGACATTACCGACAAAGCCTTTAATAATAAATTGGAAAATTCTGGCAATGATTTTGATTCTGATATAGACAAGGATATTAATGACTGGCTGGATGATATATCTGGTAGTTAATAAAATTTTCTTTTATTTTGTCCTGAAAATTATTTTGAAATATGGCTAAACGAAACAGAAAAATAACTTCTAAGAGAATTATCCTTTCCGGATTTTTTATCGGTTTGATTATTACGTTTTTAGCCTGGCTGGTTAGTATGCTGGCCGGAGGATATGGCTTGTCGTGGCAGGCCATTAAGTATATGCATATTAAAGCACCGGGATTTATTGTAATTGATTTAATACCTTTTATTACTGCTTATGCTTTTTTCTGGTTCTATAGCAATACCGAACGAATACGAACCCGTCTGGAGAGCACTCTGGAACAGATGCAGGATTTGATCAGGCGTAATCTGGAGATTGCACGTCAGATAAGTGAAGGAAACCTGGATTTTGAAGTTGAAATTAAACCTGATGACCAGCTGGGACAGGCTCTGCTTTTGATGCGTGATAACCTGCGTGCTACTTACCAGCGCGAAGCCGAGCTGGGCTGGATTACAAAAGGAAAGGAAATTATCAGCGATATTCTGCGTTTCCATAATGATCTGGATAAACTCGCCTATGAGACAATTGTTAGCATAGTTAATTATACAGATGCAATACAGGGTGTGTTCTATATCTATGATGAGGATAAAAACATTTTAGTTAATCGCGCTACATACGCATATAATCGTCGCAGATACATCAGTCAAGAATTCAAAATAGGTCAGGGCCTTGTTGGACAATGTGCTTATGAACGGGATATTATCTATCGTAAGGAAATACCAGAAGATTATTTTACTATCTCATCCGGTTTATTGGGGGATAAAAAACCCAGGACATTACTTTTAGCTCCACTTATTGGCGATGATAAGCTGCAGGGTGTTATAGAGCTTGCTTCCTTTGACGAGGATATGCCCCAGCGTGTTATTCAATTGATTGAGGAGATTTCCGGCGTTATTGGACAAACTATCTTTAACCTGAAAATCAATATCCGTACTGAGCAGCTGTTACGTGAATACCGGCAAATGACCGAGCGTCTGAAGAAAAACGAGGAACAGCTCCGTAAACAGGCAGAGGAAATGCGCAAGGCACAGCAGGAGCTGGAAAAGGTCAATATCCGTCTGGGGAATGAAATTGCAGAGGTGGAGCGTACCCGTAAACGACTTTATGCTTTGTTGGAAAACGCTTCCGAGGTTATTTTTATCTATAATCAGGACGGTATTATTACCTATATCTCTCCATCTATTAAACACATCCTTGGTTATGACCCTGAGGAATTGATTGGTAAAAATGGTTTTGAAGTTTTTACCCCGGAAGTTAATGAGATTCTGCGTAAAGCCTTTATGAGACTTTTGAGTAATCCTTCCGAACCTGTGACTATGGAGTATTTGTTCAAGAAAGAGGGTGATAATGAGATGTGGCTGGAGACTACCGGGCGTAATCTTCTGGATAATTCTGCTATTAATGGTATTATCTTTAATACTCGCGATATTTCTGTTCGTAAGATTGCCGAGCGTGCCCAGCGTATGAGCGGCCAGATGAGGGCTCTCTCTGAGAACTCTCCTGATATGATTATCCGTGCCAGCCGCGATGGCAAAATATATTATGCAAATCCTGTTGCAGAGGTCTTCCTCAAGGTTGGTCGCCGTTATCTTATCGGAAATAATATTGAGAAAGTGGATATCCACCCTGAGGTCAAAGAGATTTTCCTTAACTCAATGAAACGCGTTATTGAAAATCAGAAAAAATTGCAATTTGAAACTACTTTTCCCATTAAAGGAGAAGACGAACCGCGAATTGTGCTTTTTAACGTTATTCCGGAATTTAATGAGGTTAATGAATTGGAATCTGTACTTTTTGTTGCTCATGACATCACCGAACAAAAGAAAATTCAGATTGAAATTGAAAAGAAAAACAAAAGTATCACCGAGAGTATTAATTATGCACGCAGAATACAATCAGCTATAATTCCGGATATTAAGACTATCAGACAGTATTTGCCTAAATCCTTTATGTTTTACCTTCCGCGTGATGTGGTCAGCGGAGATATACCGTGGTTCTTTGTCAAGGATAATTATGTTTATATTGCCGCAGTTGACTGTACAGGACACGGGGTGCCGGGTGCCCTGCTGTCATTTATTGGATACTTTTTGTTGAATAATATTGTTTCTACTCAGCCTGAGTTAAATGCAGGACAAATACTGGATATGCTTAATGCTCAGGTGAGAAAAACTTTGAGGCAGGATACTCCTGATGCCGAAGCTCGTGATGGTATGGATATTGCTTTATGTAAAATAGACTTTAATAAAAATAAAATGTCTTTTTCCGGGGCTCACAGACCTTTGTATTATCTCAAACGTGATGGTGAGTTTATACAATATAAGGGCACATTAAAGGCTGTTGGTGGTATTCCGCGCAGAAACCGTATAGAGCCTTCATTTTCCAATTATGATATTGAATTTGACCCCGGAGATAAATTTTTTATCTTTACCGATGGTCTTGCTGACCAGGTTGGTGAAAAAACTAAGGAAAAATTTAAGAATAAAAGGATTCGTCAGCTTATCAATGAGAACAAAGATGCGACTATTATGGAGTTCCACGAAATTTTGAAAAATACTTTCTTCGCCTGGAAAGGCAACCATAAACAAATTGACGACGTTCTATTCATTGGCGTTGAATTCTAAAATACACTATATAATATGGGTCAGGTGTTAAAAAATAATCATTCTGCACTGGAATTTGTCTATGAGTTTTATTTAAAGATGAAAAAGAGTAATATTAGTTTGGCTTACGAAGGAGAAATTACTCATCAGATTACAAAAGCTTTTACTGCTCTGGCCGAAAGTAATATGCAACGGGAGCAGGATTATACAACCGTGCAGAAAAAAGTATTCCATGTAATGGTGGAATGCCTGCAGAACGTATCTAAACATGCCGACAAGGAATTTGATTATTATGCCTCTGAGGACGGTCGGGGAATCTTTCTTGTCAGCAAAGACGAAAAAGAGTATAATATTACCACAGGTAATATTATACGCAACGATAAGGTGGAATCCCTGCGGGAATTGCTTGAGAAAATTAATAGCATGACAAAAGAGGAATTAACCAAGCTCTATAAGCAACAGATACGAGAAGGCCGTCTCTCGCCTAAAGGAGGTGCTGGTTTGGGCTTTATTGATATTGCCCGTAAAACAGGACAGAAACTTATTTATAGTTTTTTGCGTATAGATGATAATACTTCTTTCTTTGTACTGACTTCTACAGTACCCAGAATTAAGTCTTAAATATTTTTTCATTTAACCTAAGTTTTTAACCAAAACAATAAAAATAAAAAGAGATATGCTACAACCATTACGAATTCAGGGAACTGATGACACTCCTCTTGTGATATTGGATCCTAATCCGGATAATCCGAAGTTTGAGATTTCAGGACGTTCTTTGCCCGAGGACGTAGTTGCTTTTTATGAACCTATATTGGAATGGTTGGACGAATATGCAAAAAATCCGCTGCCTAAAACTGTGGTGGATTTTAAGCTGGAATATTTTAACACTGCTTCGTCCAAACTCTTACTGGATATTCTGTTAAAACTGGAGGATATGTATGACGACGGGCACGATGTTCTGGTACGATGGCATTATCCGGAAGACGACGAAGATATGCAGGAAGCCGGTGAGGAATATGCCGACATCGTGGAAGTTCCTTTTGAAATGGTGCCATACAGCGTTGATTAACAACTTCCAAAACCTAACTTATGAGTGAAGAAATCTTAAATGCGTTAATTCAGCTTTTTGCTATTATTGCCAAGCAGGACGAAGGTTTGCATCCAAAAGAGCTGGAGTATGTTGAATCATTCCTCACGCAACAGTTAGGTAAGGAAAGTGTAGAAGAATATCTTATACAATTTAAGAAAAAGGCTACTGCCGAAGACGAGAAAAAAACCCGTCGTACAAATAAGAAATTAACTCTTGTTAGTGATTCAGTCAGAATATTAGGTCTTTGTAAAAAAATTAACAAAACTCTTAACAGACGTCAGAAGGTAGTTGTTCTGGTTCGTCTGTTTGAAATGGTCAATGCCAGCCGGCAGTTTACCCCGCAACGTATGGCCATTATTAATACAGTGGCCGAAGTTTTTAATATTGCTCGTGACGAATATGAGGAAATACATAATTTCGTTGTCTCTGATAAAATAGATCAATTGGATTTTGATTCCATTCTTATTGTGGATGATAAGGATGTGCAATGCTCTAAATGTAAGTTTATTAAGACAGAATCCATTGACGGATACATGGTCATTTTAAGGGTGCGCAGCGCCGATTTGTATTTCCTCAGATATACCGGACAGGATAATGTATTACTTAATGGATTACCTGTTTTTAACAACCGTATATATCTGTTTGCCACCGGAGCTACTGTAAAACTTCCGCGTGGTAAACCTGTTTATTATAGTGATGTTGTAGCTAAATTCCTTGCAGATTATTCAACAATACGTCTTTCCTTTGACGTTATTGACGTACATTACCGTTTTCCTACCGGAGATGTGGGGCTGCACAGGATAAATTTTTCTGAGAGCCAGGGTAAGCTCGTGGGAATTATGGGGGCCAGTGGTTCAGGTAAAACCACTCTTTTGAATATTCTCACTGGTATTTATACCCCTACTTCAGGTAAGGTGCTTATTAACGGAATTGACCTGCACAAGGAAAAGGACAAGATAGAAGGTGTTTTGGGATATATACCCCAGGATGATCTGCTCATAGAAGAATTGACGGTTTTTGAGAATCTGTATTACAATGCTCAGCTATGTTTCCGTGGAAAGACCAAGGAAGAAATAACCGAACTGGTTAATAAAACGCTTAAAAGTCTGGGGCTATACGAAATACGCCATCTTAAGGTTGGTAATATCTTTAACAAATTAATTAGTGGGGGACAGCGTAAACGACTGAACGTTGCCCTGGAGCTTATCCGTGAGCCAAGTATCCTTTTTGTGGATGAGCCTACTACTGGTCTGTCATCGCGAGACTCGGAAAATGTTATGGACCTTTTGAGGGAGCTGGCTCTGAAAGGCAAATTGGTTGTAGTTGTTATTCACCAGCCCTCGTCGGATATTTACAAGATGTTTGATAATATGCTTATACTTGATAGCGGATATGAGGTTTACTACGGTAATCCCATTGAGGCTATTATGTATTTCAAACGTCTGGATAACCAGGTGAATGCCGACGTGGGTGAGTGTCCTGTGTGTGGTACTGTCCGCCCTGAGACAATTTTTAATATCCTTGAAGCTAAGAAAGTTGACGAGTTTGGTCATTACATTGACGAGCGCAAGGTTAGTCCGCCAAAATGGGAGGAATATTTTTACAGTTTAAAGAAAATACATCGTGTGCCCACGGTCCATGAGGCACCCAAGAAAGCGCTGAATTTGCCCAGCAAGTTCAAGCAGTATATGGTTTTCCTTACCCGAGATTTGAAAGCCAAGTTGAGTAATTCGCAATATGTTATCCTTACTCTTACCGAAACACCTATCCTGGGCGGAATACTGGCCTTCCTTATCCGGTATATTGCCGACCCAATGTCTAATGTTTATATTTTTTACGATAATGTGAATATGCCCGCCTATATTTTTATGAGTATTGTTGTGGCATTGTTCTTTGGATTGATAGTCAGCGCAGAAGAGATTTTCCGTGACCGTAAGATATTAAAGCGTGAGAAATTCCTTAATTTAAGCAGGCATAGTTATTTACTGGCAAAAATTTCTATCCTGATTGTTATTTCTGCTATCCAGGCTTTTGAATATGTTATTATTGGTAATACCATTCTGGGCATCAAAGATATGACATTTATTTACTGGTTTGCCCTATTTTCTACTTTTGTTTTTGCCAATATGCTGGGCCTGAACATTTCCTCGGCATTTAATTCTGCTGTGACTATTTATATTATGATACCGCTTATTATGATTCCTCTTATGGCATTGGGTGGAGCATTTTTCAGTTTTGATAAGTTAAACCGCAAAATCAGTACTATTGGTAAAGTTCCACCTATTGCCGAATTTATGGAATCGCGTTGGGCCTACGAAGCTTTGATGGTATATGAATTTAAGAATAACAGGTTTGAAAAAATATTTTTTGACATTGATAAGGCTATTAGTCAGGCCGATTATAAACAGGTGCACTGGATACCTGCTGTTAAAGACCATTTGAGTGAGGCCTATGATGCGCTTGTGACTATGGAAGAAGAACCTGATGCTAATATTGATTCCCTGAAATTTGTGATTGAAGATAACCTCAAACTTGTTTATAACGAAATTAAAGAGGAATTACGTAAAAATAAGAATATTGCTTTTGATTATCTGGATAAGCTTAATCTACAGGGATTTACCGAAGATGTCTATGAGGCTACGGATGACTATCTGGATAAATTAAATGATTATTACGGACAAATTTTCTTTAATAAAGACAGCGAAAAAGAGGCTATAAAAACCTGGATGGCCAAGAAAGACCCGCATTTGTTCATAAAATTGAGAAATAAATATCACAATGAGCATATTGCTGATATTGTAACTAATAAGTTTGAAAAATATAAGATTTTGGAATATAAACATAGATTAATTCAACAAGTTGACCCTATTTTCCAGGATCCCGATGATAGCCATTGGTTTGGTTTCCGTAGTCATTTCTTTGCGCCTCAGAAATATTTTATGGGGCATTATTATGAGACTTATTGGTTTAATATGGCCGTAATATGGTTTATGTCTCTGTTATTATATCCGCCTCTGTATTTTGAACATATGCGCAAGTTGATAGAGTGGTTTGGTAGAATTAAAATGCCTAAATTCCCTAAATTGAAGAAAATCAGAGCTAAAGATGAGACTGAGTCAAAAAAATAGTGTTAAAAACGACTTTGTTTTGTTTAAATAAATTAATAGATTTGCATTAACTAACATCTTAATAGAAAATGAAAAGATTGGGTTTAGGAAAATATTTTTTCGTTATTGTGTTTTTATTTGCTATTAGTCAGATTTTTATAGGATGCAAAGGATGTAATAAATCTGATGAGGATGTGATAAATATACCCAAAAATCTTCCTGTTAACCAGGAAAAGCCCAAGCCAGAAAATCAGGAAGTAGTGGAACAGATTGTTAATAGTTTTCCTTCCCCTGTGGAGGTGGCGGCTATTATTAAAGATATGGAGGTACCTTTTTCCAAAAAATATCTTGTTGACCCTGATATTATTAACAATTACGACATCAACTATAAAAAAGCTTTTGGTCTGGGTGTCCTTAGTGCCGATTTGGGTTACCTGAATGTTTATGAACGTACTACTTTGATAGTGGAATATCTTAGCGCAATAAAACGCCTGGCAGATGATCTGAGAGTGGGACAATTCTTTGATTTTCAATCGTTTAAAAGATTAGCCACCAGTAATGAAAATCTTGATTCTCTTGTTTTTCTATCGGTGAACAGTTTTTCTAATATGAACAGGCATTTGCAGGAAAATGCCAGAGGCAATCTGAGCCTGTTAATGGTCACAGGAGTATGGCTGGAGGGCTTATATCTTATGACCCAGGTCTATGAAACACATCCTAATGATAAATTAAAAGAACTTATTGGAGACCAGAAAACCATTTTTACAATTCTTTATCAGGGATTAAAATTATATAGTGATAACGATTATTTTAAAACAATACTTGATGAATTCAAAAAAATAGATAAAATTTACAGTCAGGTTACTATTACTTATGAAAAAGTAAAACCTTCATATAAATCCACTCAGTCGGATATTCCTGTCTATGAACAGGAGGAGAGAAGTGTTATCCATATATCCGACGAGCAAATTCAGGATTTAATTGATGTTACCAAACAAGTAAGAAATAAATTAATAAACTTATAAAATGAAAAGAATTGTTTTAATAACCACATTATTAGCTGGTTTATTATTTGTTTTGGCACCATACAAAGCCAGCGCCCAGTGTAAGCAACAGATGGTTTATGCCTGTGCAACAAAGGGCAAGAGTATCTATCTGCGTGATTTCAATACTAAACTGCGTTCTTCCAAACCTCATGAGAGAAGTGCACGTTGGACAGTGGTTTTGAATAAAGATGCACATTACAGATTTAATCTTTGTACGCCCGAAGGATATGAGGATAAGGTTATTATGACGCTTTACGATAGCCAGCATCCGGAAAAGACAAATCCATACGGATCTACAT
Organism: uncultured Bacteroidales bacterium; assembly: GCA_964649975.1. Lineage (GTDB taxonomy): Bacteria > Bacteroidota > Bacteroidia > Bacteroidales > S143-33 > S143-33. The sequence continues at coordinate 20,398 of CAZYSM010000012.1, read as the reverse complement.
ACGATCCTAAGACCGGTAAACATACGGATTCTTTTGACTTTATATGTCGGAAATCTGGTATGTATTATGTTTCCATACGCTTGAAAGAGGGGGAAAAAGTCAAAAAGACCTGTGCAGTGGGTATTCTGTCTTTTGTAGGTAGTACTCACTGATTTATTTGTTGAAATACAGATATTTAGGGCAATCGTCCCCACTGGGGACGATTGCCCTTTTTTGTTTTTGGTGTGGATTTGTTATTTTTGTCAGCCGGGTAAATAAAACTTGACAATTTATGGAAGAAAAGGATAATATTCTGGATAATAGCCTTAATGAGGAAAACGATAACAAGGATAATGCAGAACAATCGCATTTTAATGGAGGAGATAAAGCAAACATTACATCGGTCTCCGGCTTGTACCAAAATTGGTTTCTGGATTATGCTTCCTACGTTATCCTGGAACGTGCTGTGCCTCATATAAAGGACGGGCTTAAGCCCGTTCAGCGCCGTATCCTTCATGCTATGTACCGTCTGGAGGATGGACGCTATAACAAGGTGGCAAATATCATTGGCTATACAATGCAATACCACCCGCACGGAGACGCTTCCATCTATGAGGCTATCGTACAGCTGGGACAAAAAGGACTTTTGATTGACACGCAAGGAAACTGGGGAAATATTTACACTGGCGATTCGGCAGCTGCCGCACGTTATATTGAGGCTCGTCTGTCCAAATTTGCCCTGGACGTATTATTTTCGCCAAAAGTTACAGAATGGAAATATTCCTACGACGGGCGTAATAAAGAACCTGTGCATCTACCCGTAAAATTTCCGCTTTTGCTCGTTATGGGTGTGGAAGGTATTGCCGTAGGATTGGCCTCTAAAATACTGCCCCATAACTTTAATGAGGTGATAGATGCTGCTATCAGCTACCTCCGCGGACAGGACTTTGTTCTGTATCCGGATTTTCCTACCGGCGGAATGATAGATGTTTCGCGTTATAATGGCGGGCTAAGGGGCGGAAAAGTCCGCGTGCGCGCGCGTATTGAAAAAGCTGACAAAAAACGCCTGGTTATTACAGATATTCCTTTTAGTAAGACTACTTCCTCGCTCATTGATTCCATTGTCTCGGCCAATGAGAAAGGTAAAATCAAAATCAAAAAGATTGAGGACAAAACCGCGGATAAAGTCCGTATAGAAATACAACTCCATCCGGATTCCGACCCGGATAAGACCATTGATGCACTTTATGCTTTTACTGATTGCGAGATTACCATTTCGCCCAATGCTACGGTTATTGATGATGACAAGCCGCGTTTCCTTCCCGTGGAGGAAATCCTTAAACGATCCGTGGATAATACAGTTGACATACTGCGCAAGGAGCTGGAAATAAAACTCCACGAGCTGGAGGAAGCATGGCATTTTGCCTCTCTGGAAAAAATTTTCATAGAAAACCGTATTTATTTACAGATTGAAAAATGTGAGACCTGGGAGGAGATTATTCAAACAATTGACAAAGCACTGGAACCGTTCAAATCCCGCCTCCGCCGGGAAGTGACCTATGATGATATTGTCCGCCTGACCGAAATAAAAATCAAACGTATATCCAAATACGACGCCAAACGTGCTGATCAGCACATTAAGGACATTGAGGAAAAAATCAAGCAGGTCAAATACGACCTTGACCATATCATTGACTTTACCATTGCTCATTTTAAACGCCTGAAAGATAAATACGGCAAGGACTGGCCACGTCTGACCGAAATACGTAATTTTGAGGATATACAAGCAACTCATGTTGTAGCAGCTACACGCAAGCTGTATGCTGATTTTAAGGAAGGTTTTGCAGGATATGAACTTCGCGATGGTGAGTTTGTTGACAATTGCTCGGATATTGACGATGTGCTGGTGGTACGCAAAGATGGTACTTATTTTATAACAAAAGTAGCCCCCAAGTTCTATATTGGCAAAAATGTTATCTATCTGGCTGTATTCAAAAAAGGCGATACTGCCACAATATATAACGTGGCATACCGCGACGGTGCTACTGGCAATACTTATGTCAAACGTTTTTCTATTACTGGATTAAAGCGGGATAAGGAATATAATCTGACCAAAGGCAATAAATATTCCGAAGTGCTGTATTTTTCTGCCACTAAAGGCGAGAAGGAAATTGTACAGGTCAAACTCCGCCCAAAACCACGGCTCAAACGTCTGGTCTTTGATTATGATTTCAGCCAGCTGGCTGTAAAGAGCCGTTCGGCTCAGGGAAATATACTTACCAAGCATCCTGTGCATAAGATTGTTATCAAAGAAAAAGGTGAACAAACCCTGGGCGTTAAGCTGTGGTTTGACTGGCAGGTAAAACGACTGAAAAATACCGAAACCGACTATTTCCTTGGTGAGTTTACTGATGACGACCGCATTCTGGTTATTACCCAGCGTGGAACTTATTATCTTGCCCCGCCGGATTTAAATCACCACTTTCCGGACGATATTAAGATTATTGAAAAATACGACCCCCAGAAAGTTTATAACGTTGTTTATTACAATGGTGATCAAAAGGCTTATTATCTAAAACGCTTTACTTTTGAACCAACTGCATCTGAGGACAGTTTTCTTTCCAATGAGGGATCTTTCCTTGTGGATATGACCCCTGGAGCAAAAGTTTTAATAACAGTGAAATACAAAGGAAAAGACCGTAAACTGCATGATCAAGTGATTGATGCTGACGAATTTATTAAGGTTAAATCTGTCTCGGCACGCGGAAAGAAAATCACTGACCGTAAGATAAAAGAAGTAAATTTCACAGTTGTGGAGGAACCAGAACAGGCTGACAGTGATACAGAAGAGGATATAAGTTTATTTAACACTCAGACGGACGGACAACCTGCTGATAAAGAAGGAAATGAGGCTGATAGTAAGGAACAATGATAAAGGTTCTTCAATTCTTAAAAAAAATCCGTACGGGCCATCCCGCACGGATTTTTTTATTTTTCGGAATATTCAGGGCGGAAAAATCCGCGCTCTTTCTTTATCACTCTGTAAATCCATTCTATTAATACGGCTGAGAGAATAGTTATGATAGTTCCGTAAAAAGCAAATTTCTGGTTTTGATACTGATAGTAAAGCAGTACAAAGAAAACAGCAGTAATTACCAGGGTGTTAAATCCTACCAGCCATTTATTTCCGCCTACATGTCTTATTTGTTTCAGATGGCTGATTAACACGAAAATATAAATTATGGTAAAAATTGAGCTTGTAATGGAAGCTATCTGACCGATATTGAAAAGCAGAACAAAGACCATGCTCAGTCCGGCAGTGATGAACAGTCCTTCTGTGGCTTTGAACCATACTTTACGTTCAAACATTTCTGGCAGTTCTCCATCCTTTGCCAGAGCATAAGAGATGTTAGCTCCGCCGTAAAGTGTGGCGTTCAGAGCCGAAGAAATGGAAAAGATTGCTCCTATTGATACCAGAAGGAACCCGAACTGTCCGAGGAAAGGTTTGGCAGCTTCTGCCAGGGCATTATCCTGGTCTTTGATGATTTCCTGCAAGGGTAGATTACCTATGGCAGTGATGGCAACACCGATGTAAACAATCATAACAATAATGATGCTGTAATAAATAGCGCGGGGTACATTTTTCTCTGGGTTTTTGATATGTTCCGAGGCATTGGTGATAAGTCCGAAGCCCATGTATGAAAGGAAGAATATCACAGAGGCATTGAGGATACCTGTCAGATGTGCAGGGTCAAAAGCAGGTGTTATGAGGTCTTTTTTTACAGTGAACAATCCGCCGACAATGAACAGCCCAAGAATGGACAGTTTTATCAGCACAATGTAAAACTCTGCTTTTCCAACAGCTTTACTTCCAAAGAAATTAAGCGAGGTAAACAGGGCAATTATCAGTACCTCGGCAGTGGCAACATTCAGCTTGGTCAGTGGCAGATGCACCAGGGGAAGGAAATACCCTGCAAATCCTTTGGCAAACATGGCAATGGACACAACATAGGTGATCCACATGAGGATGCTTAGCGCCCCAGTAATGACATTGTCGCCAATTCCTTTGAGGATGAATGCAATAGGGCCTGCGTCGGAAATAATTTTCTTGCCCAGATGTGCATAGGAATAAGCAACCATAAGTGCGTAAAAGCCAGACAATACAAATGCCAGGGGAAGGTCCCGTCCGGCAACCTTCACACCAACGCCAAAAATAGAGAAAATACTTGCACCAATCATTGTGCCTACTGCCATGGAAATAGCCTGAATGAGTGTCAGTTTTCCTTTATTATTCTTCATTATTCAATATGGTTTTTGTTTCAAAGTTATTCCTTTTTTCTAAAATTTATTAATTTGCAGAAAAAAATTAAAAATTATGAAACGGATATTTGCTTTAGTTGTTCTCATTATAGCATTTATGGGGCTGAACGCACAGCACCTTGTAATTTTGCATACTAATGATATGCATTCTAAGATCACGGGCTTTGGTCCGGAATTGGCTTATACGCCAATGACCATTAACGATGACAGTACTATAGGCGGATTTGCCCGCCTTGCAACACTTATTAAACAGGAGAAGGAGAAAAATCCTGGACAGGTGCTGGTGCTGGATGCAGGAGATTTCCTGATGGGAACAATTTTCCATGTACTTGAACCTGAAACAGGTTTCCAGCTCCATCTGATGAAACAAATGGGTTTTGATTATACCACGCTCGGAAACCATGAATTTGACTTTGGTCCTCAGCCTCTGGCTGATGTTATTATGGCTGCCCAAAAGGCTGGCGGAATGCCACAGATTGTTTCTGCCTCGCTGAAATTCTCTCCTCTGCCCGGAGATGATAAGCTGGAAAAATTGTATAATGACGGAGTAATTAAGCCTTATGTTGTTTTTAAGAAAAACGGAATAAAAATCGGAATTTTCGGCATCCTCGGATACAATGCTCAGGAGGATATTAAATTTGCTTATCCCTTGCAGTTTGAGGACATGGTCAAAGTAGCAAAAAAATATACCAAAATCCTCAGGGATAAGGAAAAAGTGGACATAGTTATCTGCTTGTCCCACAGTGGATTTTATCCGGACGGAAAAGGCGGATATAAAGGCGAAGATCTTGACCTGGCACGTAAAGTAAAGGATATTGACATTATCATCAGCGGACATACCCACGTTGCTGCACCGCACTATATCAAGGTCGGAAAAACTATCATCGTCCAGACTGGCTGTTATGTGCATAATCTCGGACGCTTGGAAATTGAATATAAAGACGGAAAAGTTAATGTATTGAACTATAAGCTCATTCCTGTGGACGACAAAATCATGGGCGATAAATTCGTCCACGAACAGATTTTGAAACAAGAGGCAAAAGTGGACAAGGAAATCTTTAATCCGCTTGGGCTGGCATACCGCACACCAGTGGCAGAAATCAGCTACAATATGTACACAGGTAGCCATGTGAAGCATGTGCCCGGTCCGGTTGGCAATTTTGTTTCCGATGCAGTGAAATATTACGTTGACAAGGAAGCAGGCGGTACGGACGTTGTTATCACTGCCGAGGGCGTTATCCGTGAAAATATCCTCAAAGGCAAATTCACGCCTCCGGATGCTTTCCGTGTAATGTCTCTGGGCTTTGGTCAGGACAATTACATGGGCTATCCGCTTATGCGTGTGTATATTACCGGACATGAGCTGAAAAAACTTATGGATTTGATACTATTTGCTAATAAACCTGGTACGGACGGTTATCTGTATTTCTCGGGATTGACTGTTTATTACGACCCACACGGCGGTTTCCTGAACAAAGTCCGTAAAATCGTCCTGAGTGACGGACGCGAGGTTGACATCTCCAAACACAGCAAAAAGCTTTATTCCCTGACAACGGATAGTTACATTATGAGCTTTATCGGACGGATAAAGAAAATGAGCCATGGCCTGGTCAAGGTTGTGCCAAAGGATGCAAATGGCAATCCTCTGAAAGACTTCTGGCCGGCGAGGATAGATTTTGACCCCAATAAGCCGGGCATCCAGGAAGGTAAGCAGTGGATAGCTCTGATTGAATACGCCAAGCAGTTTCCTGATACCGACGGAGATGGTCTGCCAGATATTCCGGACAAATATAAGGAGTTCAAAAGCGTATATGTGCCTCTGTCTAAGTAGAGTAGATAAAAAACGGGCAGGAAAAAAAATCCTGCCCGTTTTTTTATTCGCCTATAAGAATGAAACTTGCCCAGAAGTAGGGCTGAGCAAGATTACCACTATTTATCAGGTCTAATTTTGCCTGTTGTAGTGCCTGGCTGTATTTTGTCTGCGGGGTGATTTCTGAATATTTTTCCAGCAAATGTTTGTAGAAATTTGTCATTAATTTTTGCGTTGGATCATCAGCAACTTTCCATAGGGAAATAATAAGATTTCGGGCGCCGGCATACATAAATGCCCGGGATATTCCCAATACACCTTCTCCACGGGATATTCTGCCCAGTCCTGTCTGGCATGCCGATAGCGTCACGAGGGAGGCTGGTATTGACATGTTATATATTTCATTGGCATAGAGGAAACCGTCATCGGGTTGGTCCTCTTTGGAAAAAATAAGTGCAGATAAGGCGGGATTTGAGGAATAGATAAATCCGTGGGTGGCAATATGAATAATTTTGTAATTACTTAAATTTTCCCTCTTAAAATTGGTTTCTGTGGCAAGTGAATCCAGCATCAGTTTATATAGCATTCCTTTGTCAGCAAATAGCTGTGCAATGTTTTTTACTTCTGTTATTGTTGCAGGAATTGGACTTATTCTTTCGCCCATAAATATCGGAGTGTTATTACCCAGGAAGCCTGGAGCTATCCCCAGAAAGTCTATTTTCCCTGGTGTTTCGGTTTGCTGGGTGTTTAACTGGTAAAAAAGATATGAGGAATAGGCGTAAGAAATGCTAAATAGTTTTATCAAGTATGGATAGGAGGAAAAATTAGTTTTATCTGCTATGCTATCGGAAGTCAGCAAAGCTTCAAATGGCACAATGTTTAAAAGGTTATCAGGGATAATAATCAGCTGGTTTATGTTAGAGCTTATCAAACCAGGCGAAATTTTCTCAAAAATTTCATATCCAGTGCGGATGTAATTATTAATAGCGGTCTGGCTATTGGATTGCAAACTTTTGTAGAATAATTTTATATTTTCATCCAGTTTATTCAGAGGGCGGTGAGTAATGATAACAGTATCCTTGGTTATGTAAAAGATAAACAAGTTATAATAACCGTAAAAATAACTTATCAAAGCCTGTCCAGGTTTTAATATGTTAACTAATTGATTGATAGATACTGTATTAGGACTATATTTAATTTCGTAATATTTGGGATAATGGGTCTCAAAATAGTTTATCAGGTCACGGTATTGATTTTTATAGTAAAACAAGCGTTCGCGGTAGTATGGTTCTTTGGAATATTCTTCCAGAGTAGCCAGTTTGGTTTCCAGAAAAGCAATTCGCTCTTTGAGGATTTTTTCTTTGTAAATCAGGGAATCAGGTATCCCGGCAATTTTTGTAGCACGGGTTGCATTTATGGCTTCGGCCAGCAAAGCAGCTTTATTCCTTTCGGCATAATAAAAGCTTTTGTCTTTAAAATAGTCTTTTTTTTCGGGATAGGCTTTGGCCATATTCTGGCAGGTAAGAATAGCATTTTCATATATTCTGCTGGCCAGCTTGTTTAATTCCAGTTTGTCTTTCTGATTTACCAGTATCCGTCTTTGTTCTTTTATGAGAGAATCAGCCAGGATAAATGCTTTGTATGCTATGTCCAGATATTCCGTGTTATGGTCTTTTTCGTATAGTTGCAGTAAAATTCCACCTTTGTATAAAAGACTTTCCAGTAACTTGATAGGATTATAATAGGCGTCCAGGGAAGGAAAATCTTTTATATTAAGCGAATTGAATGACTTGGAGTTGGCAATCATAGAATATTGGAACATTTTGAGAGCTGTCTGGTAGTCTTTTTTGGAACGGTAAACCTGGCCAAGGTTGAGGTATGGGATTATTAGGTTGGGATTATGTATGCTGTATATTTTTTTCGCAAAATCAATTGACTGGAAATAGTAATAAGAGGCCGAGTCGTAGTTATTCTGGTCATAATAAATTACAGCAATATTGGTCAGTATAATCGGAATTTTAGTTGATTTGGGGTCTTGCTTTTTCAACAGAGAAAGAATTTTTTTATAATACGAGAGAGCCATCTCATAGTTACCCATCTTTCTGTAAACCAGACCAATATTGTTTATGGTGTTGAGTATTTCGGGATGTGTTGGCGGGAGGTATTTCTGATATATATCCAGTGCAGCGGAGTAATATTGCAGTGCAGCGTCATAATTCCCCATTCCGTTATACACTATTCCGAGCATAACATAGGGACGGGTTAGTTTAATGCTTTCATTTCCATACATTTTTGAGTATATATCAATGAGCTGGAGTAGATATTCCTCAGCAAGGGCATATTGGTTTTTACTTACAAATACGTTTGCAAGCCCCAGTAGATTAGCTGCGTATGGTTCGCTATACCGGCCAAAAGTTTTTAGATTCAGGTCAAGTAATTTCTTTTGAATTTTGAGAGCTTCATCATAGTTGCCCAGATTTAGCAGGGCATAAGATAGATTATTGAGCGTTTTAAGTATTTGAGGATCATTGTCAGGTAACTGTTTTTTCTGGATTTTCAGTGCCCGGTTGAATAGCCTGAGAGCTTTTTCAAATTTTCCTTCGCTATTGTAGACAATTGCCAGATTACTGTATAAGCCGGCTATTTGCAGGGATTTATTTCCGTGTAGCTGGCGGGATATTTTTATTGCTTTGTTAAAATAATATTCCGCACTGTCCATACGGTTTTGATTATAGTAATATTGTCCGTAATTGCTAAAAATATTGACTGTCAGGTCAGAATTTTGTTCCAGCACCTGTGGAGCATTTTGCTTGATAGCATTGAGGGCTTCCAGTATTTTACCATAGTCTTCCAGATTCAGATATAGTTGTGTCTCAGTATATTTGATTATTGCATAATTGGTGTAAGAATGATATTTAAGAAAAATATCCGCAGCTTTGTCAAAATTGGCTATTGCTTCCTGGAATTTTCCCTCACGGGCAAGGGCTTTACCCTGGGCATATAACTGACGTGCTGTGTTAATTTCGTCCTGGGAAAATAGAAAATTACCAGTAAGGAGCATAATTACAAATAGAACGAGTATTTTTTTCATAGTATTAGATTTTTATTTTCTGCAATATTTGCGTAGAGCCTTTATGGCTGGTGCATATTTATATTGTGCAGCCAGGGAATAATTCTTACAGGCATCAGCGGTTCGTTTAATGGTAAGATATACATTTCCGCGGACAAAATAAAATTCCGGATTGTTGGGCATTAGCTGGATTGCTTTGTTAAGATCGGCCAGTGCCTTGGAATATTGTTTTTTGCGGATATAGACCAGAGATCTGTTATAGAATGTAGAGGCTTTGCTCGAATCCAGCGAAATAGCTTTGTTAAAATCCTTCAGAGCACTATCCAGATTGCCTTTTAGCATATATGCCAGGCCGCGGTTGGAGATAGCTTCTGCCATCGTGGGGTCTTTTTTCAGTGCGCGGTTGAAATAGGCAATAGCTGTATCATACATTTGTTTTTTTCCGTAATATATTCCCATGTTTATCAGCACTTTGGTGTTATGCGGATCAAGTTCCAACACCCGTTTGTAATCATTGTATGCCAGGGCAAGTTTATTGAGCCAGTCGTAGGCCACTCCGCGCTGGAGGAAAGCTTCCTTGAAATCCAGTTTTACTGTGATGGCGTTATTGAGGTCATCAATAGCTTTCCATACCAGATCAGTATCGTTCAGGGCACGTCCTATTTCGTATTCGGATACTGCACGGTTGTAGAAAGCACTGGAATAGTCGGGCTTACGTTCTATAGCTTTGTTATAATGTTCAATAGCCTGACGGTAAAGAATGATGGATCTATCTATACGTCCTTTTTCTTTTGCTGCTTTGGCTTCCTCGGATATAACGCTTCCAAGATTATTCCAGGCTACCACAGCTTTGGGCGTTTTGGCAATGGTATCTGTCCACAGGCTTTTGCTGTCGTGCCATACTTTTATCCTGCTAATGGTAAGGAAAATTAGCAGCAAGGAATAAGCTGCTAAGATTGATATGGCAACAGATGATTTTTTTTCTTTTATCTTTGTCAGAAAATAACTGATAGTCAGATAAAAGCCTATTGACGGGATGTAGGTATATCTATCGGCATATATAGCACTGCCTACAGGAATTAATTGTAACAGAAAGGCTATGTTTACTGTGAAAAATGCTATTCCCAGCGCCGGAAGCATCCGTCCACGGCGGTACCATAAATACATCAACCACAGAACAGCAAGGTCAACAATGGCAAATAGGTAATAATAAAACGGAATAGTTTTGTGGACAATGTCCGGGTAAGGATAGATAGCAGATAAGTGAATTGGCAGAAATAATTTGAATAAATAAACTGCATAAGCATACGAGGCTATTCCTATTCTTTTGAATAAAGGATACATATCACTGGTTTGCAGTGCACTGCTGTTCTTTTGGGCTTCTATGGCTATCAGTCCGAATATTAGTGCCAGGATGAGATAGGGGAGTTTTTCGGCCACCACTTTTAATGAAAAAATCCTGCGCTTATAAAAAATATCTATCAAAATAATGCTAAGTGCCAGTGATACAGCCTGTCCTTTGGATAAAAGGCTGAGTATGAATAAAAAGAGAGAAACCAGATAAAGGGATAATTTGTTTTTATTGACATATTTAATGTAAATCAGTAAAGACCAGAGATAAAACAGGGTGTATAGCACGTCTTTACGTTCAGCTATCCATGCCACACTTTCTACATGCAGTGTGTGTACGCCGAAGAGTAGAGCAACTGCCAGCGAAATGAAGTTATTTTTACTCAAACGGAAAATAATCAGGAAAACAAGAATGGTGTTAATAGCATGCAGCAATATATTTGTCAGGATAAAAATCCACGGTACAGGTTTTCCGTCTTTCTGGAACATTTGATGATTTATGGCAAGGGTCAGCATGGTAAGCGGGTGGTAATTGCCCATCCAGTAACGCAGGTGTGGGTCAGAAGAGAAAAACATTTCCTTGATTGAGGAAAGCGTAAAATTTTTGTACAAAGGATAGTTTATGGCATAGGCCTGGTCGTCCCAGTTAGTAAATTGATTTTTCAGTGCTGGCAGATAAACAATGATGGTCAAAAGAGCTATTACTAAAGGGATAATATATCTTGGTCTGGCCTCTGCCGGGAGGTTCTCTGGAGTGAGCGGGGGCGTTTCCGCTGTGACTGTAGCGGCATTAGCAGGAGTTACCGGTCTTTTTTTTCTGTGAACAATCTCGCGGCTCATTCTTTTTTGTTTTGGAAATGTTTAATTCCAAGATATTTTTCAATAGTGCTCACCAGAATGTCAATGGCAACTTTGTTATTTCCACCTTCGGGAACGATAAGGTCTGCGTAGCGTTTGGAGGGTTCAATGAATTGTTCGTGCATGGGTTTTACCGTTTCCAGATAGCGGCGCAAAACGGTTTCCACATCACGCCCGCGTTCTTTTATATCCCTGCGGATAACGCGGATAAGACGGTCGTCGGCATCAGCATCTACAAATACCTTAATATCAAACAGATCGCGAAGCTCTGGTATTGTCAGAACCAGGATGCCTTCCACTATGATAACATCTTTGGGCTCTACGTGAATGGTCTTATCCGAACGCGTACAGGTAATGTATGAATAAATAGGTTCTTCTATTGCAAAACCCTGACGGAGTTTTTTTATGTGATCAATTAATAAATCAAATTCAATGGCATTAGGATGGTCAAAATTTATTTTTTGTCTTTCTTCCAGTGGGAGATGTCCCTGGTCTTTGTAATAAGAGTCCTGGGATAATATGGCTACAGACTCCTGGGGGAGTTTCTCAACTATTTTTCTTACAACTGTTGTTTTACCTGATCCGGTACCGCCTGCTATGCCTACTATTAACATTTTTATTAAGATTTTTTTATTTAATTGCTTTTTTATTATTTTTTCACAAATTTTTAACCAAACAAATTTAATAAAAATACATGAAACCCAGGTTAACTTTTATTGTAAACAATAAAGCCAGACAAAAGCGTAATATCCTGAGAAAAATTGATGAGTTGTTTTATGATTATCCACGGATGGTGCTACAAACACAGTACCGTTATCATGCTATAATTCTTACCCAGCAGCATGCCGAGAGTAGTGATATTATCATTGGTGTGGGGGGAGATGGAAATCTTAACGAAATAGTCAATGGACTGATGATGTTGCCCGAGACAGTGCAGGATAGGATTATCCTGGGCTTGATCCCTGCTGGTATGGCAAATGATTTTAACCGTTCTCTGGGTATTACTGCGGATTTGATGAAACTAAAAACATTGATTGACAATTTGTCTTACCGGAAAATTCCTCTTGGATACCTTAAATATCAAACCACTTATAACAAGGAGGCTGAACGTTATTTTATCAATGATGCAGAAATCGGAATAGCGGCCGAGGCTGTCCGTAAAATTAACAACAGTCCTTTTACCATTGGTAATAGTATGTCTTTGACTTTTTCAACCTTGCAGAGCTTTGTTAATTTCAAATATCCTTATGTCAGATTAGTGTCGGATACAGTGCATTGGCAGGGCAGGATTACCAGTGTTGTAATTACTCTTGGCAAGTATTTTGGTGGAGGCCTTACTATATGGCCAGATGCGGATATATTTTCTGATAAGTTGAATTTGCTGTTTGTAGAAAAGGTGAACTCTCAGGAGTTTTTGCGAAGCTTGCATATAATCCGCGCCGGAAAAGCTTTGAGCGGCGACAAGGTGCATTTTTTTAAAACACAGCATCTATTACTGGAACCGCTGGAGAAACGTGAGGCCTGGGTGCAGACCGATGGGGAGTTCCTGGGTAAGGCACCTGTGGAAGTAAGGATTATTCCTAACAAAATAAAGATGCTGACCCCGCAAAAGTCTTAATAAATTTTTGCAAAAAGTATTTGTCTTTTTATTTCTTTTTATATACTTTTGCACTGCAATTGTGCAACTGACCCGTGGTGTAATGGTAGCACAGCAGACTCTGGATCTGTCGGTCCAGGTTCGAGTCCTGGCGGGTCAGCTTTTTTATATAAACTGGGTTTGACCCGTGGTGTAACGGTAGCACAGCAGATTTTGGTTCTGCTTGTCCAGGTTCGAATCCTGGCGGGTCAGCCACTTAAGGCGCAGCTTCAGCAGTTGCGCCTTTTTTTATTGCTAAAACTCAAATTTTTTCACTTCAATCTTAAATGCCTCACCCTTTGGGATTTCCACAACAAGCGGATAGGACGGATTGCTGCGGTTATCATATCTGTCCCAGGAGCATACCTGGATGATATAATCGTCTTTTTTCCGCAGAGGACGGCGCCGGAAAATTACTTTTAATTTTTGTTCTTGTGTAAGCAATACCGTATCACGGATTATTGCCGTGTCTGTTATTTTCGTAATATATACCGAGTAAAAAAGCACACTGTCGGCCACTGTTGAGGGCAGGCTGTCCTGGCCCCATACCACATACAAGGTGTCTTTTATCCGGAAATGGTCAATATGCGGAGCAGATGGCCCTGTAGTGTCGGAATAGGGAAAGCGCGGAAATAATGCCCATAGACGGAAAGCCCTGGTTTTCAGACTGTCATCTATGTCAAAGGGATTGTGCATTAGAGTTTTCATGCGATAAAGGAATATCCCTTTCACCCTGGGATTAGTCTGCGCCATGGATAATTGCCTCATAAATTCTGCTGGTGAGAAACGCGGATGTAATCCTTCTTTGTTATCAATCCCCAGGATATTAAGGCCTATGATGAGATTGGCATTTTTTATATGGCTGGACCACCATTGCAGCAGTGTGGCAAAGTCGGCATATCTGTGGCCGTTAGGGAAATAGAGCTGTGGAGCAATATAGTCCACCAGCTTGAGACTGTCCCATAGCAGAATGTCGGCATATAGCCAATCGTAGGCAGCCAGACCTTTTGTGGTAGATCCACGCGGGTCACGGCTGTGGTTGCGCCATATAGCATTCGGCGAGACACCGAATATTACCCAGGGCTTTATGGCCTTGACTGTGTCGTGCACAGCGCGGATGAATTCCGTGATGTTATGACGGCGCCAGGCCGCAATGGTATTGAAGTCTTTTCCGTATTTACGGAAAGTCTGGTAGTCCGGGATGGGGATTATTTTGCCGTTGGCATCGCGCACAGGATAAGGGTAAAAATAATCGTCAAAATGGATTCCGTCTATATCGTAGCGCCGGACAATATCCGCAATTATTTTCAGGATATATGCCCTTACTTGCGGAATCCCAGGATTGAAATAACGATGCAGGCCATAGTCAAAGCACCATTGCGGATGTGTTCTGGAAATATGGGACGGTATAACGTCGGCGTAAGCTATTGTGGCAATAGCACGGAAAGGATTTATCCAGGCGTGAAATTGCATGTGGCGTTTGTGGGCTTCCTCTATATAAAATTTCAGTGGATCAAAATATGGCTGTGGAGCACGGCCTTGTTTACCAGTTAGCCATTCGCTCCATGGTTCATAAGGAGAGTCAAAAAAAGCATCAGCAGCTGGGCGTATCTGAAAAATAACAGTGTTGATGTTGAGTTTGTGAAGAGTATCCAGCAGGCGGACGTATTCCTGCTTGAGTTCCTCAGATGAAAGATTGCGCCGCGAGGGATAGTCAAGCATCTTTACTGTGGATATCCAAACTGCGCGCATTTCCCGTTTGTAAGGAATATCGTAATTAATTTGTCCACTGGCATAGGAAAAAAGCAGCAAAAGCAGCAATAATAAAATCTTGCCCCTCATAAGCGCTTAGCTAAATCATATTTACGTATGTATTACGGATTTTTTCAATTTGTTTGCAGATTTTTTCAAAATCTTTTTGTCCGACAATGATATTTCCGTCCTGGTCAATGTCTGTATTTGCCTGCTGGAAGATTTTATCCAGATCAAAGATAGGACGTGATATTTCGCTGAGGAGTTTGTTGTCACTGTAATAGTTGAGGAAATCCACAAGCAAAGCCAGGGATAGCTGTTGTTCCATAATGGAACTGACCAGTTTGGTATTGCTTTTGGCATTGCAGTGTGCCAGCTTGGTTGCTATATACATTCCTTCAACCCATCCGCCGATGAGGATAAGCGCACCAATGTCGTCCCTTTTGTCTTCCTGTAGTTTGGCGTCCGAACGCATATAAGCTTCGGAAATGATTTTAGAAATTTCATCCCTGTTGGTGACGTTTTTTTCAATTTCTTGAATCTCATCCTGTGTGAAATAATCCAGTATACCAAGGCTTTCGGCAAGGCTCTTGGCTGCACTCATATAGTTGACGGCCACTTGTTTCTGGTTAAAAATAGTGGCATAACTAATATCTGCCGAATAAATACCCAGATTAAGAGCTTTGGCAAGGTCTGTGGTGTATTTGTTTACGTTGGCAATGTTGTTTGTTACAGTAGGATCAAAACTTAAGTCCTTGTTATCCAGTATAATCATACTAACTTCTTGAGGCGAGGGGAGGGAATAAACAATTTGTTTGGCTTCCGAAAACTTCTCGTCAGAAATCGTTGTAGTGTCAGCTGGTTGGCTAATCTGCTGATTTTTTTTATTATTTTTACAACTGGCAAAACTTAATACCAGGCTTATCAGAACAGCTAATTTTATGAAAGATTTCATTTTTGAAGTATTTTTATGAATTTTAAACAAATTTATCTTTTTAAAGATAACTTACAAAGTTTTTGTATTTTTGGTGAAAAAGCTCAATTTTGTATGACATCAATATATAAAGCAAATATCGTGCATTATGAAAAAAGAAGAGAAAAAAATTAATGAAGAAGAAAGTTTGAATTTTATTGAAGAGATTGTAAAACAGGATATTGAACAGGGCAAAAACGGTGGCAGGGTGCATACCCGTTTCCCGCCAGAGCCTAATGGATTTTTGCACATTGGCCACGCTAAAGCTATTTTCCTCAGCTATAATATTGCAAAAAAATTTAACGGAAAGTTCAATTTGCGTTTTGATGATACTAACCCCGAGACCGAGGATGAGAAATATGTTGAGGCTATTAAGGAAGATTTAAAATGGCTTGGTATTGAGTGGGATGCAGAGTTTTATGCTTCAGATTATTTTGAACAGCTTTATCAGTGGGCAGAGGAACTTATCCGTCGCGGAAAAGCTTACGTGTGCGAGCTTTCGCCTGAGGAAATGGCTCAGAAACGTGGAACACCCAAAATTCCGGGCGAAAGTCCATACCGCGACCGTCCGCCTGAGGAGAGTCTGGAGCTATTCCGCCGTATGCGTGCAGGGGAATTCCCGGATAATTCTATGACCCTGCGGGCTAAGATTGATATGGCTTCGCCCAATATGCACATGCGCGACCCTGTGATGTATCGTATTAAGCACAAGAGCCATTACCGTCTGGGGGATAAATGGTGTATTTATCCTACTTACGACTGGACACACGGACAATCCGACTATATTGAAGGAATTACACATTCTTTGTGCACTCTGGAATTTGAGGTGCACCGTCCGCTATACGACTGGTTTATTGACCGGATTAAGGAAATAGACACGGAAAAACCTGCTAATTACCGTCCACGCCAGATTGAATTTGCACGTCTGAACCTGAATTATACAGTAATGAGTAAGCGCAAGCTTTTGCGTCTGGTGCAGGAAGGTTATGTGGACGGATGGGATGACCCGCGTATGCCTACCATTGCCGGGCTGCGCCGCCGTGGATATACTCCGCAGGCTATCCGCCTGTTTGTGGAAAAGGTCGGATATGCCAAGCGTGAGAATATTATTGATATGGGGCTGCTGGAATGGGCTGCACGCGAAGACCTTAACAAACGTGCCCAGCGTGTTATGGGCGTGCTGGACCCAGTGAAAGTAGTTATTACAAACTATCCCGAAGGAATGGTGGAATATATGGATGCCGTGAATAACCCCGAAGACCCGGAAATGGGAACGCGTAAAGTGCCTTTCAGCCGTGAGATATACATTGAACGTTCGGATTTCATGGAAGATCCGCCTAAGAAATTTTATCGTCTGGCACCCGGACGGGAAGTCCGCCTGCGCTACGCTTATTGGATAAAATGCACGGATGTGGTCAAGGACGAGGACGGAAATATCATTGAGATACATGCCACTTATGACCCGCAGACACGCGGAGGTAACAATCCGCCGGACGGACGCAAGGTAAAAGCCACTCTGCACTGGGTATCTGCCCAGCACGCTGTAAAAGCTGAGGTGCGTCTATACGACCGTCTGTTCCTGAAACCCGACCCGGACGATGTGCCCGAAGGTCAGGATTTTACCGCTAATATTAATCCTAATTCCCTGGTAATAAAAACCGGATACCTGGAACCTTTTGTCAAAGACGCCAAGCCCGGAGACCACTTCCAGTTTGAACGTGTGGGCTATTTCTGCGTGGATAAGGATTCCACACCAGAGAAATTGATATTTAACCGCACAGTAACGCTCAAAGACGAGTGGGAAAAAATAGCCAAACGGATGAAAAAATAAATTTTCCGTGTTTTGGTCAAAAAAGGCTGTCCTGTCATCCGGGGCAGCCTTTTTTAGTTGTGTTAAAAAAAATAAATTTGCACAGTAAAATTTACTGGGCGTATGAAAAAGATTTTTTTGATACTTGTAGGGGGTGTTTTGTTAATTATTGCTGGAGTGTCGTTTTTGCA
>CAZYSM010000012.1:1265-2549 GCA_964649975.1 uncultured Bacteroidales bacterium | reverse complement strand
AAAAGGAAATCCGTGCATGGTTCCGTGGTGATGATTATTCCGGTGTGGAACTGCTGGATATTATTGCCCATCCCTCAGATGTGAGCTTTTCCAATATCGCGTGGATTGAGAAATACCGGCCTGCTGCCCGTGTGGGGCTTGTTTTTAAGAAAAATAATGGCCAAATGTTTTTACTAAAAATAAAAATGCGCGATATGGGCAGTTTCTGGCAGGTCTATGAAGTGGAAAATTACGGCGAGTTTCTCGGATGGATAGGAGAAAAGAGTAAAAACTAAAAATAAATAGAGCTATGAAAAATTGTGGCTTAGTTATTTTGTTTATACTATTATTTGGGGGAATAAATGCTCAAACCTTTTTGTCTCATGATTTAGCTGATAATGAGCTAAAAGGTGATGTTTCAAGGGTGAAAATTTTTTATTATAATGTTGTCACAAAATTTGATACAACCAAACCAGGTGATTTAGTAAAAATGGAGATTTTGGAGTTTAATGAAAAAGGGCTTCTTACACAAGAAAAGTCTTTTTCATCTGATGGTAATTTAACTACAAAAATAAAATATTTTTATGATAAAAATAATTCGTTAAAGAAAATGCTTTATGTAGATGGGAATGGTGATATTACTTCTACAATTAAGTTAAATTATTTGGATTCGTCCAATACTTTAAGAGTAAATATGGATATTGAAGTAAACGGTTTATATGTTGATGGATATGTAAATATAATCAAGTCAGAAAATTTATCTTCGGTGGGCATAAATGCCTTGATTTTAGGCGAAAATTCGATTTCTTATTTTGATTCCTCAGAGAATAAAAAAATATCATATATCTTTAAAAATAACTGGAAATTAAAAAAAATAGAGATTGTATATTATAATAATAAAAATGAGAAAATTAGAAAGAAAGTTTATTCTAAAAATTTAAATATTTTTGATGATATTACATATAAATACGAATATGATAGTAAAGGTAATTGGATAAAAAGGATTAAATATCATAATGAAATCCCGAAAGAAATATGTAAAAGAGAAATAGAATATTCAGATTGATTAAATAGGTAAAAAATTTCTTTCCACCCCTCAGGGATGGACTAAAAGTCAAAAACGAAAAATCGATACCAATCTAATACTATCACTTTTTTTGTAAACCTATTTTTGGACAAGACAGGGGTTTTTAGCCCCCCCCATTCCGATTCTATATTTTTCGCAGCTTAATTTACTCAATATCTCCCGGGTGAACGGAAATATTTTTATTTCAAATAGATATTTTTTTATTAATGGATAAACTC
>CAZYSM010000012.1:0-1165 GCA_964649975.1 uncultured Bacteroidales bacterium | reverse complement strand
ACAGGTTTTATCTGCTTATTTCCGGATTTCTTACAATGCTTTTGCTTTCCTGCTATAGTCCTGTTAATGAGGATTTAACTGATATTACTCCTAAGCTGGTAGTAAACAGTTTATTTACTCCGGATAGTGTATTTACCCTTTATCTGGCACGCACACGTGGATTTAATGATAATCTTTATAGTGATACAATTTTGTGGGTTGATGATGCAGTATGCTCGCTTTTTGTTGACAATAATTTTCTGGAAGTTCTGTATAATCAAGGCAATGGAAAATATATTTCAGCAACCGGCTATCATCCTTTACCTGGACATTCTTATTCTATAAGTATCTGGCATAGCGATCTGGGACATGTTCAAGCAAGTAGCCGTGTACCATATCCTCCACAAATATTAAAGTTTGATAAACAGGATACTGCCGGATTTGTGCCTGATATTACGGACATGGATTTACCTGACGGAAACCAATCCAAAATGGGGATTATATCTTTACGGATAAAAACTAATGACAGCCATTTTCTTAATATAATCGCCAAGCAGACCATAGCTGCTAATTGGAAATATAACTGTTTGGGATGTTCTTATGATACGCTTGTAATTAGCGAGCGTGTAGTCTGGCTTTTCTTGCCACAATTAAGAGATAATCTTTATCAGCTTGGAGGCACAATCTTAATGTTTTCAGATGATTCTATTGTAAATCTCACTGTCTTTTCGGATGAGTATTTTTTAAAAGATTATTTATTTAAAAATTTGAAAATAGAAATACGTGCGGCATCAGACCAATATTTTCTTTATTACAAATCTATGCTTAACCAGAGGAGAAGTACGATAATGGGAAATTACGAACCTGTTAGTTATTATTCCAATATACAGGGCGGATATGGAATTTTTGCAGGATATTCATCTGCAGTGGATTCCTTGACTTATCCTGTTAGCCTGGACACTGCTGTTTTAAATAACCTAAACCTGTATCAAAAATGAGACAATATCTGACAATAATATTCTTATTTTTCTTTTTACCCAGGATATTAGCCCAGGTTGAAATTAAAGGATTTATTCAGGACAAACGCAGTGGTGAGCCTATTCAATCTGCTGTTATATACGAGCAAGGAACAAATAACTATGCATTTTCTAATAGATATGGATTTTATCTTTTAAAGCTCAGTCGG
>CAZYSM010000011.1:24439-69673 GCA_964649975.1 uncultured Bacteroidales bacterium | reverse complement strand
GCCACCTTAGCTCAGCTGGTAGAGCGGCTCACTCGTAATGAGCAGGTCAAGGGTTCGAGTCCCTTAGGTGGCTCTAAATACTGGCGGCAGTAGCTCAGCTGGTAGAGCACGAGCTTCCCAAGCTCGGGGTCGCGGGTTCGAATCCCGTCTGCCGCTCAATAAGCCCTTTTATTATGAAAACAAAAAATCCGCTACTCCCCATCTTTGAAAAATTGCCTAAGGATCCTGTAGATCGTATCCCCGAAGATATGCGTTTGTTGATTCGCAGCGGAAATTTCCGGTTTGATGTACATACGCACATTTTTAATCGCGACTATATCCCGGATAAATTCTTTGAGATAAGAATTCCTTACCTGGTTAATTCTGATTTTTTGCAATACGTAGAGGATATTTTCAGCCAGATAGAAGAGTTCCCCGAAGGGAGTGACCTGCTCAACTACGCTTATTTCATTGATTTTGCCACAAAACATTCCATGGAAAACATTGCCCAGTACCTGATTAACAACTCCCCCAAAAACACAATTTTTGCCGTCATTGCATTGGACCTGCTACAGGGCATTGACGGAGAAGTGAAAAAAGATTATATGGACCAGCTGGAAAGCCTGGCCAGAATACGCGATAAGTACCCTGATATAATACTTCCTTTCTTTGAGGCCAATCCGAACAATCCGGATTTTGAGCTTATACTGGAAAAAGCACTGGTTGATTATAATTTCTTTGGCATAAAAATCTATCCTTCAATGGGATATATGCCCTCGCATCCAAAACTTATGCAATTGTACCAGCTCTGTGAACAATGGAATATTCCCATTATTACACATTGTTCCTCTAATAATATGCATACAAGCAAGAATTTATTGCGTATAGAATATTTTAGTTTTGACGAAAACGGTCAATTAGAGCTAAGGTCACAGAAAAAAATGTTTCTTTTCCGTAATCAATATATTACATTTTTCAACCGTCCGCAAAATTGGGAGCCAGTGCTAAAAACCTATCCCAACCTGCGGGTGGATTTTTCACACCTGGGAGGCGATGACGACTGGGACGGACGTCCAAAGACAGATAGAAACTGGTCATTCCGTATATTTGATTTTATGGAGAGATATGAAAATGTTTATTCCGACACTGCTTACACCTTTCATCTGGACACTTTCATAGAACTGCTATCCGATGCCCTTTACCGGAACAAGTTATTGACACAACGTATTATGTTTGGTTCTGATTACTACATGATTATGGCAGAAGGAAAATATAAAAACCTGCGTTCAAAATTTGCTCTGAGCCTTGGCACAGATTTAATGCAACAAATATCAGTTGTTAATCCTCTCAGATTCTTAGGTCTGGAAAAATTAATACAAGAGTAAAATGAAAAAAAATATAATCTTTTTTCTACTGATAATCCTTCTGGTCTCGTGCCATAATAACCAGGATAAACAAAACCCAGAGAAAGCTTTTTATGTAAAAACAGGTATTAAAGATCCTGACATTGCATTACAAAATGGACAAATAGTTCTGGCTCCACCAGAAAAATTCGTGCAGGATTATCTTAATAACGACACTAACACTTTTTTGGCTTTTTATCCTCAGGTTGTGGATAGCACAGGACAATATATCAGCCGTCTGAAAGAATATGATACAATAGCTTATATCCCTAATGCTTTGATTATTCCACTGGGAAAATGCCAGAATGTAAAAAAAGGAGATTTTGTGCTTACCTGGTGGCAAAGCGGGACAGGGCTGCAAAGAGCATACGTAATAAAGTCACTGGATACTGCACTGGTTATAAAATATCTGGATTTGGAATGGCTATCTCCTGAAGATTTATCCAATAGTGTGGATACCATTAACAAAAATAAATGCCGCCTCATAAGCAGACCCCTGGATCCAGGAACAAGCATCCAGGTAAAAAACGGTATGCAAAGCGAATATTACATGGTAATCAATACTGTAGGATCACATATAATTGCATTGAGCTGGGCTGGCGAAATGAAAATATTTGATAAAAATCAGGTACAACCTAATAATGTAAAGAAAGACCTTTTCTTTGGTGCAAAAGTAACAGTACCAATGTACGGTATTTATATACCTGGTCAAGTGGTTGCCGTAAAAGATGGTTTTGCTGCTGTGGAAGTAAAATTCCTGGACAAAAAAGACACTTTAAATGTCCCCATAATTGATATTGGAATTTAGTAATTCCTCATTTTCAATAATATTTTTCAAGTTTATCCTGGAAATAAAGTCCAAAAATTTTTCCTTAATGGGTTGCCATTGATAATGTAAAGGACAGGGATGATCCTCCGAGCAATTCTCATATCCAAAAATACACTGATTGTATTTTTCCAGCCCATCTATTGCTTCAATAATATCTTTAAGATAGATATTCTCTGGCGCAACTGCCAGATAATATCCGCCGTTCTTACCCTGAACACTGTTAACAAAATTATGCTTGGATAGATAAAACAATATCTTACGCACGTTTTTTATCGTAATACCCAGGCTCCTGGAAATATAATCCGTGGATAATTTTCCATTACTTTCGGCCAAAAAACTCAATATCCTTATAGCATTCTTGGATGTAAGACTAATAAACATCGGCGTTTCCCCTTTTGACACAATACAATTTTAAGGAAAAAAATTTTTTTTATACTATTGTTAAAAACATAATTTTTATAAAACATTGATATATGTTGACAGCTGAAACAAAAATCCGTGTACGCTATGCCGAAGTAGACCGTATGGGGTATGTCTACTACGGGAACTATGCCACTTATTACGAAGTAGCCCGCCGGGCCATTATGGACAAACTAAACATGAGCTATGCCAAACTTGAGGAAGATGGCTATTTCCTGCCAATTGCTAAGATGGAAGTTAAATACATCAAACCGGCTCTATATGACCAAGTCCTCACAGTTAAAATCCGACTGGTGAGATATTCCAACGTCCGCCTGGAATTTGAATACGAAGTGTTTAACGAAAAAGGCGAACTCATCAATCAAGCATATACCTTACAAGTATTCATTGACGGAAAAACACGACGTCCGACAAATGCTCCAGAATATTTTATGCAACTGCTGGATAAATACTCTCAACAAGAGGAAGTTTAATAAATAAATTTGTGTAATCCGTGGCTAAAAACAGAGGCCACTAAAGCACTAATACACCTCCTTGGAGAAGAAGGGGGGAGGATTAGTAACTTATTCGTGTACATTTGTGTAATTCGTGGCTAAAAACTTAAGCATAAAACAATTTAAAAATCAAAAAAATAGCCAGGGATGTTTGTGTATTCGGAATTAAATTTTAATTTTGCAAGGCTAAATTAAAAACTCAAAGAATTGTCAAAAAAAGGAGGTAAGAAGGAGCAAACACTTCGTTATCGTATTAATGAACAGATAAGAGCTCCTCAAGTTCGCCTGGTAGGCGAGAATGTTGAAGGCGGAAATAAAATAGTGCCATTGGAAGAAGCCTTACGTCTGGCAGATGAATTGGAGTTGGACCTGGTGGAAATCAATCCAAAGGCAGATCCGCCAATAGTTAAAATAGTGGATTACAGCAAGTTTTTGTATGAGCAAAAGAAAAAGCTTAAGGAACAGGCAAAAAAAGCCGCTAAGGTAGAAATTAAAGAGATACGTTTTACCCCGCATACGGACGAACACGATTTTGATTTTAAACTCAATCATGCTCGTAAATTCTTGGAGCAGGGTAACAAAGTGAAAGCCTCTGTATTTTTTAAGGGGCGTAGTATCTTGTTCAAAGATCAGGGGCGCGAGCTGCTGGAGCGTTTGCTGGAAGATCTGGAAGATATTGCTGAGCCAGAACAGCAGCCAAAGATGGAAGGACGCCGTCTGATTGTAATACTTAAACCATCTAAGAAAAGTAAAAACAAAAAAAATAAACCAAGTAAAGATGCCGAAAATCAAGAGTAAAGGAAGCGCTAAAAAGCGTTTTAAGCTGTCGGGAACAGGTAAAATTCGTCGTCGTCACGCTTACAATAGCCACTTGTTTGCTAACAAGTCCAAGCGTCAGAAGCGCGATTTGAACCGCTGGGCTACAGTAGAACCAGCTGATGAAAAGAACATCAAGCGCGCACTGGGATTGCGTTAAAAATTTTTTCTCTTTTTTGAATAAAAAAGAGGTTATAGTTTCAAACCCGAGCGCGAGCTCCAAAAGCGTCTGTCACGACCGCTTGCGTTCAAAAAACTAAAAGCCTATGCCAAGAGCAGTAAATCACGTTGCATCTCGCAGAAGAAGAAAAAAAATCCTCAAGCGAGTAAGAGGCTATTTCGGACGTCGTAAGAACGTCTGGACTGTAGCCAAGAACGCCTACGAAAAGGCCCTCTCTTATGCTTATCGCGACCGTCGTCAGAAGAAACGTAACTTCCGTCGGTTGTGGATTACCCGTATCAATGCCGGAGTACGTCAGTATGGAATGTCTTACTCAGAATTTATGGGTAAGCTCAAAAAAGCCGGTATTGAACTTAACCGTAAGGTTCTGGCCGACCTGGCTATGAACCACCCCAAGGCTTTTGAAGCTGTGGTGAACAAAGTTAAGGAAGTTAAATAAACACAAAGGCGGCCTTTGGCCGCCTTTGTTATTCCCAATCCCATGAAAAGGATTTTCCTTGCATACCTGCCCCAGCTGGATATTGAAACACTGAAAAAACTTATTCTACCCCAACTGAATAAAAACGAAATTGAAACCTTCCATCTTTTCAAACATCCCTCACGGAGAAAAGAATGGCTGGCTATACGCTGGTTATTAAAAAATCATCTGGGCTTTATCCCAAAAATTCACTACAAGGAAAATGGCAAACCGTTTCTTAAATCTCTATCCAGCGAAATTTCCATAAGCCATTCCCGTGACTTCGCTGCTGTATGTATTAGCAATTATCCCTGTGCTGTGGATATTGACAATTGGCAAAGGAACTACACCTCGGTTGCCAGCAGATATTTATCTCCCCAGGAATATAATGCTTATTCGGGTGAACAGAAAAAATTAGCACTGGCATGGATGGCAAAAGAAGCTACTTATAAGATCATAGGACAATCCCAGGTTATTTTTGCCAGTCAAATTTCTGTTAGCATTCCGCAAGAGATAAATAATTTTGGTTATTTTTACGGAACATTTTTCGGCCAAAAACAAACAGCTAAGCTAATTTTTACCTACTATAAGCTGGATAAAAATTTTTTAGTCATAGCTGAATATGAGAATTAATCTGGAAAATAGGCCACAGCTGGCAATACTTATAGACCCGGACAAATATAATAGCAGCCTATATGAACCAGTGCTAAAAGCAGCCAATCAAGGAACCTTTGACTTTCTTATGGTAGGTGGCAGCCTCACGTTCAAATCAACAGCTGATACTGTCCGGAAATTAAAAGCTGACACTAATTTGCCTGTGGTACTTTTTCCTGGTGATTTGGAACAAATATGTTATCAGGCCGATGCCTTGCTCTTCCTTTCATTATTATCTGGCCGCAATCCGGAATATCTCATAGGCAAACACGTCCTTGCTGCCAAACGTCTCAAGGACAGCGGAATGCAGATTATCCCCACAGGCTATCTGCTAATAGACTCAGGCGGAATCTCATCCGTTCAGTATATCACCCAAACCTTACCTTTGCCTGCAGACAAACCGCAACTATCCGTGGCAACAGCACTGGCCGGAGAGCTACTGGGTATGCAGCTGATATATCTGGAAGCCGGGAGTAACGCAAATGCTGCGGTCCCCGAAGAAATAATTTCCGCAGTTAAAGCCGATCTGGATATTCCACTTATGGTGGGCGGAGGCATACGCAGCCCGGAACAAATGATACGCACATACAATGCAGGAGCGGATATTGTCGTTATAGGTAGTGCAATAGAACAAAATCCGGAACGTATAAATGAATTTGTTTCGGCCTTTGCGGAAATAAAAAAATCCAAGCCATGAGAAAAACATTTTTCCTGTTAATCGCAGCCGGGACTATTGCACTCTTAGCTGGATGTAAAAAGCGCCCATATTTTCAGACCAAAGACGGAATAGAATACCATTTTGTTGAACACCACCGCTCTGGTCCTTCGCCTGTGCTTGGCGGAGGTGCTGTCCTGGACATAAAAGTTTACTGGAAAGACAGCTTAATGTTCAGCTCACATGACTTGCATCATGATTTCAACGTAATGATAAAAGATACTGCAGAGGGAAGCATTGACCGCGCACTGATAATGATGCACCAGGGCGATAGTGCTATTTTCCGCCTGAATGCTTATAACTTCCTGACACATAAGGTCAATATGGCAATACCTGAAGGAATGACACCTGACGACAAACTGGTCTTTTACATCCGGCTCAAACGCGTGTTAAGCCCAAAGCAAATAACAAAAGAACATGAGAAATTCCTGGAATACCGCCGGAATCTTGAACCTCAACTAATTGACGATTATATTCAACGGCATCCGGATTACCATTTTCAGCTGCAATCTAACGGATTGTATATAGCACGTGTCAAAGATGGTAAAGGCATCCGTCCAGTGGAAGGTGATTCGGTTTACATTAACTACATTTCTTATTTCATCAATGGCGAACCATTTGCCTCCACCCTGAAAAAAGGAAAACTCTTTGGATTCCGTATAGGAGACGAAAAAGTAATACCCGGACTGGAACTTGCCATAAAACAGATGCGGCAGGGACAGGTAGCATTTGTCATAATTCCGTCCTACCTGGCTTATGGCAAGGAAGGACTGATGGATTTAATTCCGCCATACAGTCCCCTGGTGTTCCAGGTGGAGCTGGTGCGGGTAGTTCCCCAGCGCAGCAAAATCAGGTGGAAATAGCTTTATTGGATCAGCAGCAAGGAAAGTTGCTTTCTGGTGGGCAAATTTTCCCTGATGGTATTTTCAATTTTTTGACGTTTTTTCTGATAGAATTCCTTATCTGTCTCATTATTTTTAAAAAGTTCGGATAATAACTCATATATTCTGGGAAGGAAAATTGAAAATTCTGCATCCTCTGCAAGCTCTTTTATCTCTAGGATTTTTTTTATGCGTTTTTCTGTGGGAATTTCCGGAGTGATTTCAGGTTTGTAATAATAAAATTCATTCAGTATCCTGCCCAGAATAAAATTTTTTTCATTGGCAATCTTCTTTCCTTTTTCAAAAAAGATTTTTGCTCTGTTATAATTATTTCTTTTAATAAAAAATAATCCCATTGAATAGTAAGCATGTGTCATATTTTCATAATGATTACTTTTTTTACTCATTTCCAGAGCCTTCTCTCCGATAGCAATAACCTTATCCGGATTTGTTTTGAGATAATATTTTATCTGTGCTAAGAGATAAAAAGTTTTATATTTTAGAGCATCAGCTTTTTTGTAAATTCCATTCAGATTGTGTAATTGATGGAAAAATTCCATATATTCAGGCTGATAAGTAGTTATAGAGGAAAATAAATAATTAGCGTAAAAGAGATTTTTTGTGAGACCTTTATAATACATATTTTGCTTTGCGATTTTATTTGCCTGAATTAGTGTTTGCAATGCCATGGAAAAATTACCACGAAAATGGTAAATCTTGCTTATTTCATTCAAAGTATCAACTTGAATATCCAGAATGTCATATTTCTTGACAATATTAAAAGCTTTGCGATAAATACTAAACGCTTTTGCAGGTTGAAAAAAACGGTAATATAAATTTGCCCAAAGTAAAAAAATCTTTGCTATGTTTCTGTGCATGCTGTTTTTAGCAAATACTTCAATAGCTAGCTGATAGTTATTCATAGCATGTTCCACCTGTCCCTGATTGGTGTAATAGTTCCCCATATCCCGCCAGACATATCCCATTTCAGGAATTTCTCTGAGTAAATCAATATTTTTGAAAGTTTGTCTGTAATAATTTAGTCTCTGTTTTTGATATTCCATAGCTCTGTCGTAGTCATTTTCAATCATTGCCAGATACATAAGTTCACCCAGAGCCATGGAAACACCTTTGAAATAGTTTTGTTGTCTTGCCTTTTCCAGTGCCTCATAATATAATTTTTTAGCAATCTCATAATTACCTAATTCTTTTAAAGCTCTTGCCTGACGGATGTAGATTTGTATGGTTGTTTTGGGTTGGATATCAGGATTTTGTTTGTGGATAGCCAGCACTTTATCATAAAATTTTACTGACAGCGCATTAACTCCTTGAGCAAAATAAGTTTTTGCCAATCCTTTATAGAAATCATATTTTAATTCTAATCTGGTTTCCCTGTTAAAAAAGTTTTTGTGATTTTCTATTAGTGAAAGTCCTTTTTTCAAAATCTGTAAGGCTTCTCTGAATTTTCCCCTATGTCTTAACGTTTTAGTGTTCTGGTAAATATTTATTAAATCATTATAATCAATATTTGTTTCTTTTATTTTTGTGGGAATATTCTGAGTAATAGTAATATCATGGAAAACATGATTGAAATTTGCATAGCTGACCAGATCGTACGCCTGTTTATGTAGCGTTCTATAAATATGCTTATTACATAGTATTATAATTTTATGTTCATTTCTGATGATTAAATCCCTGTGAATAAGCAAGCTATGTATAGCTTTTTGTGTATTATCGCTTATTTTTTTTTCCGAAGTTTCAAATTCAAGGATGAATAAAAAACTTTTCTGTTTATATTCTTTAAAGTACTGTCGTAAATGCACCTGATAATTTTGTGGATTTGAATAGTCAAAGACAAAATCAAATTTTATCATTTCCGTAAGATACTGCTTGAACAGGTCTGCAAGCCGGAGTGTCTGAACCCCAATGATAATAATTTGCGGAGGTATATTTATTTTTAAAATCCGTTCTAACCTTGTCAGGTTAACTCTATCATTTATAGAAATAAACTTTTTTAACTCCTCCTTCATTTTCAAAAGTTTTTTTCGTATCTATCAATGGTATCTTTGATTATTGGATTAATATCCAGCCAGAATTCATCATTGTAATAGAAGTAAATCAGGTTTGATTGGATGGCTTCGTGGATTAATTCTGTGTCAAATTGATCGTTGGCAAAGTGGTGTCTTTTAACATAGGAAAGGAGGCGGATTAGTTTTCCGTCTAAAAGGTTGAAAGATATAGAGTGTCTGGTAAAATTAATAACTTCTTTTACATGATTTTCAGTGATTTTTCCGTCCTCAATAGCCTCGTAAGCTGCGTTGTATAATAACATTATGTATGTTTTTATGTTTCCTCCGCTCTTTTCAATAGCAAGGTTAATAGCCTCTTTGTCAATGAGTTTGTCTAAAAATTCTGGCGCAACACGTTTTTTTACAATTTCGTATAACTTTTCTCTTGCGATCTGTGCTTCTTTATCAAGTTCTTGTGTTTCTTTGTATGGCGGATTGGTAATACGGAGAGAGAAAAACAAGGGGGCAAACTCGCCTTCGGTTGCTTGCAGATATTCTCTGGCGTATAGAGGGAAAGTTATGACTTTAACACAGTTTATTTTTTTGATTAGTTTTAAATCCGTGGCAAATAATGAGCTAACAGATTTTTCATTTCTGATTTTTTCAATATCGTCAATAAAAAGTACTAGTTTTTTATTTTTAAAATGAGAGTTAATTTCAGAAATAATTTCATTTATCAGATCCAGAAGTTCGTCTTTTTTAACCTTGAATACTTCACGGACTTGTTGACGGATTTCCTGATCCAGTTCCAGTTTAGAAATTAGCTTCATTCCCAGTTCTGCTATATTCAAAAATTTAATTCCAGCTTTTGCTTTCCCTTCAATAGTAATGTCTCCCTCTATTACAGTATCATTAATGCTAATTTCCTCCCGAGTGCCTTCAACAGTTTGTTTAATCTTTTCCAGTGAACCGAAAAATTCTTTTTCCATTTTTTTCCTGATTTCTTCATTTAATTCCGGATATGTCAGCAACTTAAATCCCAGAAAAATCAACAGGTCAACAACATTTATATCTTCAATATCCAATTCGCTGACCGAAACATGGATACCAATAAATTCACCTGTTTGTTCAATGAGTCTTTTAGTACGTAACAGAGCTGAAGTTTTACCAGAGCCAGATTGTCCTGTGACAAAAAAAGTCTGGTTCAGATATTGCCCGTTGATAATATAAGTTTTGAGCCGTTTAATAAGGGGTTTATCATAAATCTCTACATAAAATCGTTGATGTTGGCTGTCAATTGGAAAGTTATGATTAAAATTCCGGATAAATTCCTGCAAATTAGTGGCAGGAGAATATAAATTTTCCATTTTTTCTTTTAAAATTAATATTTTTACATTCAAATATACAAATAAAGTGATGAAAAAAGTAAAAGCTTTAAAAATAAAAGCTACGAAGAATACACCGTATTTATACTTTAATCCAGATGGAATTATTACTGTCAAAGGACGAATTGTTCCTGAGGCAGCAGCAGATTTTTTTAGAAAAACTTTTTTGGAATGGACTAATCTCTATATAAAACACCCCGCCTCTCAAACAAAAATACATATAACGTTAGAATATATTAACAGCTCGTCTACAAAAGAGTTTTTGAAATGGATGAGACTTTTTGAGCAAGTTCCAAATACTACTGTTTTCTGGCATTATGATGTGGATGATGAAGATATGTTAGAATACGGAGAAGATTTTATGTCAATATTAAATTTACATTTTGAACTAGTGCCCATAGAAGAATAAAATCTACAGGTGGATCTGGTGCGGGTAGTTCCCCAGCGCAGCAAAATCAGGTGGAAATAAGTTAATTTGAGATTTTATGTAATCTTATTGTGTAAAAACGTAAAATTTAGTTGAAAAACAGCCATTTTAATTCATCCCGCCCTAAAACAAAACTCACTGATAACCAATAATTTAAAAAACTTTAGACTTATCACCTTTATAGGTTAATTGCAACTTTTTCATGTAAAAAACAGTTTAAGATAACAAACTAAACAAATTAAAAACCTAAAAAACGATAAACTATGAAAGGTAAAATTAAATTAATCTTAGGCCTAACACTTTCGCTTCTGTTAGTACTTGCCAGCTGCAAAAAAGAAACTACTTTGCAGCCTGTACAATCCGCCATGACCATGGTTATTGACAACGATATTTCTTTACTTACCAAATCAGAAAAAGAAATCACATTTGACTCCGGCTATGTCTATGTAAATAAAGTTACATTTTATGGAAAACTTGAAAATGATGATAATACTAAACACGGTGATATGGATAACAATGACGATGATAAGGAGATAACCCAGAATATAGACGTTAATTCCCGTATAAATTTGGCAACTGGAGATTATCAGGTACCCATCACATTTGAGCTAAATCAGGCTAACTATGATGACATAAAATTTATTATAGGACTTAATTCTGGAAATGGCTATCCTGCAATTGAAGTTTACGGAACTTATTATGATGTAAACGGCAATCCTGTGCCAGTAGCCTTGGTATACAATGACAGTGTTTCCATAAAAGTAAAATTGGATGATGATAATGATGATATTGACGAGGACTTAGTAGTTGCAGACTCAGTACCTGCTTTTGTTATACATGTTTCTCCAGCAAAATGGTTTAAAGATGTTAATTCTGACATGCTGGAAAATGCTACACGTGTTAATGGGGTAATACTGATTAATGATACAACCAATGTTAACATTCTCCAAGCAATATTGCCTAATATTGGCAAGGAAAGCAAAATGGAATATGAAGACAAAAAAGATTTTGATCGCGAATTTCATCAGGAAAATGACGATTAATAAACAAACCTCTAATTAGAAAAAACGGGACGCCTAAAAAAGACGTCCCGTTTTTTCTACAAACTTATAAATCTTATTCCTCATCCAGCATCATTGGCATAAGGAGCATAAGCTCGTCTTCGGCTTCGTCCAGCTTTTCTGTTGGCAGAAACAGAGCAGCACGGTTAGGCTCAGACATAGCGATGAGAACATCTGCACTGTCAATATTATTCAGGATTTCAACAATAAAAGTGGATTTAAACCCTATCTTCATAGGTTCACCTTCGTAATGAGCCGGTACTGTTTCCTCTGCAGAAATAGAGAAATCAATATCCTGTGCACTTATAACCACCTTATCCTCGCTTATATCAAACTTAATCAATTTACTTGCCTCATTAGCAAATACAGAAACCCGGCGGATAGCATTGAGAAATTCCACACGGTCAACAACTAATTTGTTAGGATTATTAGTAGGGATAACTGCCTCGTAATTTGGGAATACCCCGTCAATCAAGCGGCAAATAATTGTGTATTCATCCATACTGAAGAGGGCATTCCGGCTGGTATAGGTTATTTTAACCTCGTCGTCGTATTTGGACACAAGAGTTTTAAGCAATTCAGCTGGTTTCTTGGGCAAAATAAAAGAGCTTTCCTGCGAAGCCTGAAAATCATCACGGCGGTAACGAACCAGTTTATGTCCATCAGAAGCAACAAAAGTAATATTATCAGGTTTGAGCTCAAATAAAATACCGGTCATCACCAGTTGAACATCATCGTTGGAAGTAGAGAAAATTGTTTTATTAATAGCGCGGCTTAGCACAGACCCCGTGATAGTCAGACTGGCGGCTTCATTCTCATCAACTTCAGCAGGTTCGGGATATTCCTCTGTGTCGTATGCTCCAATAGAGTATTTACCTGTCTGGGTTAATATTGTGACATTTTTGTTTTCATCATTGACTTCAAAGGTCAAAGGCTGTTCTGTAAATTCTTTAAGGATGTCCAGCAAACGGCGAGCTTCTATAGCAATAGCTCCCTCACCTTCTGCATTATCCACCTCCATGTGGCTTATAATAGTAGTCTGCAAATCAGTACCCATTATCGTCAGTATATTATCCCGCAGCTCAAACTTAAAATTGTCAAGCATAGGATAAGCACTCTTTGATGGGATAACCTTACTTATAAGCTGAAGACGCGGGAAAATTTCGTTTCGTGAAACTACGAATCTCATTGGCTTTTAATTTAAATTTTTGTTTAGCAAATATAATTAAATCTTTACTTTTGAAATAAAAATAAACGCAAAAATATGTCCTCCAAAAAAACTATAAGAATACTCTCAGCTATAGGATTGCTGATTATATTGCTGGTAATTGTAGTCATACTCATAGCACACAAAGAAAACGAAAAAATTTGCCCTAAGGGCTTCGCCTCTGTAACAAGAATAGATATTAAAAAAGATAATAAAATTACCGTAAAACTGGTGCGTGATAGTGAGTATTGGACTATTAACGATTTGCTTCCGGTGCGTAAACAAGCCATAAATGCCCTTAAGAATATTATTGATAATATGATTATCATTGGGAAAATCAGTGATAATGAACTATTTGACGTGAGACAACAGCTATTAAACTCCGCTCCAGAGGTTATTTTATGGAATAACGCCCAGATAATCAATAGTTTTTTCATCGGTGGCGAACCCCTTGATTCCTCAGGAAATTATTTCATACCATCGGATGACCTTGTGGTCTATCTGGTAAAAGCTAAAAATTTCAACTATGATTTGAGCAAATACTTCTCACCTGACCCAGACTATTGGCGGGAAAAATACTTCCTGCGGCATATATCCAGCAAAACACATTATTTAAAACTTAGCACACCTGAGAAAAAAAATATATTAATCTCTATGAATAAAAAACTGAAAAGAAGGCTGGATAATATCTTAGCCTATAAAATCATTGATAATGTCGGCATCATAGATTCGCTGAACTCCCTTTATAAAAATAAGGTCTATTCGGTTAAAATTGATTTTCTGGATAAAGACAAAATACCAGAGCGGGAATTTATTTGCTTTGGCAATACCCATCTGGCACTGTTTTCGGATACCGGAGATAATAGCTTAGCTCTCTTGCTAACCGACAAAGATATGGAGATTATTAACTCAATCGTACAACAAAAAAATTGAAATTATTATCTTTGTAGCTCAATAAAAAACAGGAACAATGGCAAAAGATCTTTATATCTATAATTCGCTCACACGCAGGAAGGAAAAATTTGAACCAATTAATCCGCCGTATGTAGGAATGTATGTATGCGGCCCCACTGTTTATGGCGACCCACATCTGGGCCATGCTCGGGCAGCTGTGACCTTTGACGTGGTTTTCCGCTACCTACAACATCTCGGATATAAAGTGCGCTATGTCAGCAATATCACGGATGTAGGACATCTGGAACATGACGCAGACGAAGGCGAGGACAAAATCGCAAAAAAAGCCCGCGTTATGCAACTGGAGCCTATGGAAGTGGCCAATTACTATACACGCCGCTATCAAGATTCCATGCGCAGGATGAATGTTCTGCCTCCGTCAATTCAGCCACTTGCCAGCGGGCATATACTGGAACAGCAGGAAATGGTACAAAAAATCCTGGAGAATGGATTTGCTTACGAGAGCAACGGATCAATATACTTTGACCTGGAAAAATTCAGCAAAAAATTTCCTTACGGAAAACTA
Source organism: uncultured Bacteroidales bacterium (assembly GCA_964649975.1). GTDB lineage: Bacteria > Bacteroidota > Bacteroidia > Bacteroidales > S143-33 > S143-33. The sequence goes on along the minus strand of CAZYSM010000011.1, from coordinate 55,275 downwards.
TCCGGAAAACGGCTGGAAGACCTCATCGCCGAAAGCCGGCAGCTACAGGGCACCAGTGAAAAGAAAAATCCATTTGACTTTGCGCTGTGGAAAAAAGCTGAACCACGTCATATTATGCGGTGGCGTTCGCCATGGAGCGATGGCTTCCCCGGATGGCATATTGAATGCTCGGCAATGAGCACAAAATACCTGGGAGAACAATTTGATATACACGGAGGAGGTCTGGACCTGCAATTTCCGCATCACGAAAGTGAAATTGCCCAGTCCGTGGCAGCTAACGGAAAAGAACCCGTCAAATACTGGATGCACAATAACCTTATCACCATTAACGGGCAGAAAATGAGCAAGTCCCTGGGCAATTTCATTACCTTGTTTGAGCTCTTTGATGGAGAAAAACCAGATGACGGACGCACTCTTCCGCTTAGCCGCACTTTCTCACCCATGACTGTGAGGTTCTTTATCCTTCAATCCCATTACCGCAGTCCGCTTGACTTTTCGGAGCAGGCTCTGGAAGCTGCAGAAAAAGGATTTAAACGCCTGATGACTGGTATTAAAGCTCTTGATAAACTACAGCCTGCAGACAAATCAACTGTGGATTTCCAGCCCGTAATGGACAAAGTTTTTGAAGCACTCAACGATGACTTTAACACTCCTATTGCCATTGCCCAGCTCTTTGAAGGCGTGCGTCTGATAAACCTAATCCGTGACGGAAAAGAAAAAATTTCCGCCTCCGACCTGGAACAGGTACGCAAATTTTACCACGATGTTGTCTTTGACATCCTCGGTCTGGTGCACGAAGAGGAAGGCACAAGCGAAATAGTAGACAAGCTCGTTGACCTTATCCTTACCCTACGCCTGGAAGCCAAAAAACGCAAGGATTACCAGACCGCAGACCGTATCCGTGAGGAGCTAAACAAACTGGGCATCCGTGTGAAAGACACCCGCGACGGATTTGAATGGGAATTTGAATAAAAAACATCAAGACAATGAAAAACAAGCATATTGAATTCCGTGACCTGGGAGTAATGGACTATCGTCAGGCGTATGACCTGCAAATTGAACTGCTAAACCGCAATATTGAACGCAAAAATAACGGAGATTCTACACAGAATATCGTCCTATACGTGGAACATCCGCATGTTTATACACTGGGCAAAAACGGAGACCGTTCCAACCTGAAAATATCTGACGATATGCTCCGCCGGATAAACGCAACTTTTGTGCATACCGACCGCGGCGGAGACATCACCTATCACGGTTACGGCCAAATTGTCATCTATCCGATATTTGACCTGAGTAACTGGGATATACTTATTCGCCGATATATCCATAACATTGAAGAAGTAATTATCCGCACATTGAAGGATTACGGACTGGAAGCCAGCCGCCTGGAAGGCGCTCCTGGTGTGTGGATGCTTGATCGCCCACGTCCGGAAAAAATCTGCGCAATAGGCGTACGTGTCAGCCGTGGCATTACCATGCACGGTCTAGCATTTAACATCAATACGGATTTGAAATACTTTGACTATATCAACCCTTGTGGCTTCACAGACAAAGGCGTCACTTCCCTGCAAAAAGAGTTGGGACGGAAAGTCCCTCTGGACGAAGTCAAAGAAAAATTGAGCCATTACTTTGTAGAGGTGTTCGGCCAGTTGTAAACTACTAAGGGCGCCTGAAAGGCGCCCAGTAAATTAATGCATAGGAATATCGTTGACCATCAGTATCAAATGACGTAGAAGAGGTAATATTTCATCCATATACTCCTTAACAGCTTTTGTACTCCCGGGGAGAGTGAAGATTAATGTTTTGTTTTTTACACCTGCTATGGCTCGGCTGGTTAGAGCATTAGGATTTGCAGCTCCGTATTTAAGCCGTATATAGTCCATTATTCCCGGAATTTCTTTATTCAGTAATGGTAAAACCGTGTCCGGAGCAATATCCCTGCTGCCTATACCAGTGCTGCCCGTGGAAAAAATAATATCATAATGATTCTGCACAGCATCCAGAATATTTTTTCTAAATATCTCTCCATCATCCGGTATAACTATCCTGGAAACTTCATGTTTAAAATTGTGTTCTATCATAAAATCTTTTATCCTCTGGCTTATGATTGGACCACTTCTATCCTCATAGAGTCCTGACGAAGATCTATCACTGAGTGTAATGATTTTTACTTTAAAAATCTTAGGCACGTGTCTCAAGCTATCTCCTGCTTTAATCATACCAGGTTTAACAACACGGGCAAATATACCCTCTACAGGCATTATGCAACTACCCACCTGTTTGGCAATAGCACATTTTGCATGACAACGTTTACCAATCTGTGTGACTTCCAGCTCAATAGTATCATTAACAAGTTTATCAAAGACATTAACAGTTCTCAAATCTATTCCGAATGTAGTTAGATTTTCGGCATAAGTGCCGTAACTGAAAGTAGTATTGGCAGATCTGGCAGCTTCTTCAATTCTTTCCCATGCAAGGAGGCTGACCTGGCGGTGCCAGGGCCCGGCATGGGCATCTCCTTCAAGGCCCTCCATAGTAATTCTGGCTTCACCAACAGGCTTTTTTACAACGCCTTTTTTCTCAGATATATTTACCGAAACAATTTTAAATTGTTTATTTTCCATAATATTAAATTTTCTCTTTGGATATTAGTTTAACTTCCTTGATAACCATTTGTTTATCAACCGCTTTACACATATCATAAACAGTCAGCAGGGCTATATTGACAGCAGTAAGAGCCTCCATTTCCACACCTGTTTTTCCAATAGTTTTCACATAACTATTTATACGAATGCCGTGGTCTTCTATATCTGCTTTGACCTCTACCTTTGTCAAAACAATATTGTGACATAAGGGGATAAGACGTGAAGTTTCCTTAGCGGCTTGTATTCCTGCAATTTCAGCAACATTTATCACATTACCTTTTTTTATCAAATCATTCTTGATTAATTGTATTGTTTGCGGTTGGAGAGAGATGAAGCCAGTGGCTCTGGCAATACGTATTTGGTCTTCTTTGTGGCTAACATCCACCATATTGGCATTACCCTGGTCGGTGATATGAGAAAGTTTTTTTTCCATTTTGATCATCCTCCTATATTGTAGAAATTATGTTTCAAAGCCCTGGTACCGTTAAGAGGTTTATTTTCCACAGCCAACTTGAAGGCACGTTCTATTCCGAGTTCGCGCACACTATAACCTAAATCCGAAAACAGGCATGGTTTAATATATCCATCGGCCGTCAGACGCAGGCGATTGCATATTGAGCATATTCCGCCCTGGCCACCTTCAACAGGATAAAATTTTCCTGTCTTCAGGTCCATTTGACGTATAAAACGTAACTGCAAATTTTTCTGTTCACAAAATTTTCTCAATTCAGGAATATCCTCTTCGTTTTTTCCAGGTATTATCACACAATTTATTTTAATTGGATCAAATCTGTTGGCAATAGCAGCTTCAATGCCGGCCAGAACATCAGATAATTCTCCCCGTCGTGTGATTTGCCTGTATTTCTCCGGATCAAGCGTATCCAGACTAATGTTAATCCTTTTTAGTCCAGCCTTTTTCAAGTCTTCTGCCATTGCTGCCAGCAAAGTTCCGTTAGTGGTAAGCCCTATATCCTGTAGTCCCTCAATTTTATTTAACTCTCTAATTAACTGTACAATATCATCTCTAACCAGGGGCTCACCACCAGTAAGTCTCACCTTAGTTATCCCTAAGCTCACTCCAACTCTCACAATCTCCAGTATTTCTTCAGTGGTAAGTAAATCCTTTTTCGGTTTAAAGGCAACGCCTTCCGCAGGCATACAATACGTACATCGCAGGTTACACCTGTCGGTAACAGAAATCCTCAGGTAAGTAATTTTTCTGTTAAATCGGTCTAACATATACTGTTTCTCCTTTTTTTATAGTTTGAATATTATCAGGAATTTCAAGGAGGACTTCGGCTTCGCTCAACGCTTTAATATCTGCAGAACCATTAAAAGGAACCGGAAAAACCATGCCCTGTTCATCTATTACAGCTGGTTTTATTTTATATCTTGAATTTTTCTTTACATTCAAATTCACTCCTGCTATAGCCTTAAATCTGTTGGGACGATAGTAGGCCCCTAAAATTTTGTATAAAGCAGGCTTAGCCAATAACTCAAACTGCACGAAGGAAGAAACAGGATTACCTGAGAGGCCGAAACAGTATTTTCCATCTTTACTGGCCAAAGTCATAGGATTACCTGGTTTCAGTCCGGTTCGTGTCCAGAGTATTTCAAACTCCATTTTTTGCAATATAGCTGGCATATAGTCATATTCTCCCACAGAAGATCCTCCTGTAAGTATTACAAAATCGTGTAGTTCTAAAACTTCTGTTAATTTTTTTTTCAGCTTGTTGAAATCATCATCCACTATTCCGTAATACTTAACTGGAATATTCATACGTTGTAGCTGAGCCATAAGCTGATAAGCATTAGAATTCCTTATTTTCCCACCTGAAATGTCTTTTTCAGGCTCCACCAGTTCGCTTCCCGTGGTAATCAAAGCTATCACAGGTAACTGACTAACTCTTATCCTGGTATAACCAGATCCTGCAATTACGGCTATATGAGAAGGATTAAGTATTGTTCCCTTTTTTATCAAAATTTCTCCTTGCTTATAATCCTCACCTTTATAACATATATTTCTTTTAGTGTCAGGATTAGTGCACACAACCATTTCATTATCCAACACTTGCGCATCTTCTATCATAAAAACACAATCAGCACCTTGCGGAACAGGTGCTCCGGTCATTATTTTAGCACATTCACCACTATTTATCTTATGGACAGGTGCTTTTCCAGCAGGAATCTCTTCTATGATTTTTAATGGCTTACCAATATCTTCCATCCGGCATGCATAGCCGTCTACAGCAGATTTATCAAACGGTGGCATATCTGTATCAGCAATAATATCCTGCTGCAGAATTCTGTTAAGAGCCTGGGTTATTGGCACATATTCAGTTTTAACATTTTGACTTAAAGTCTCTATTTTTTCTAATAATTGTAAAAACTTTGACATAGCTTTGAATTTTTATAAGAATAAGAGTTTTATAACCGCAAATGTCAGGACAAAAGACAGAAAATATTTAAGTGTCAGGTTAGTAGCTTTATTGCTGCCTATCCAGGAACCAAGCAGCCCACCCCCCATGGCAAAGGCAAGCATATAAAATGTTTGTGGTGCCAGATGTATTCCACTACTGATTTGTCCAACGAGGCCGGATACAGAATTAAAGAAAATAAAAGCGGCTGATACTGCAGCAGTTTGCTTAATATCTCCCCATTTTAATAATATGATCACAGGGCTCAGGATTATTCCACCTCCTATACCAATCAATCCACTGAAAAAACCAATAATTCCGCCAATAACGATTGCCAGAGGAATATTTAATTTTCCTTTACTCTCATTCTGATAATCACGACGGAGAAACATTCTCATTATAGCTATAAGCAAAAAAAGTCCCAAAATAATTTTATATATCCTGGGATTAACGTTTATGTGTCCGCCCAAGAATGCCATAGGTATAGAACCCAAAAGAAAAGGCCACAACAAAGAAAATTTAAAATATCCGCCACGATAAAAAGAAAGAAAAGATATTAGAGACACGAAAATATTAAGCACCAGAGCTGTAGGCCTCATAAAAGCCGGAGAAAAACCAAAGATAGCCATCAGTGCAAGATATCCACTTGCTCCTCCATGTCCCACGGATGAGTACAAAGCAGCAAGAAAAAATACAGCTATTAGAAAAATAATGTCTGTCATTCTCATTCCTTTTTTTGAAAGAAGACAGACTCCCCAATCCAGAATTTATAATCTAAGATATAAATCCTGCACAGTTCATCGTCTCCTTTCCAATTCATACCTGTACGGTAATCGGGAGGATAGCCCGTTTCCGAAACTATCCCATCGTCTTATACCCACCCGGGCGGATAGATATAAGATCGGAGACTTTTATTGTTCAATACAAAAATAAAGTATGAAAAATTTTATACAAATTTGTAATAGGAAAAATTATTTAATTTAAATCAAAAATATGGATACTGAAAACTTATTCAAAGTTCTTAACGGACTGAGCAACAACATAATATCTATATTAACAGAAAAAGGGGAAATAAAAAAAATTCCTGCTGGACAAATTATTCTGGATACTGGTCAATACATAAGATTATTGCCAATAGTAATCTCAGGACTTATAAAAGTAACCGGTTTTTTCGGAGAAAAACAATTATTACTTTATTATATCCGGCCAGGCGAAACTTGTATAATGTCTTTTATAGCAGCATTGCGTAATTCTCCGAGTATCATCAGAGCACAAACAGAAGAATACACCGAAGCCCTGTTTATTCCTGCCCAAAGCCTCATTTCTTTGTCCAGAGAATATTTCCAGATAACAGAATTTTTATTTATGCAGTTTTATGGAAGATATATGAATTTTCTGGATTCTATCAATCATATCTTATTCAAAAGAATGGACATCCGTCTATATGACTATCTAAAAGAAAAAGCAAGACTTTCAGGAAACCTAATTAAAATGACCCATGCGCAGATTGCCGAGGATTTAGCAACATCCAGAGAAGTCATTACCAGAGCTCTGAAAAAATTATCTGTGGAAGGGAAAATTGTCCAACATCCAAATTATATTGAAGTTTTGTGACTCCAGTCACATATATTCAAATTTTTAAATAATAAATTTGAACAAACCTAAAAAATTATAGGCTATGAAAAAGAATGTTGGAAACTTTGACAAAATCATCAGAGTTATCCTTGCTATTATCTTTGGTGTTTTATATTTCACTCATACTGTTACTGGTACATGGGGAATTGTCTTATTAGTACTGGGAATTATATTCCTGCTTACTGCTCTCATCGGTTTTTGCCCTTTGTATTTACCTTTTGGGATTAGTACATGCAAGAAAAAAGACCAAGAAAACTAAAAATTCAATGTCCCGGCTACGCCGGGATTTTAAAAAAAATATAACGATGAAAAATACAATCATTATTATCCTGATGGTATTATTTTCGTTGCCTCTTATGGCACAGGGGGATTTGCTTTCCGAACTGGAACAACAACAAAAAGATACCATGAAACTATTACCCCATAAAATGCTATTTACACAACGTATGCTTTGGGGTAACAGAGGCCTGATGCGACATTTCAATTCTTTTGCTTTGACCAAAGAAAACAGGGAAAAAGAATTGAAGATTAGACGAACTATGCTCGTCATACATCAGATTACTGGTTTTACCACTCTGGGCTTGATGGCTGCCCAGTCGTATGTGGGATGGCAGGTGTATAACGGTAATCATAGTCTGGCAGAGACGCACGAGGCACTGGCAGGAGTTACAGATGTATTTTATTTTACCACAGCTTCATTGGCTTTATTTGCCCCTCCGAAAATGATTGATGAGCATAAAGGATATAGTAGCATAAAAGTTCATAAAGCATTGGCTATTATACATTTTTCCAGTATGATAGCAACAAATATTTTAGGACCAATGGTTGAAGATAATCCGCAGTTGAAACCTTATCACAGAGCTGCTGCCCTGACTGCTTTCGGTTCTCTATTCGCCGCTATGGTTATTATAAAATTCTAACTTTTAATCTTTTAAGCTATGAAAAAAATTTTTGTATTACTCTTTATTCTGACTTCATTTTATCTATACTCCCAGAATACCGATTATAAATTCAAAGCTGATAAGCATCGCTCTACCATAACTTACTACATGAGCCATCCGTTACATAAATGGTCGGGAGTGTCCAAAGATGTGAATTCTGTTATAGTTTCAGACAAAAGCAAAAGGCAAATAAAAAAAGCAGCTGTACTGGTTAAAGTATCATCTTTCAATAGTGGCAATGCCAATAGGGATTCCCACGCAATGGAAGTATTGGAAGCTTTGAAATATCCGTATGTTAAGTTTGAGACAACCAGTGTAAAAGACAATGGGAAAAGTCTTGATGTGAAAGGTAAACTGACTTTTCACGGAGTTACCAGAAACATTTCCTTTAAAGCCGAAAAAATAAGGCACTCTAACAACGTCATTGAAGTCAAAGGCGGATTTAGCATTGATATGACGCAATATAAAATCAAGCCTCCTGCTCTTCTTGGAGTCCCTACTGACAAAGAGATAAAAATAAAATTTGATGTATTTTATTAAGAATAAACGACTTATACTCATCAAAAACATAACGGGGCAGCTATTCCACACTGCCCCGTTTGTTGTTATTCGTCCCAATTACCACTGAAGAGTTTGAGATACTGCTGGGCAATGCCTTCCCATGTCCAGTACTGGCGAATACGCTGGTTAAAGCGTATTACCCTTTCGGCGCCTGTGTCCCAGTTGCGGATAGTCCACAGGATAGCCTGTCCGAGGTTGTGCGGAAGGTTCTGATAAGGGTCTTCTGTGCGTTTGGCCAGAGCACCATAGGGAGTGATATATCCCCAGGAGGTTTGTTCATAGCCTCTTACGTTTTTCTCAGCTTTTTCTGCCTCCATCATATACATTGGTCCGGTAGTGTCATTGGAAATAATCATATTGCCACGAGCCGAAGCCTCTATGATTGACATTCCGAAAGGTTCTTGCAGACTGGGCAAGATGTAAATATGCTTATCATCAAGGATTTGTTTGCGTTCCTCAGGCGGACTAATAGCCTGTTTGAAGTCAAAGACAATTTCCACGTTATCCGGATGTTTTTGTGCCAGAGTGTGGAGTTTTTCCACGTATGTATCGGATTCGGGAATACCAACGATGTGCACACGCAACTTTTCGGATAAATGCTGGGCAGCTTCATAAGCACCAAGTATAGTAAATTCGTGTCCTTTACTTGGGTCCACCCGGCTGAAAGTTATGATATCCACTATCTGGGGCCTCTGAGACAGCTTTTGTCTAATATTCTCATCGTCCATAATGAAATCCATAGTTACTCCACTGGCAATGAGCACGAGTTTATGTTCAAAATCCGCAGGATTATATCCCTGCTCCCGGGCTATGTTTATAAAATCCTGGCGAACTTTCAGGCTGTTGATGATGATGTAATCGGCATAGACTGCCATGGCTTCCCAATGGCGCAGGCGATTAATCATCTCCCTGGTGGCCTCAAAGTTGCCGAAGCCCACGCCTTTTTCCGTAATATAAGTGGATTCCAGAGCATGGATAGTGGAAGTAACGAGCTTGCCTTTTCCATGGAGAGCTTTTGCCATCCAGCCCGGAATAATATGGTGTCCGTGCAGACTGATAACATCGTATTCATTGAGGTGGTCGTTAATCCAGCTGACCACGGTCCGGGCAAAGCGCATAATACGGTCCAGCTCGGTGTCTTTGTCTCCCACATACGGATTTTCTATCCCTTTGTCAATGAGAAAACGGATAACTGTAAGATTATCTCTATACTCCACGCTATAAGGCACCTGCCAATCATCTTTTAATTGTGCTGTAGTTAAAGTCTTATCTGTGTGTATTGAGAGAATAACAACCTTCTGTCCGAGGCGGAGGAACTGTTCTGTAATATTCTGCACATGGACACCACCTCCGCCTGTAGCAGTGGCTTCAAACTGCAAGGATACTATTGCTATGGTCATAAGTTATTCTATTTATGTTTGATTATTACAACGTCTTTTCCGTCGGGAAGTTGCCTTAATTTAATACCCTTAGGCACAGAGAATTTATTATCTACCATAAGGTTCTGTGTTGTATCCACGGAAAGATATTCCACGGTGCGTATTTGAATTTCATCAGGGCTTATCCACAGCCATTTAAACTGATTAATTGAAGCTGCATCCAGAGTCCACGATTTTTTATCATCTGCTGGACGCAGTGGAGCTCCCCAGCATCCTTCGCCAATGTAAACAGTACCATCCTGGTCGTCGCGCACAAATCCTTCATCACCATTAGGGTCTGGTTTGATGGGATAAGTAATTTTATGAGTATGCGTATCACCTTCCACCACCAGAGGTACGTGATTTTCATATATAGGCTTAGCCCAATATTGATATTGCAAATCTCCCTCACGTTTGTGGGAATAGTGCGGACGCATAGGCTTATGATAAGCAACAATAGTCCATGTAGCATCCCTGTGGCTTTTCAAATCCTTAATAAACCAGTTGGTCTGCCGTCCAGGAATAGTGTATTGAGTATTAAGAGAAATAAAATGAATAAAATCACCGGCAATATCTACGCTGTAATATCCATGTGGATGTTGTAACAGGTCAAAGAATTTTACCACGTCCTGCTTACGTTCATGATTTCCAGGCACTACAAGGATAGGGATAAGATGACCATCCCGTATTGTCAACTGCCAATCATCAAACCATTTCAGCCATTGCTGCTCGGTACTGGAATAAGTGAAATCTCCATCAAAAATAACCATGTCAGGCTGCAGGCGCGCCACCATCATATTTGCTTTTTCACGTATTTCAGGATGAGAACGGGAGTCTCCTCCTGCTACGACCGACAGTTTAATGTTTTTACCCTCAGGTAAAGTATGAAACCAAAATATTGGCGACTTGCTGTCAGAATCAATTATTTGCACCACATAATCAGTGTTGGGCTGCAATTGATTTATATCACAAAAACCATTTTCCAGACCTTTATATTTTATGAACCTTACATTTTTAATTTCCTTAGATAACTTTTTATTTTTCAACCAATTAATCCTCGTATCATATTTAACAACAACATTTTGGCCTGATAGTTGAAACCATCCCAGAGTATAAGAATGAGCAGGGTCATTTTTTATAATCAAGCGGTAATAACCTGTTCTGGCTTCTGATGTGTAGCCCAAAAAAGCTATAGCAATTAAGGCAAAAAGTATTTTTTTCATTTTTGTATAAATTTGCGTTTTAAAACAAAATTATAAACTTATTGTTCATGAAAAAATCTTTTATTGTTATCTTTTTTCTTCTGAACTTCGTTAGTGGCTATAGTCAATCATTCAATTTATCTATGGGGCTGGGTATCTCCTCCCAGCTGAGGAAAACATATCCTGAACAAGGAACATCCTTGTTACCACTGTGGACAATTAATGGCAGATTTGGACGGGATTTCCGTATTCTAAAAAATCTCTACTGGCGCGCTGAGATTAGTTATTATCAGGAAGGAATTTTATATGATTCCACCATGTACAGCGAACTATTCCACTATTTAAGCTTTGATAATTTTCTGCTTTTCCGTTCTTATAGATCTCCGGTTTATTTTGGTATAGGCGGATACGGAAGCCGTTTAATGGCACTGTCAGCCACTATTAACGGCCAAACGCTATCATTACCAGTAAGAGAATATAACCCATGGGATTACGGAGTGATGCCTCTTTTTGGTCTGGTATTGGATTTTGACTTTATCTCCTATTATATGGAAGCACGCTATCGTTTCGGGCTAAACGATATTTATATTCCATCGGATAATTATATAAAAAATCGTGGCTTTGAATTTAATGTGGGAGTATCCCTGCGAATACACTAATATTTTGTATTTTTATAAAAACCTCTTTTTTGAGTAGAAAATGTTTTTGTAATTTTGAAATATGGAAAACTTTAAAAATTCAAAACTTATAAATTATGAAAAAAGTATTTTATTTATTAACAGTTAGTCTTATCCTTAGCTTTGTTTTTACTTCTTGTGGACAAAAGAGCAAAGAGAAATTAATCATTGGCAAATGGCAAATTGATACGGTTTATTATGAGAACATGGATGAGGTAATGCCCAAGTTTGCAGAATATGCTACTAAGAACTTTAAGATGCGTAAAAAAATTCTGCAGGATTCCATTGATGCAATGAATAAAAGAGGCCTCAAATCCAATATTGACTCTCTGTATATGCAAACCTATCAAGCACAACTAAACTCTACAGAACAAGCCATTAATTACTATTCTGATTATGAAAAATTCAAGGCTGATATTATTGCCAGCGCTTCCAAGGCCAAGGGGCTGAGCTATGAGTTCAAATCAGACAGCACTTTAATCATACCAGATGCTCCACAACCGGGTAAATGGAGCATAAAGGGCGATAAACTGGAGATGCAAATACAGAATTACACTCTTGATGCTGACATTGTTAAGCTCACTAATAAAAAGCTTGTATTCAAAACTTCCCAGGAAGTAGATTCTAATCTGGTTATAACAACCGTCTTTGAATTGCACAAAGTAAAAACTAAATAACCATGAAATTAAAACACGTATTATTCCTTTTTCTTGGAATTTTACTCATCTCTTCCTGTCAGAAGGATAAACAAAAACTCATTGTAGGTGAATGGCAGATTAAAGAGGCTCGCGTTGAAAACATGGATAAATATCTCAATGAGCTGAAAGAAAAATATCAATTTACCGATAAAGACTTGCAAAGGGAAAAAGAACGTGTACAGGCCTTACCAACTTCGTTCTATCCTCAGGGCATTACGATGAAATTTGATGCCGACGGCAAATATTATTTAGGTGGTATAGAAGGCAAATGGACTTATAATCCTGATAATGACCAGATAAAAATACAACTGGCTATTTTAGACACTACTACATTTATTATCAAAAAAATAACACGCAAGGAGCTTGTTTTGATATATCCATACAAGGTTAGCGACGTAGATTTAAATTTTGAACTTGTCTTGACCAGAGTCAAAGCAGAAGAAGATAACCAGGAATAGTAGTGTTAATTTTTTAAAATCATTCTTTGAAAATTGCTTGATTAAGTAAATTTGGAATACAAGAAAAATATTAAAGTTCTTGGACTATGGAAAACATTGATATTGCAGCATTGAACGAAGAGGTGAAAGAAAAAAGTGCCTTTCTGGACCTTGTACGGATGGAAATGGGAAAAGTAATCATTGGCCAGAAGCACCTTATTGACAGCTTGTTAATAGCGCTTCTGGCTGATGGTCATATCCTCCTGGAAGGTGTACCTGGTCTGGCTAAGACATTATCAATCCGTACCCTGGCAAAAATAGTGGATGTTAAATTCGCACGTATCCAGTTTACTCCGGATTTATTACCTGCGGATTTAATAGGAACTTTGATGTATAGCCAGAAAGAAGAGAAGTTCTTAGTAAAACAAGGCCCTATCTTTGCAAATTTCATCCTTGCTGATGAGATAAACCGTGCTCCAGCCAAGGTACAAAGTGCCCTGCTGGAAGCTATGCAGGAAAGACAGGTTACAATCGGGGATAACACCTATGATCTGCCCAAACCGTTCCTGGTAATGGCCACGCAGAACCCTCTGGAACAAGAAGGAACCTATCCATTGCCAGAAGCACAGGTTGACCGTTTTATGCTTAAGGTGCTTATTGATTATCCCAAACGTGATGAAGAGCGTCAAATAATAAGACTTAACCTGGAAGAAAATTTCCCTGAACCACAGCGTGTTATCACTGGTGATAAAATAGAAGAAGTCCGTCAGGTAGTACGCAAAATCCATCTGAGCGATAAGATTGAAAATTACATCCTTGACATTGTATTTGCAACCCGTCGTCCTGGGGAGTTCGGAATGGATGACATCCGTGCATATATACGTTACGGCGCTTCGCCCAGAGCAAGTATTAATCTTGCCCTGGCGGCCAAGGCCAAAGCATTTATAGAGCATCGTGGATTTGTTCTGCCAGAGGATATAAAATCTGTGGTACACGATGTTATGCGCCACAGAATAGGACTTACATACGAAGCAGAAGCAGAAAACGTTACTTCCGAGGATATTATCAACCGCATAATTAATCAGATAGAAGTGCCGTGATTGGAGATAATTGTAATAAAAAAACGGGGCATTAGAGATGATGCCCCGTTTTTTTATTTCCACCGGAAAGATTCAATCATACGGATTATGTCTTTTTCCAGGAACTTTATCGCAGGGTCAAGGGAATCTCTGTTAGGTCGTGCCCTGAAATAAAGAGATCCACGGAAAAAATGTCTCGTACTATCAGTTATGTGGAACTGCATAGGAGAGGCAGCATTACCGGTAATATCAAATACCGTGGCATAGACGCCATATTTTTTATTTACGAATTCCTTCTCTGTAATGTCATCTGCACGGATAGAATGCTTATAAGCCAGAGTATAAGAGTCATCCACCAGTTGTTCCAGATTTCCTTCTACGGGATAATAAGTAACGGAAATAGCTGCTTTGAGTGCAGGAAAAACAATGGTCATCCAGCAATGATGCGGATGCTTTTCGTCCCTGTCAGGCATAACTCTGGCATAGACCGGTATATCAAAGGAATAGGGACACGAGTCCGGATTAAAACGGACATAGTGCTTTGGCGGTAAATTAAGCCTAAAATAAGCCACTGGGCGCGGACTGGGTTTGGGTTTGGAGCAAGAAAAAAACAATAACACCAAAACAACAGTTAAGTATCTGAAATATCTCATTGGTTTACATTTTCCGGTTTAACTTTACGGACAATAATTTTTTCTATATGCCTCTCTGTCATTTCGGCCACAACAAACTCATAATCACCTATTAACAACTTTTCACCTTTCTGCGGAAATTCGCCTTTTATTTCCAGAATGAGCCCGGCCAGAGTCTCAGAATTACCTTTAAACTGTTCAAAAATATCCGTGCTAATGTCCATCACTCTGTAAAAATCCTGAATTAGAAACTTTCCGTCAAACTCATAGCTTCCGTCGTGTAATTTACGGTATCCCTGGTCAACCTCATCATACTCATCCATTATATCACCAAAAATTTCTTCCAGCACATCTTCCAGGGTAATAATTCCGCTAAAACCGCCGTATTCATCAGTAACAATGGCAATATGCGTCTTCAGACGCTGGAAATCTTCCAGCAGATCGTCAATTTTTTTACTTTCCGGGATAAAGAATGGTTCCCTCAAATATTTCTGCCAATGAAAATCATCATCTTTATCTATAAAACGTATAAGGTCTTTGGCAACAAGTATTCCCACAATATTATCCAGATTGTCTTTATAAACCGGATATCTGGAAAAGCCAGTTTCCCTGATTGTTTGTTTGACCTTAGCAAAAGAAGAATTATAAGCTATAGCCGTAACATCCACACGAGGCACCATAATTTTTTTCACATCAGACTTTTCCATTTGTACAATACCTGTAAGCATTTCTTTCTCATCAAAATTTTCGCTAATCTCTATGGCCTTTGACAAATCCTCCAGGGAAAGCTCTTCCTTATCCTTGAATTTAAGCAGTTTATTAACAACAGCCGAACTATTAATCATAAAAGCCGAGAGAGGGGCAAAAAGTTTCTGAAGAATCAGCATCGGATATACCATAAAAGAGGCAAAATGTTCGTTGAAAATATTTGCATAAACTTTTGGAATAACCTCACCAAAAAGCAAAATAAGAAAAGTAACAACAACAACTTCAAAGATAAATTTCTGTAAATCAGTATCAAAAACAAAAAGTTTTTCGGAGATAAAAGCCGATAATATAACAATTCCGATATTTACAAAGTTATTGCTAATCAGTATGGTGGCCAGGAGTTTGTTAGGATTTGATAATAATTTAATTATAGTCTTACTTTTTTTATCACCAGCATTCTGCATCCGTTCAATAGTTTCGGGCTCCAGGGAAAAAAAAGCCACTTCGGAACCGGAAATCAGTGCCGAGGCAATAAGCAAAATAACAAAAATGGAAAGTTGTAAAGAAGTTGCCCAATCCACTGGGTTGGTGTGTATAAACAATAAAGCCGATTCAGCTTCCATATTAAAAGTTTTCTGTGGTAGTTTTCAATAATAAAAAAAAATTCCGGTAAGACCAACAAAAAAAGAGGCTGACGATAAATCAGCCTCTTTTTTATAAGGTATTTAGACTGTTTTATTCTTCGGTATTTTCATCGGAAAAATCAGTAGATGTTTCGGAAGTTTCTTCCATATTATCAATTTCCACATCATCCTCAAATTCATCTCTTCTTCTGTGACGCGGAGAGAGAATAATAACATTGCTTGCTACAATCTCCGTAACTCGGCGGACGTTTCCGTCACGGTCGCGCAGAGTACGGGTGTGCAATTTCCCTTCAATATAAAGCGGATCTCCCTTGCGAATGTGTTTTTCGGCTAATTCTGCCAGACCACGCCATAATACGATATTATGCCATTCGGTCTGTGTAACCCGACGTCCATCACGAGTACGACGACTTTCGCTGGTAGCAAAAGAAAAAGTACTAACAGGCACTCCGCTTTCCAAACGCTTTGTTTTTGGATCACGTCCTACATTACCAATTAACTGGACTTTGTTAATTCCGTGCATCTCTCAAATTTTTAAAATTTACTGTATAATAATTCTCCATTGCAAAGATAAAAAAAACTTTTAATCCAAAAAAAAATTAAAATTTGAATGAGATTTTATTTTTTATTCCATAAAACAACGGATAATCCTTGATAGGGGCAGGTGGACGGGAATCATAATTCAGATCCACATCCACGGAAAAGGAAATTTTATCCTTGATAATATCCACGGAAAATTGTGTTTCACTGGCCAGGCGGAAGTCGGAAAATCTCTCAAACGGAATGTCACTTCCCAAATCCCATAAGGCCGGTTGATAATAAGTTACGTGAAAAAATGAAAGCCTGTCATTAATCCGGGCATTAAAAGAGATATAAAGGTCTCCTTTTATCATCCGTGTACCCGAATGTGCAGAATCCGTCAATATCTCCCTCTCATACATACATAAAGGCGCAAGGAATAATTTTACATTGTCCTTGTTTATCAGAGCTATACGCAAACCTGTCCCGGTTAAAAATCTGTATTGAATAAATTTTATTTTGTTCTGCTGGCGCTGTAGAAAAAATTCATAAGTAAAAATCCGCTGAGTATCCAGGGCTAAATTATATCTGAAATGTTGAAAGTTTTTGTTAATAATATCCTGTTTTTGCAATGAATTTTTCAATCTGATTATTGAAATATCCCCCAATAACAAAAAAGTATGTCTGTGATAGGTATATTGCAAAGAAGCCGAGGCAGCGAACTGGGAAAGGGTTTGAGTATTTTGTCTAAAATCAAAGGAAAAGTCCATCAGACCTTGCCATCCAGGTTTTATTTGTTTTCTCTGTTCCTCAATGTTAACTAACTGAGCAAAAGCAGTAAAAGGCAGGAATGATAGCAAAAATAAAACAAAAAGGCTATTGTTCTTCTTCATAATATTTGACGTTTATATCCACGCCCACATCTTCGGTAAAGTCCTTAATATCTTCAATTAAATCAATGTCATCTTTGAAAATATACCAGTTAATTTGTACTTTTCCACCTTTTTTCTTGTATTCGGAAAGGATATAAAGAATGCGCACCAGCCATTTGGAAGAACTGGTATTAAAATAAGTCAATTTAATGTTAAAAGTAATTGGTTTTCCGGTTTTAGTATATTGCTCAATCCATTCAACCAGAGGCTCGTAAAACTTATTAGTCTCTTCCAGGAAAGATTCGCCACTAATTTCGCACAGACCGCTCTCAGCATTAAATTCCACCTTAGGTGATACGTAAATATTACGTATTTCAGGAAGATATATGTTTTGTAGATTCATTATTAAAAATTTTAATCTTCAAGCTCATCCGGTTTAAATGGGATGAGGTTAATTTTCAGGCCTGTATCAATCATATAGTCCTCAATATCCTCTTTCATATCCACATCATTTTCGTCATAATGCCAGTTAACAATAACTTCTCCTCCGTTATCTTCGTATTCTTTAAGAATATTGAGCATTTCCAGCAAGCTTCTGGAAGTACTGGTATTATAATAAGTCAATTTTATAATAAAAGCAATAGGTTTTTTGATTTCAGTAGTATAACGTTTTAGCCACTCAATAAGCGGCTTATAGAACTCCTTGGTGTTTTCCAGAAAAGACTCCCCCTTCAATTCGCAAATCCCTGTTTTGGCACTAAAATACACACTGGGGGTAAAGAAATTTTTTCCGCTCTGGTCTATAATTAAGTCTTGCAGCTCTGCCATAACCTGATTTTTTACAAATATAAAATTTCTGTCAAAAATAAAAAATATTATTAAGCTTTTTCAATTGTCACATTTAAAATGAAATAAGAATAATCAGCGTCTAACTGTTTCAGACGTATATCCAACGGCTTTTTGGTAGTTAATGCCACCATAATCAGCCCAATATGAGCGCCGCGGTTTGTTCCGGGGATTAAATTTCTTTGCTGACGCTTGAACAAACGTAAACTTTCCCTATCCAGAGAATTTATTATTTCACACTTCTTCAACAAAACTTGTAAAGCCCCATTTTCCACCACATTGCCTATTAAAAAATAAAATTCGTTATCAGTTTCTCCTAACAGAAAAGCACCAACACCAGTATTATCCTCTTTCCACGCAGAATATTTCTTCACATTTTGTGCCAACTCTATAAAAACATAATAGATTTTTTTATGAGATCTGGGATAATTTTTAGTATAAAGAGTAATTTGGTGCAAGAATTCTTTTATCATCTCCTTTGAGAAAACGCCTTCATATTGATATAATATCTTGCTATTGGCCGGAATTTGTTCCTCTAAAAAAACAGTTTGTTTTATGTCAAAATAATTATTTGCCTCCATACTTATTTTATTTCGTAATCCACAACAGCAGTCTGTAAAATATATTTTTTTATTTTTTCCACAGCTTCCTTGTGTAGAGGATGATTACGGTATACATCCAGCGCTGCTTTATTATCAAAATGTGAAACAAGTGCAACATCATAAGCTGACTCTCTATCAGCAAAATTTATTCCCAATTCATAAAATCTTATCTGTGGGATCTGATCTTTGAGAGGTTTCAAAGTTTCTATAATTTCTCTGGAAGCTGCAGATCTGTCCAAATTTTCTTTTATTTTAAAAAACACTATATGCTTTACCATAATTTTGGGCTTTATAATTACGTAAAAAATAGGAAAAATCCAAATTTATTTTAATGCCTTTCTCCAGGCAGGTCTTCCTCCTCGTCCTTATCCTGGTGGAAATGCTTGCTCTCCCTGAATACATCTTCATCCTTGAGGATGAGGTATTTTAAATCCTTACTTTTTGCCCAGGCTTCACGTATTTTAACCTCAGCCTTAAGTTTATCCAGTTCCAGACGGATTTTTTCTTTTTCGGCCTCATACTCGTGTTTGAGTTTTTCCAGTTCTTTGAAAGTAGCTTTCTCAAAATCAATTTGTGGAATAAGCAGTTTTACAGGAACAAACTTACTCACCTCCATAAATTTAGCTTCATTAACAGGTTCTTCCAGCTTTTCTTCGTCCACCTTTCTAATTTCGTCATTTTCATATATAGGCTGCTGCCCTTTCAGACGCAGAATGACATTGCGGCTTATAACTTCTATGTTTTTAACTATTTCGTCGTGATTATAGCGTTTTTGTATCTCGTCAATAAGGATGGCTTTGATACGTCTTAATAAATATTCTTCGTCCGTGCCCTTGAAAAAATTGTTAATATTATAAGTTACCAGCAAAGTGAATTTAATTTTAATATCTATATTATCCTTCGTTGTAACATATATGTCCTGTCCCTCAATTTCAAAGGGGCTCAAGGTTTTATAAACGACTTCCTTCAAATTATCTATCCCACTGCGAGCCAGTATTTTGGCCACAATATAATTAATATCCTGTCCGTGAGTACGAGCATATTTCATCAAATCAATAATTTCCCATACCTTAACACCTGCAGCAAAATCATTTATCAAAGTTTTAATATCTATACCAAATTCTGCCTCTCCGGTATTTATAGCCTTGGCAAAATTCAATAAATTAAAAGCCTCTGGATCCTGATCACCTTCTTTTTTAAGGGGTAAAATTTGCTCAGAATACTTCAGAAAATCCTTAATTTCCAGATTGGTATTTTTTATATACAACAAAGCTGGCAAAAGAGTTTCTATATCAGATCCCAGACGGGAAAGTTTAATTATATCATTAAAACTCACTTCTTTAATATCATTCTCTCTGAGTTTAATAAGAATATGAAGAATGTCAAAAATTTTGTATCCCAGACTATACAACTTAATCACATCATCAAAATCCAGAATAGCATCATATTTTTTTGCAATAATAATATAGTTGACTATTTTATCAATAATATTCTGAGAAAGATAAAGCGTCAGATAACGGTCTTTATTTATAGCAATATCATTCTCTTTAATCTTAGCATAAGTAGCAGCCACAGCCTTGGGTGGGCGATCATAACTTGCAGCCCTGATAAAATCATTCACAGTTAATTTTAGGTCTTTTTCTTTGGATATATATAATCCGAGATATAAATTTCTTATAGGATCTTCAATATCATCACTAATGGAATTAAGATAACGTAATATATCCTTCTGCTTGATTTCTATATCCTTATATTTACATTCTACCATCATATCAACTATGGCCATAGCCTCTTTATCAGAGATATTAGATTTTAGTAACTCCTGGAAATCAATATTAAAACTATCCTCTTCCAGAGAGTGCTGATCAATCTTTT
Organism: uncultured Bacteroidales bacterium; assembly: GCA_964649975.1. Classification (GTDB taxonomy): domain Bacteria; phylum Bacteroidota; class Bacteroidia; order Bacteroidales; family S143-33; genus S143-33. The sequence goes on along the minus strand of CAZYSM010000011.1, from coordinate 34,864 downwards.
TGGCTATTTCAAACAAAGTTCTTACCCTCCACTTCTTAGTTACTGCCGTGACAATTTCTCCGTTAGTAAAATGTGTCAATTTTAAAACTCCGGCTTTAGGCATATAACGCAAAATATCTCTAATCTGCTCAATATCATTGCTATACTCTACAATCTGTCCTATCTCGTTTTTTGTAAATCCCAAATCATATAATTTCTTTAAAATCAAAGACGCCTCGTGAGAATACTTTACTTCAAGATTGCGACTTTCCTGATCTGTCTTAGCATTGACCACCTGATCCAGATTGTTATGCTTTAATAATGTGACAATTTTGGAAAGAATTTGTTGCCTTGTAAAACCTGTACTACTCGTAGCGTGTACCTGTTTGTTTTTCCTTAATTTTTGAAAAAAATTTCTTATCTTGTTAGTCATTTTGTAAATTATATTTTTGTCCTATTCAAAGATAATACTTAATTTATTAAAAAGTAGATAATTTTATCAAAAATGTGGTGGAAATTATATCTCCTGGAATACAAAAGAATTTTGCGAAAGCCGTGGTTAACAGTATTTTTATTTTCTTTATACTTGATTTATGCCTTGCTTATAATATATGCCATTAACATCATTTCAGGCCTTGAAATCTTTACCCACTCATCGCTAAATATCTCAGATTACTTGAAATTTCCACTGGCCTGGGCTACTGCTGCCTGGCTGGCTTCTTATCTGGCACCTCTGTGGCTTATACTTGCTATTATAGTATTAGGCGATACAAATATATTCTCCCGGAACCTATCCGTGCGTAAAAAAGTCCTTACAGGAAAACTCGGATTTATTTTCACTATCCCTTTTGACTGGACACTGACCAGCCTTCTGGCCGGATACTTACTCGGCTCCCATTGGGGACACTATCCCATACATTTCTTTGATTATCAAACAATAGGTCTATTTATACAGATGTTGAGCTATATGATCATTAGCCTCTTGTTAATAGCTCTATTCCGGAAAGCTTCGGCTGCAATTTTAGCTTTTTTCGGATATTTCATTATTGAAGCAGTGATAAGAAAAATTTTACTCGCACTTAATATTTTGATTGCATATTATTTGCCAGCCAAAGTGATGACAAGCCTTGTCCCTCCCCCAGCAGCAGATTTTATATCCGGTGCAGTATATAACGATTTCGCAGCACAAATTCCTTTACCATTTTGGTTAAATGTATTCCTTTCTGTATCTTACACAATTATATTTCTGATAATTGCGTTGAAAATTATAAACTCTTCTAAACCCAATAAATTATGAAAACTTTATTTTCTGCTACCCTGGCTTTATTTCTTTCACTAATGCTCACAGGCCAGAACCTGGTTAATACTGTTAATCTGGACAATTGTGTTATCAATGCTGTATATACTGATGGACAAAACATCTTCGCTGCTGGACAAATAAGTATCCCCGGATCGCTTAAACTAAAGGACGGTTATATTGCCCGGCTGGATAAAAAAGGGAATATCCTCTGGCAGAATTACTTTGGCGGAAATCTCATTGACGAAATACGCAGTATTACCGTGAAAGACAAAAAAATATATGCAACAGGTATTACCTGGACTAAAGATAAAAGGTCCCAAGCCTGGCTGGTAATCCTTGATATGAACGGACAAATAATCGCCGAACAAAACTTCGGCGGATCAAAGGATGATGCTGCTTATAAAATACTGCCCGGACCTCACGGAAATTTTTACCTCCTTGGTTATACAACACCACAAAACACAAGCTACCGCAATTTGTGGATAGCAAAAATTGACACTCACGGAAATATTATCTGGCAAAAACAAATGGGAAATCTCAACGAAGTGGAGGAGGCATATTCCGGACAGATTACTCCCGACGGATTAATCATTCTGGGACGCTATTGGAACCTTGGTGTAAGCGATATAAACCCCTGGATAATAAAAATGAATTTTGACGGAAACCTCATCTGGGAAAGAAAAATACCTCTCTACGAAGATAATTACTTTTCCGTAGCTTTGCCAGACAGCGGCAATCTCCTGTTAATAGGAAATACCTGGGAAAAACTCCGCTCAAAGAAAGGTGATATCTGGCTAATGACAATTGATAATAAGGGAAATACTGTAACTGATAAAATACAGGGCACTAATGCACAGGAACAAGTAAAATCAGCCATAACGCACAACAATTCTCTCTGGATTTTCGGAGGATACGGGCCAAATGCTATGGCTGGAATATGGCATCTCTCACAGGATTTAACATTACTCACGCAGAAAACTTTTGATTTGCCACAGATTAACGATGCTATTATACTTGATGATAAAACAGTAGTAATTGGTGGTGGTCGCCAGCGTGACGGATATGTGGCTTTTGTGAAATTATAATGTAGTTAAGCTTTATCATTGGTTAAAATATTGCCACGAAGGCACGAATACTCCTCCTTTGAAAAGGAGGCCGGGAGGATTGATTATATTAACATTCCACGAAAATAAGTTTACAGCTTTAACATTTTTTTATTATATTTGAAATAAAAAGCCATGGAATTAAAATCCCGTACACTTATTGGGGCTGTTGCTGGTGATATAATTGGGTCGGCATACGAATGGGATAATGTCAAAACTACCGATTTTGAGCTATTCCCAGCACATGCGCGATTCACCGATGATACAATCCTGACAATGGCTGTTGCCAAGTCCATCATGTATGACGAGGACTTTGCTCAAAACATACAAGATTTTGCCCGCAGATACCCACACAGAGGCTACGGCGGACATTTCAAAAAGTGGATATATTCCAATAACCCTCAACCTTACTGGAGTTTTGGCAACGGTGGAGCCATGCGTGTAAGCCCAGTGGGATTTGCCTTCAATGACCTGGAAACCGTGCTGCTGAAAGCCAAGCAATCCGCAGAAGTTACTCACAATCATCCAGAAGGCATAAAGGGAGCTCAGGCCATTGCTGCAGCTATTTTCCTTGCCCGTGATGGAAAAGACAAAAATTATATCCGCGAGTATATAGAGAAACAATTTGACTATGACCTTGACTTTACACTGGAAGATATACGACCGTTCTATAAATTTTACCCCACGGCTCCGCTTACTGTGCCACAGGCCATAGTAGCTTTTCTGGAAAGCACTGATTTTGAAAATGCTATCCGCCTGGCTGTATCCATCGGAGGCGACAGCGACACCATTGCAGCAATGACAGGCAGTATAGCTGCTGCTTTTTACAAAGAAATTCCGCAATACATAATCCGGCAAGTAGAGAAAATTTTACCTCAGGAGTTCATACAAATTATGAACGAGTATGATGAAAAATTTGGTTATTAACGGAAAAGTTAAGTATTGTACCGAATGCAAACGGGATATGAAATTTATCCCGGCAGTAACTTATATACGTGAATTCCGACTATACCTGTGCCACAAACATTTCAATCAATGGTTTGAAGAATGGGTGGAAAAGACCATCCAGCAGTTTAATATGTTCTCACGTGAGGATAAGGTGCTTGTAGCCCTTTCGGGCGGCAAAGACAGTATGGTACTATGGTATGTGCTAAACAAGCTGGGGTATCAGGCTGATGGATTTCATATCAATCTTGGCATCCCTGGCAACTCCGGACCTTCGGCCGAGGCCATAGCACAGCTGGCACAAAAGCTAAATAAACAGCCCATCATAGTAGATTTGCACAAAGAAACAGGCGCTGGCATTCCGGAAATAGCCAGGATGTTCCGATCCCCTGCTTGCTCTATCTGCGGAAGAATAAAACGGTATTATTTCAACCGCACAGCACGCCTTGGCGGATACAAAATAGTAGCAACAGGACATAACCTTGATGACGAAGCAGCAGCTTTACTATCCAACCTTCTGCACTGGAAAGAAAAATTCCTCGTAAGCAAATATCCTGTCCTAAAAGAAGATAGCCATCTGGGGCTCCCCCGTAAGGTCAAACCTCTAACGATCATGACCGAAGAACAAATCCGACTTTACGCTGAAATAAATGAAATACCTTTTACTTCTGCAATATGTCCATTGAGCAGTGGAGCCCGTCTAAAAGAGTTTAAAGAATTCATATCCCGTATTGAAGAACGTTCGCCTGGGACACGACGCAGTTTTTATCTGAATTATATCCGCAAATATCAAAAACTGTTCATTAGCAGACACGAGAAAAAAACACACCGCCAAAACTTGCAAAAATGTAAGATATGCGGCGAGCCATCTCCTTCCGAGGTATGCCTTGTATGCAAAATAAAATCTGAAATTGAAAAATCCAGAAGTTAAATTAAAATAAATCAATTTTTAGAATCAATATAATTTTGTAGTTTTACTACAGAAACTCAAAAATTATTTTTGTCATGAAAAAATACATTTTTTCATTAAGCATCATTTTTATTTTGCTGGGCATAATCAACAAAACATCCGGCCAAACCGATTATACCACTTATTACAAGTTCAGTCCACTTCCATATTCTTACGATGATCTTGAACCTTATATTGATTCTGTGACTATGCGAATTCATTATTCAAAGCATCATTGGGGTTATTACAAAAAGTTTATTAAACTAATGAAAGACAATAACATAACTCCAATACCTGTAAAAGAAATTTTCAAACATTCCAGAAACTATCCTCAAGGGCTAATTAACATGGCAGGGGGCTATTGGAATCATACTTTTTTCTGGTATAGTATGACGCCAGAAAAAACAGAACCAACAGAAGCATTCAAACAGGCTGTAGTAAGAAGCTTTGGCAGCTGGGATAATTTTGAAAAAGAATTTAAATCAAAGGCCAAAAGCCTTTTCGGGTCAGGATGGACATGGCTAATAATAAAAAAAGACGGAACTCTTGCCGTGGTCAACACGCCTAATCAGAACAATCCTCTTATGCAAACCTGCCGCCACCAGGGCATGCCATTATTGGCACTGGATGTATGGGAACATGCTTATTATCTGAAATATCAATACAGACGAGGCGATTACATTAATAATTTCTGGAAAATTATTAACTGGCAGAAAGTTTCTGAACGCTATCAACAGTACTTGAAAAAATAAGATATTTTGACAGGACAAAGTCCGGGAGAAAACAAAGAATACTATCCGTCAGAAAAAAAACTACAATGACACAAAAAAGCTATGTTCTTCATCCGTGCAAGTTTAGGTGCAAAATCCGGAAAGAAGTAAATAAAAAATCCGGCCGCCTTTTTGGGAGGGAAAATCCAAAAAGTGTGTGTGGCGCGGCCGGATAAAGTCGCAATCCTGCGGCAAATATAGGAAAATTTCCGCTGATTGTCAAATATAATGGATTATTGCCGTTTCAATTCCTGTTTCATAATGTCCTTGATGTGAGCGATAAACTCGTCCGTGGTCATTGATCCGAGGTCGCCCTGTCCCTGACGGCGGACAGATACAGTGCCAGCCTCTTGTTCTTTTTCGCCCACAATGAGCATAAACGGAATATGTTTTACTTCGGCATCACGGATTTTACGTCCTACTTTTTCGTTACGATCATCCACAAATACCCGTATGTCGTTATCTTCCAACTGTTGAGCAACTTTATTGGCATAATCGCTGAATTTATCACTGATAGGCAGTATAGCTACCTGTTCGGGTGTAATCCAAACGGGGAACTTTCCGGCAGTATGCTCAATGAGTATAGCCACAAAACGTTCCAATGAACCGAAAGGTGCGCGGTGTATCATTACCGGACGATGCGGTTTGTCGTCAGCTCCGATGTATTCCAGTTCAAAACGTTCGGGCAGGTTATAATCCACCTGTATTGTTCCGAGCTGCCAACGGCGTCCCAGGGCGTCGCGCACCATAAAATCCAGTTTTGGTCCGTAGAAAGCAGCCTCTCCGAGCTCTACCGTGGTTTTCAGTCCCATTTCGTCGGCTGCTTCAATAATAGCGCGCTCGGCTTTTTCCCAATTTTCATCCGAACCGATATATTTTTCCTTGTTGTTGGGATCACGCAGTGATACCTGAGCCACATAGTCTTTGAAGCCAAAAACGTCAAATACGTAAAGGACAATTTCAATTACTTTTTTGAATTCGTCTTTGAGCTGGTCTGGTGTGCAGAAGATATGAGCATCATCCTGCGTGAAACCACGCACGCGGGTAAGTCCGTGCAGCTCTCCGCTCTGCTCATAACGGTAAACTGTTCCGTATTCGGCCAGACGCAAAGGCAGGTCTTTGTAGGAACGTGGCTTGCTCTTGTATATTTCCACGTGATGTGGACAGTTCATTGGTTTGAGCATATATTCCTCAGTACCATCCGGTGTGGTGAATGGCTGGAATGAATGCTGCTTGTATTTGGCATAGTGTCCGGATGTTTCGTAAAGCTGTTTGTTTCCGATATGTGGAGTAATAACCTCCTGGTATCCATATTTTTTCTGCAGACGGCTGAGGAAATCCACCAGATTTTTCCGCAGGACTGTTCCACGAGGCAGCCACATAGGCAGGCCAAGGCCCACACGCTGAGAAAAATAGAACAATTCCATTTCGCGGCCAATACGACGGTGGTCACGTTTTTTGGCCTCTTCCAGCATAGTGAGGTATTCGTCCAGCAATTTCTTTTTTGGGAAAGTAATTCCATAAACACGTGTCATCTGCTGACGTGTAGCGTCACCGCGCCAGTAAGCAGCAGCAATATTGAGTAGCTTAACTGCTTTGATATATCCTGTATGCGGCAGGTGCGGACCACGGCACAAGTCAGTGAAGTCGCCCAGCTCGTAGAAAGTAATATTTCCATCTTCCAGGTCACCAATGAGCTCCACTTTGTAAGGGTCTCCTTTTTCTTTATAAAATTTCAGAGCCTCATCCTTAGGGACATAGCGACGGGAGAGAGGATGTTTTTCCCGTGCAATTTCCAGCATAGTTTTTTCAATCTTCGGAAAATCTTTTTCCGAAAGAGTTACGCCTTCGGGCAACTCTACATCATAATAAAAGCCGTTTTCCACAGCCGGACCAATTCCGAATTTAACTCCGGGGTATAATTTTTCCAGAGCAGCTGCCATCAGGTGGGCAGATGTATGCCAGAATGTATGTTTTCCCTGTTCGTCATCCCAGGTATAAAACTTAATTTTTGCATCCTGTTCAATAGGCCGTGTAAGGTCCCATACTTCACCATTGACATCAACAGCCAGTGCTTCGCCAGCCAGACGTCCGCTGATGGATTTAGCTATTTCCAATCCCGTAATACCTTCGGGATATTCTCGTTGCGTTCCGTCGGGAAAAGTTATTGTTATCATTTTCAAAAAAATTTTTTAGTTCCAAAATATCACACAAAGATATTCTTTTTTACTTTAATCCGAAAGTTTTAAACAATTATTATTTTATAAAAATTCCACATTACCTAAAAAATGACTTTTATCATCCCAAAAACAAATAAAAAACTTATTTTTCCTGTTAAATTCCAAAACCAAAACAATGAGAAAAGTAGTGAGGATACTTCAAATCATTCTCGGATTTGTATTCACTTTTTCGGGTTTTGTAAAGGCAGTGGACCCTCTGGGAACAAATTATAAACTCATTGACTACTTCAATGTGCTAAACATAGATTTCCTTGCACCAGGAGCAATGATATTTGCTATCGGATTAATAACTGTTGAACTCACAATAGGCATATTCCTGATTTTCAATATTGCGCCAAAACTAACCTTGTGGCTTGCCACTTTATTGATGGTTATTTTCACGCCTCTGACACTTTTTCTGGCAATAAAAAATCCTATTCTGGACTGCGGATGTTTCGGTGATGCCCTTATATTGAGCAATTGGCAAACATTCTGGAAAAATGTAGTCTTTGACATAATTCTGATTTTATTGTGGATATGGCATAAACAATTAATCCCCAGGACAAAAAAAAATACGCAATGGACATTGGGAATTATCACTGTGGTAGCGGTTCTACTATTCCAAGCTTATAATCTGGCTTATCTACCTGTGATAGATTTCCGTCCTTATAAAGTAGGCACTGACCTGAAAAAAGCCTTATCACAGCAGAAACAAACAGCTGAGTATAAATCCGTGCTGGTATATAAAAACAAAATCACAGGAGAGGTAAAGGAATTTGACGAGGATAATATTCCGTGGCAGGATAGCAATTGGGTATGGCAGGAAACTAAAACAATCACCATCAGCAAAGGCAATGACAGCGGCATACACGATTTTTATCTCTACAATGACCAGCATCAGGACATCACCGACAGCCTGCTAAACATCAAAGATCCGGTAATGATCATCGTTGCATATAATCTTGACAAAAGCAATGAAAAAGGCTTCAGAAAAATTCTGGATATAGCACGAAAATTTACCCAAAAGTATTATCCCATAGTTTATTGTCTGACAGGATCGGATGAACAGACAATAAACAAATTTGCAGCCCGTCACAGCTGCGAATGCCTGGAATTTTTGTCGGCAGATGAGACAATGCTGAAAACCATAATCCGTTCCAATCCCGGAATAGTCATATTAAAGAATGGAAAAATTGTTGGAAAATACAGCTGGCGGGAAAATCTGGATAAAATTCTGAACAAAGAATTTTAAAAATACAAAACGGGCTGCCCGTGGCAAATTTGTTAGCATTTAGGTTTAATCTTCACCCCGGGCAGCCCGTTGTAATTAAAACTTAACAAAATCGGATAGTTTAGCTTTGAAAGCAAAGGTAAATGTCCGCAATGGTGCAAAGCCCGGATTTACAGCCATTATTCCGGGATCCGCAGCCAGCGGGAAATACAATTCCAAATTTCCCAATGCAATATTCAAACCTGCTTCCCAATGCCATTTTTCGACAGGCACATAAGCTGAATTGAAATAAGCTTTGATAAAGGCTAATTTTTTCACAGGCAAGGTGGAAGTGAGATTAATACCGGCGGACCAGGGATAATTCACATTAGGCGTAGCCAGCATAAAATTACCGTAGCCAGGGAATACCTGCCTGTTCCAGAAGGAAGCAGTATCGTATTTAGCCACAAAAGCCTGGGAAAGAGCATAATCAGTCTGCACTGTCATAGCGGAAATAGGGGCGTTCATACCTGCAAACAGACGCACATTCAATCCGGTATTAAGGCTGACATAATGTAGCGGCATAATTTCCACAGCACCACTTACCAGGGCCAGGTTCAAATCTGATATTTGCTCAGCCAGCAGGGAATAAGAAGCAGGATGATATTTCCCACGCCTGGTGGCATTGAACATCAAACGGTAAACATTCCGGTATACCGAAGCAGTGGTCTGCAAACGGAAATAAGCCAGTTCCATATCTTTCCGCCAGTGGTCGGACATATCCTTGTTCCATAGCGTCAATTTAAGCCTTGCGGAAAATTTACGCAAACGGTTAAAAGCAGCATCATCGTCAATGGCATAATTATCACCATAAAGAGAAAAAGTTATTTGTGGAAAGCCATTTGTGCCAGGGCGCTGGTAAACCACAAATCCCATTAATGAAGGCCGGGATTTTCTGAATCCGTAAAATCCAGCCAGGGCATACGAAATTCTATGGAAAGGCAGAGTGAAATTATACACAGCCAGGCCTGGCATCAGTCCGTCCACGCTACGGTAATATATCAGGGGTGTTACTGACAAATAATTGTATTGGGTTTTAAAAAGTTTCGGCAGCAAAGAAACTTTCAGTTTTTTATTTGGCCAATGCCCCTGTGTGAAATTGTTATAAGGGTAAAAATCCAGAGTAATATTGCGCGGGTCTATCCGTGCAGGCACTTTGTCCACAGGGACAGTCCATTTCTGATGTGGATTAAGAAAGACCCACCGGTCAATACTTTTTCCATCTGAGGTGTAACGCACCAGCATAGGTGCTGCAATTTGTCCGGTATTTTTCACTTTTATTCCATCCGGACAGGCTTTGACAGAATAATCAATAAGTTTATTTGATCCCACAACGCCTTCAAAGAACCAATCCACGTTTTTATTAGCATTTTTTTCAAAGAAATTTTCCAGATCCACGGGATAAGGATGACGGAATTTCCATTTTTGATAAAACCCCTTCATCACACGGTCAAACTCTTGCACTCCAAGATATTGCTGAAGGTATCGCAAGGAAAAAGCAGTTTTCTCATATACAATCAGTCCGTAAGCTGTGGAAGTATAATCTGTTGAATGCAAATCCAGAGGCTGGTTATAACCTCCGTAATCAGCAAGTGCAAAAAGCTGGGACATAGGCACATCAAAGGGTATCATAGATTCTACGAATGATAGTCCGTGGTGTTGACGATAATAGCGATGGTCGTAGAAGGAATTAATACCTTCGTCCATAAATGGATAGCGACGTTCGTTAAAAGCCAGTATTCCGTAGAACCAGTTATGACCTACTTCGTGGACTATGACTTCCTCCAAACCGGCGCTGCTGCTAATCACAGTAATAGTAGGATATTCCATTCCGCCGCCGGCAGATAAAGGACCTTCCACGGCAGTACATACCTTGTAAGGATAATCACC
>CAZYSM010000011.1:0-24339 GCA_964649975.1 uncultured Bacteroidales bacterium | reverse complement strand
TTTTACGCCAGTGATATTCCACGGAATCCAGGAGGTTTCCGGTGGCAGCCACAGCATACTGAGACGGCAGAGTGATGGTCACATCAAACCGTCCGAATTCGGAATAAAACTCCCCCTGGTCCAGATAAGGAATAGGGTGCCATCCGTAACGGTCATAGACAGCAGGTTTTGGATACCACTGAGTAACAGAAATGACTTTGTCATCGTATCCCATACGGGAAGAAATCTTTGGTATTTTGACGAAAAACGGAGTGGTAATAACAGCGGAGTCGCCCGGAGGCAGCGGTTCTGGCAAATAAAGCACAGCTATGTCCTTTTTGCCTTTCCAGGGTTTCCATATTGCTTTTTGTCCATTAATGTGGAAGTCCAGCGAATCTATGTATCCCCGGTATTGCTTATCCCCGAAAATTAATTTTCCGTCTCCGCGATTGGCCAGTTGCCGCGCCAGGTCGGTTCCGGGCTGATAGGCATTTGGCCACAGATGAATGTATATAAACCGCAGAGTATCCGGGCTGTTGTTGTAATAGACAAAACGTTCGTAAGCAGAGAGGGTTTTGGCCACAGGGTCGGCCTTAACCTTAATGGTATAATTAACTTTTTGCTGAAAATAAGGTTTTTGCGCCCACAAAAAAGAGGGCAATAAAGCCAAAAGAATAAAAAAAAGTTTTTTCATCTATTCCAGGATTTTGAATTTTTGCAAAAGTTATACAATTATAGGAGTGTTGCAAAAAGTTTTGGTCAAAGATCCGGGTAACTTTATAGTCTGGCTTTTATTTAATATTTTTGTTGCAAATACGGCTAAGTAATGAAATATCACAGGGACATATTGATCAAAATTATAATTTACGTATTAATCATTCTGGCTCTCATTCCTGCTTTTATTTTACTTATTTTACAAATTCCTCCCATCCAGAAGTCTCTTAGCCGTCAGATAAGCAGAGTATTAACCCGTTCCTTTAATACTACGACGCTGGTAAGGCGCGTAAGTTACAGTATGGATAACAAACTGGTTATAAAAGGCATTTATATAGAAGATTATAACCTTGACACACTGCTGTATGTAAACAAAGCCAAAGTAAAGATATGGGAAGTTTTCAGTGATAAAGTAAATTTTTCCACCATAAGCATAGATGGGCTAAAATTGCGTATCCGCGAGGATACTAACGGTTATACTAATCTGCTGGTTTTTCTGGAGAATCTGCCCACCAATCCCCAGAAACAAAAGAAAAACAAACAGAAAATAAACCTTCAGATAAAACAAATAGATATCCGGAATTTTGATATTTCGTATCAGTCGCCCTTTGACAGCCTTGACATACATAAATTTAACCCGAAAAATTTTCATATCTATCCGCTAAATCTCACATTGCAAAATGTGCAAATACAGGATAGCTCCTACGAATTTACATTATACGACTTTTATTTTAAGGACAGGCACAGCGGATTTGAAGTAAAAAATATGAGCACTCAGGTAAGTTTTACGAACAAAGGATTAAAAATCAAGGACTTTAACATAACACTTGACCATAGCGAAATAGACATCCCAATCCTTCAGGTTGATTATGACAGTCTGGCACAGCTACACGACCCACAATCACTTGAGTTTTTTATGGTTATAGACACTTCTACTGTTATCAACTCCCGCGATCTGGCATATTTCAATCCACAGCTGGTTAATGATGTTTTTAATTTCAGGATAAATATGACGGCCTATGGGTCGCTCGGTGATATAACACTTATGCCACTGCATCTTAGCTTTGGAAAAAAAACAATGCTGCGTGCCAATGCTCATATAATAGGCCTGCCGGATATCAACCACACATACATTGATGTAAATTTAGACACACTTCAATTCTTATTATCAGACATAACCTCAGTGCGGGATGCCCGGGGGCAGCCGCTTATCCCACTGCCCAAACAAATGTATAAATTATCCTCGTTAAAGGCTTCGGGTAAGATAACAGGGCTGTTAAATAATTTTTCGGCTTTTGTGGAAAGTAATTCCAACCTGGGCTATCTAAAAATCAATGCTGATGTAAGTCGCGACACTTTACAAATTATCCATACGATCATTACTGCCAGGGATTTGGATGTAGGGCGGATACTGGATAATAACAAATTAGGAAAAATTTCGTTTAGTGATACGCTTAATCTCTACCTTAACGGAAAAAAATTCTCAGGCAGCACAGATTTACTTATTTATCAAGCTTTTATAAACTCTTACAATTATCAAAATATTTCTCTTTCGGCAGATTTTGACAATACAGGGGCCAATGCCCAATTATCTATCACCGACAGCAATCTTATCACCTCTTTCCGCGGCGTTATAAACAAAAAGGATAAATTATACCATACCAGATTTTACCTGAACTTGCAAAAAGCCAAACTATATCCTCTGCATCTTGATAAAGAGGATCCTAATGCTTCCATAAAATTTGCTCTCAAAGGCGAACTTAGCGGTAGTAACATCAATGATTTTTATGGACATATCAATCTAACCCAGCCAATTGTTTATATCAAAAACCTGGAAAAAATCCAGATAAACCACTTTATTTTCACCTCAGTGCTGAAACAATACATTTCCGGGCTTCCCTTTAAAGAGATGTTCATACAATCCGACCTGGTAGATGCATCAATGATAGGTGTATTTGAGCTGAGCTCGCTTGCACATTATTTTCAGAACGTTATGGGATACTATTTTCCGAGCTTGCGTAAAAACCAGAATATTGGCAGCTTATATCTCGCGGACCCACGTTCCATTGGCGCAAATATTATTATGCAAATCAACCTCAAAGATTTAACTCCTATAACCCGGATTTTTGCGCCACAAATAAGTTTTGCACCTCATACAATGATACAGAGTGTTTATAAGGCTATTGACCACGCCTTTATGTTAAAAGTCACAAGCGATTCTATTGTGCTAAATAAAAATGTTATCAAAACGCCACAGATTAACATTAACACTGACAATGACACTCTGCATTTTAATTTCACCAGCAAACAGGCCAGAATAGGCGTGCTAAACTTCCAGAACCTGGCAATATACACTGAGAGTAAAAACGACACTATACATCTCTGCTGGAGATGGCATAATATTTCGGACCAAAAAAACTTTGGTTTCATAGAAGGGATTACAACCATAAAAAAACTAAACACGGATTCATCCCTGCAAATTTCAGCCAATATCACGCACGACTCTGTATATATCAACGGGAGACACTGGCAGATAAAGGATTTTTCCACCATTGCCAACAAAAAAACAATTCAGATAAACAGCTATTTCTTTAATCCACAGGAAAAACAAGAAATCGGAATAGTAGGAAAAATATCCCCTAATCCCAGGGATAAGATCTTTATCCGGATGCAGATGTTTGATATATCACAGCTTAATCCTATACTGAAAAACATTAAGCTTGAAGGTTTCCTCAACAGCACAACTCAAATAAGCAATATTTACAAAAATCCTATAATTAACAGTGATAATGTCATCAGCCACCTGAAAGTCAATGACGTGGACTTACAGATGTTAACAGCCACCAGCAGGTTTAACAGTGCAAAAAACATCCTCACTTTTAAGGTATATACAGAAAAAGCCCTGGGTGAGATAAAACCCAAAGACACTGTCAACGAGCGTTACGTGGATATTGATGGGCTATACCGTCTTGACGATAAATCATACAAGGTTGACATTGACTTTGAAAAATTCAAACTCATTGCTTTTTATCCCTACTTCCGTCAGATTATTTCAGCCATAAGCCGTTTTTCTACCATACAGGGCAAAATAGCCATTAAAGGACAGGGCAGGGATGTACGCATAAAAGGAGACATAGGTATAGTACACGGAGCATTCAAATTACGTCCTACCAATGTGACATACAGTATTAATAAGGTAATGGGCATACATTTCACAAAAGACCACATCACCATTGACACAACGACAATCATCAGCCAGGGTGGAACAGGCAAAGCAAAGTTATGGGGCACTATCAATCGCACGCCTTTTAACGACTATCAATACCAGATTTTTATGCGACCTGATACCTTTATGGTACTCAACCTGCCCAATAACGGACAACAAAACTACTACGGAAAAGCTTTTGTCAGCGGAAATGCCAATATCTCAGGATTTGGCGATAACATATCCTTAAATGCTGACCTCAAAGCCGAAGACAACACCGACTTAACTTTTCTGATAAACTCTCCTAAAAAAATTTCAGCAACAGCAGATTTTATAAAATTCGTAACTCCGGACTCTCTGATCAAACAAAACAATCCAAACACAAAAAAACAAAAAAAATCCGCTGTGGACATTAACGTCAACCTGGAAGTAACCCCACAGTCCCGCTTTACTCTCGTTATTGACGAACAAACAGGGGAAAAATTCCAGGTGCGAGGCAGCGGAATATTAAACATAAAAATGTCGCCTTACGGTGGCTTTCTCCTTTCGGGCACCCTTACCGTTACTGACGGAATCTATAACTTCACACTTGAAAATATTGTCAATAAAAAATTCCAGATTAAACCAGGAAGCACAATCAAATGGAACGGCAGCCCGCAGGATGCACAACTGGATCTGACAGCTGTTTACAAAGTCAACAATGCCAACCTGTATGACCTCACCCTTGACGATAATTACTGGGAAGTACGCACTCCTGTAAACTGCCTTATACACATCAAAGGCAAACTCACTGAACCGCAGATAAGCTTTGACCTTGACCTGCCCAAGGCTGACCAGCGTATTTTATCCCAGATAGCTAACCTGGAAAGTGCAGAAAAAACAAAACAGGTATTATCACTGCTAATCCTGGGAAAATTCCAGCCACTACCAGGGCTGAGTTTCAATCCCAACCAGCTTGCCGGTAACACCTCGGCAGCTGATGTTCTATCGTCACAGCTGGCTAATCTGATTTCTAACATTGACGAAAACCTGGAACTTGGCGTTAATTATAAAACCGGGCAACAAGGGCTGACGCCCGAACAGCTGGAAGTTGCTCTATCATACAAATTATGGAACGAACGTATCTCAATAAATACCGATGTTGGTATCGGATCTAATACTAATCCGGCTCTTAGCAACAATCCTAATCAATTCATAGGTGACGTGGAAGTAGATGTCAAGCTGGATAAGAAAGGTGATCTACAGCTGAAAGCTTTTAATAAAACAAACCGGAATGAATTTTATGACAAAGGTCCTTATACTCAAGGCGTTGGTATAATGTTCAAAAAAGATTTCTCATCACTTTTCCCAAAAAAACACAAGAAGAAAAAGAAATTCCGCAAATATGAAAAACAAAAATAGCTTGATAGTAAAAATACTGACACACAAATACACAAAAATCCTGGCTTTCATTATCATTGCAGCTATTACTGGCTTCCTTGGTTTTCTGCTTGATCAGGCCGGACAAGCCAAACAGTGGGTTAGTCCGCCTATGGAACCTCCGGCAGAATCGGGTATAAAAGCCGCCTTACATTTCTACGGAAAAGACGTAAAAAAATTAAGCCAGAAATATGACCTCTCTTATCCTTACCTAATGGCTCTTATTATGGTGGAAACCTCTGGTAAACGCAATCCCCGTCCCCGCTTTGAACCACATATCTACAAAAAACTTAAAGAAGTCAGGGACGGCAAGCGGGATAAATTTGAGAATATCACACAAAAAGACCTCCAGGGAATGAGTGACCATCAACTAAGACAGCTGGCCAAATCCTGGGGACCATTTCAGATTATGGGTTACAAAAGTCTCCAGCTGGGTATTAGCGTAAAAGACCTGCACAATAAAAACGCACTGGAAAACGGTATCCGCTGGATAAACCAGGAATATGGCGACCTTATCCGGCAGGGACGTTACCGCGATGCTTTCCATTACCATAATACCGGACACGTCCTTCCCAGGAATGGAAGAAGCAAAACCACTGACCCCTACTACATAGAAAAAGGCATGCAATATATGAAAATCTTTCAGGAACTGGACAAAATGCAAAAAACACAGAAATAATGAAACGTTACCTCATACAACTGGCATACAAAGGCACTAACTTCAATGGATGGCAACGGCAAAAATCCGATAAAGCCATTACAGTGCAGGGATCGCTGGAACATGCTTTATCTATGGTGCTGAGAGAAAAAATAACTGTCACTGGCGCCGGACGTACCGACTCTGGTGTCCACGCCTCCTTTTTTGTGGCACATTTTGACACTACCAGAGATTTAAATACTCAGGAACTAACAAAAAAAATGAATGCCATTGTCAATAAAGACATCGTGGTGCACAAAATCATTAATACTCCGGAAGACTTCCACGCGCGTTTTTCTGCGATCTCGCGTACATATACCTACCACATCCACCTCAGACCCAATCCGTTTATAAAAGATTTCTCGCATTATATCTACTGGCAACCAGACGTCAAGCTTATGCAAGAGGCAACAGACCAGCTATTTGAATATGAAGATTTCAAAGCTTTTAGCAAAGCTCATTCTGGCACAAATCATTATCTGGTCAAATTATATTCCGCACACTGGAAACAGGAAAATGATAAATTAATATTCACCATAAAAGCCAATCGTTTCCTGCGTAATATGGTACGCGCCATCGTGGGCACCATGCTGGAAATAAGCCGCGGAAAACTAAGCCTGGATGATATGCACCGGCTTATCCGTGCCCGCAACAGGCGCCTGTCGTCTTTTACCGCTCCTGCCTGCGGATTGTTCCTCTCGGATATAGAATATCCCGAGGAAATTAATAAACTCCTGGACAAAAAAATTAAATACTTCTGGGATGAACATTTATAAAACATTCCTCTTAACTCTGCTTTTCCTCCCGCTTACAGCTCTGGCTCAGCAGCACCTCTACCACAAAGCTCTGGATAAATACCAATCCGGACAATGGCAAAAAGCTCTGGAAATTACGCAAAAGCTAATAAAAAAATATCCTGATTTTGATAAAGCATACCTGCTCGCCGGGCAAATATATTACGAAAAAATAGACAAAGAGCGGGCTATACCCTTTTTGAAAAAATACTACTCTTTATCACATGATGCCAGGTCATTAAGCGAGCTGGGATACATAAATTTTGAGACAAGCCGCTACGACAGTGCTATAAAATATTTTTCCCTTTACCTGGTCTCTGGCAAAGCGCGCGACACAACAGAAATAAAACACCTGATAGCTACAGCCCGTTTTCGGATATGGGCCTATAAGCATCCTGTGCCCTTCAAGCCTGTGCCTCTGCCTCCACAGATAAACACCAGGTATGATGAGTATTTTCCGGACATAAGCGCCAATGGCAAACTGTTTTTCACCCGCCGCATAAATGACGAAAACATCTACTATACTCAAAAAATCAATAACAATTGGACTAATCCGCAGCCATTGCCGGGCATAGACACCAAAAATCAGGAAGGCGCCTGTAGCATCAGCCCCGACGGCAAAACAATGATTTTCACACGATGCCTTATCCGCACTGGCTGTGATTTATACATCACTACACTGACCGATACCGGATGGACAAAACCCAAAAAACTGCCTTATCCTATAAATACCAAGCACTGGGAATCACAGCCCTGCCTGGCTAATAACGGACGAACATTATTCTTTGTCAGCAGCCGCCCCGGCGGAAAAGGAAAACTGGATATATGGGCGGTAGATTATATAAACGGAAAATGGCAAAACCTCCGTAATTTGGGCGACTCTATCAACACCCCTGGAAATGAAATGAGCCCATTCCTCCATTTTGACAATAAAACCCTGTATTTTTCATCTGATTACCATCCTGGGCTGGGCGGATATGACCTTTTTATTTCACGGAAAAAAAATGGACATTGGTCAAAAGCCCGGAATCTCGGATATCCTATTAATAACAAATACGATGATGTGCGTTTAATAGTCCTGCCCTCGGGCGATACAGCCATTTTCTCTTCTCAAATATCCGGCAACCATAACCTGTATATGTTCCGCCTCTACCCTTCCGTGCGTCCCACTCCTACGCTATTCCTGTCCGGAAAGTGCCTCAACGGCCAAACACACCACTCCCTCAAAGCCACTATATCCGTAGTTAATCTGGATAACGACTCCTTGATTTATTCTGCTACTACCGACAACTTCCTCATAAGCATCCCTGTTGGCAACTATGCTTTTTTTGCAGAAAAACAAGGTTTTACCTTTGCCTCAAAAAATTTTTCTGCCACAGATACATCAAACGGTCAAAAATTCGTTTACGTAAGTGTGAAACTTTTTCCTTTGAAAAAAAATCTCACATTTGAACTACACAATATCTTTTTTGAAACAAATTCTTATAAACTCAAACCGCAATCTTACACAGAATTAAAGAAAGTGGTGCGTTTTTTGAAAAATAATCCTAACATCCACATAGAAATTGACGGCCATACCGACAGTATAGGCACATACCAGTATAACATGGATCTATCAGAAAAAAGATCACGTGAGGTAGCCAGGTATATCATAGCTCACGGAATATCTCCGGATAGAATAACTACCAGAGGCTATGGTTTCACCAGACCCAAAGCCTCAAACAAAACTCCAGAAGGCAGAAAATTAAACCGGCGTGTAGAAATAAAAATCACAAAGATATAGATTTTAATAAATCTTTAACTAATTTTGTGTGGAAATAATGTCTAAAAAATAAAATTCTATGAAAATCAGACTACTTTTGATAGCATTTTTTATCGGGCTATTCAGCTTTAGCCAGGCACAGACAGAACCACAGATGGTGCTGGTCAAAGGCGGAACTTTTATGATGGGTAATCCCCGTACCTCCGGCCCTTACAAAGGTGACCCGGATGAAAAACCTCCGCACAAAGTGCACGTTAACAGCTTTTATATCAGCAAATACGAAGTCACTGTAAAAGAATACCGGGAATTTATTAATGACAAAAGCTTTAAAGAATTTCAGGCATTCCGCGAACACAAGATGCCGCCACCTCCAGATAGCACCTGGTTCCAGGGACATCCCGGTGTCAAAGCATATTATGATAAAATTGGTAAAAAATGGTGGGGCTGGCACGATAATGACCCTATGCAACACGTCACCTGGTATGATGCTATTGCCTATTGCAACTGGCTGAGCGAAAAACTGGGATATGAACCTTGCTATTACGAAAAAGACGGAGGAATCTACTGTGATTTCTCCAAAAATGGTTTCCGCCTGCCCACCGAAGCCGAATGGGAATATGCTGCACGCGGCGGACAAAAATCACATAACTACATTTTCAGCGGAAGTAATGATTATGCACAGGTCGGCTGGGTGGACGAAACTACCTTCCTCACAGGTCCTCGTCCCGTCGGCCTGAAAAAGCCCAATGAGCTGGGAATATACGATATGACCGGTAATGTGTGGGAATGGTGCTACGACTGGTACTCGCCTATGTTCTATAAAAACAGCCCTGTGGATAATCCTGTTAATGATAGACCTACAGGATATAAAGTTATCCGTGGCGGCGGATGGCATTATCAGCCAGCTTATGCCACTGTCACAAGCCGCGATGGCCCAAAACCATCCTACACCAACTATAATTACGGTTTCCGTCTGGTCAGAAACGCTAAATAAAATCATACAGATGCCCCTTAACGGGGCATCTGTGTATTTATCCAAACTTTCAAAAAACAAAAAATGAAAAAAACAGTATTTTTTCTGCTTATTGCCCTTTCTCTTTCATTATCAGCCCAGAATACAAAAAAATATCACCTCCCCGAAATGGTGCTGGTAAAAGGCGGCAGCTTTATGATGGGCAGCAATAAAGGCTATGACGATGAAAAACCTGTCCACAAAGTTATTCTATCTGACTTCTACATAAGCAAATATGAAATCACTGTCCAACAATACCGGGAATTTTGCCAGGCCACTGGCCATAAATTTCCCTCCGACCCCTCACCAGACTGGTACGAAGAACACCAAAACGTTGGCAAGTGGATATGGCACGATAACCATCCTATTGTCAATGTTTCGTGGTATGATGCTATGGCCTACTGCAAATGGCTGTCAAAAATCACTGGCGAAACTTATACCCTGCCTACCGAAGCCCAATGGGAATATGCTGCGCGCGGCGGACAAAAATCCCACGGTTATGAATATGCTGGCAGTAACAATATAAAGGAAGTGGCATGGTATGACGAAACTACATACGAACGTGGAACCCGGCCAGTGGGTATGCTCAAACCCAATGAGCTCGGAATATACGATATGAGCGGAAACGCTTTTGAATGGTGCCTTGACGGTTACGGACCATACCCGAAAAAAACTCTCAGAAATCCTCTGCTTCACCCCCAATCCCAATACCGCGTTGTCCGCGGCGGATGCTGGTATTATTACGACGAATATTGCCGCGTAACACAGCGCGATGGCCCCAAACCAAACCTCAATACTTTTTATTACGGTTTCCGTGTGGTTAAACTCAAAAAGAGACACAAATAACCACGGAAGAATTTTCCTGCACAAAATTTTTTCATTTCTCCAGAATTTTTACTATCTTGTGGTCTGACCTCTAACTTCATTGCCATGGATGATACACAAAAACTTATAAAACCCGCTGAATACGCCGAAAAATTCATTATAAAACACATTGTCTCCGGTAAATGGAAAAAAGGTGACCCACTACCACCTGAGCGCGACCTGGCGGATCTGATAGGTATTACTCGGCCAACCCTGCGCGAAACCCTCAAACGCCTATCCACCGAAGGATGGATTACTATCCGACACGGAAAACCGACACTGGTCAATGATTTTATCCACGAGGGCAGTATAGGGATTATCAAAACGCTCATCAAACATTGTGACCTTATCCCCGACACCATCATTCGCGACTGGCTGGAATTCCGCACAATATTACTCCCGCAGCTGGCACAAAAAGCTGTGAATAATAATCCGGATAAAATACTGAACCTACTGAAACAAAAACCACAAAGCAATGCTTCTGCCAGAGAATTTGCCTGGTACGACTGGCAACTGCAAGATATGATGGTATCGCTTAGTAATAATTCCGTGGCTCGCCTGATTTTCAACGATGTTAAAGAACCTTACCTTTTCCTGGCCGAAAAATATTTCTCTCTACCTCAGAACCGGCAGGCATCATCTCGCTATTACACAAACCTGCAACAGACAATCTCTCAACAGCCACACAGAACCGAAGATGTCGTAAAACAAGCCATGTCCGAAAGCATGGCAAACTATGCCAGTATAATCTCCGACATCTCATCTGCTCCCAACAATAAATAAAAACAAAATCATGAAAAACACCACTACACATAAAATCCTTTGTTTTAAAAAAAACTGGTTTGACCTCTTACCTTTATCCAAAATCTATACAAAATGAACAGATTTATACAAAACTACAACGGACAGGAATATGACCTCCTGATTATAGGCGGAGGTATCACCGGCGCTTCAATAGCCTACGAAGCGGCATCACGTGGCCTCAAAACTGCACTGGTGGAAAAAAATGACTTTGCTTCCGCCACTTCTGCTGCAACCTCGCGTATGATCCACGGCGGACTGCGTTACCTCGCTACAGGTGAATTTAACCTGGTCAGGGAATCCCTGCACGAACGAACTGTATTACAGAACATTGCTCCAAACTTTGTTCATCCGCAACCATTCATCTTTGCTGTTTACGACTATATGAAATCCCCGATGTGGATGATAAAAACTGGATTAATGACATACGAGGTGCTATCATACGACAGATCACAGGTATGGGACAAAAACAAAAAAATCCCGCGCTTCAACACACTAACACCCAGGGATATAATACGGAAATTCCCATCTGTAATAGAACACGGACTAAAAGGTGGGTTTCTATACTACGACTGCAAAAATCATTCACCCGAACGCCTTACCCTGGCTTTTATCAAATCTGCCATTCACTATGGCGCCCACGTGGCTAATTATGCCAAAGTCACTGGTTTTCTTTACGAAAAAATCAACGGAAAAATTCACATCACCGGATCAAGGATATATGACCAACTAAAAGGCAAAACACTGGAAATAAAAACAAAGCTCATTGTAAATGCCTCTGGCCCCTGGGCAGATATTATGATATCCCATCTACTGCCGGATAAACCCATTAAGCACATCCGCCGTTCCGAAGGAATCCACCTGGTTATTAACAAAAAATTCTCTGATAAATATATCTTTGCCTCACAGGACCGCAACCAGGAACATTTCTTTATCATACCATTCCGAGGATACACAATCGTCGGAACCACGGACAAGGAATTTAAAGGCGACCCGGATAACTACACAATAACCAAACAATCAGTGGATTATCTTATCAATAAAATTAATTCTGCACTCAAACCCGAATATCATATTTCCTACAATGATATTGTGCTGGCCTACGGCGGACTCCGACCTCTGGTGGAAGACCGGACAAAAGATGTTTATTCTTCTTCACGAAAATACGAAATTACTGACCACGCCCGCGACAATATTCTGGGCCTCATAACCGTTGAGGGCGGAAAATTCACCACCAGCAGACGTCTGGCGCAAAAAGTCACTGACAGAATTTTCCGCAAACTAAATAAAAAGCTTGTCAAAAGCATCTCGGCCAGCAATTACCTCGTAACATCACAGATTGCGGACTTAGAAAACTTCATTACCATTAAATCATTCCAATATCCAATGTTCACCCCCAGACAAATACGTTATCTTGTATACAGCTACGGAACTGAGATTGACCGGCTCATGGACATATATCTGACTAACCCCGGACTGCAAAAAATCCTTAACAAGGACGGAGAAAACCTTGCTCAAGTCGTCTATGCCATACACCACGAAATGGCTTACACACTCACCGATATCCTCTTGCGGCGCACGGGTATCGGCTGGATCGGTCAACCTTCTGATGAAACTCTCTCTCTGATAGCCCGCACTGCCGCACAATATCTCGGATGGGATAACACACAAATCAAACAACAAATAAACGACTTCAAAAAAATATTCTCTCTCGTTAATTCACTAAAAAACAACGCCCATGAAAAAACAATATCAGCCACAATGGATTGAACGCCCGCCACAGCCCGGCACTTACCGTTCAATATTCAAATACGGAAGCCCCGAGGAATTCAAACATCCTTCGCCAAGGCTAATTGCCCTGCTCAAGCAACGCCTGAACCTCTCGGAGGCAGACCTTGCACAGCCGAAATATACTGGGGAAGAAAAGGTGGAAATTTCTTCGCCTTCACCTCTTGACCACAAACACATACAATGGTTCATCAAAACCTGCGGCGCACAGAACGTATCCACCATAGAATACGACCGCCTCAAATTCTCTACTGGTAAAACTCTGGAAGAAGCATGGATGCTACGCCAGAAACAGATTCCGCCCATAACGGACCTGGTCGTGCATCCCCGCAATAAACACGAAATAGCACAGATAACAGCCTACTGCAATCAACACCACATACCTGTTTACGTTTATGGCGGAGGCACTTCTGTAACTCTCGGCCTTACCCCGGAGAAAGGAGGCGTGACATTGGTGCTTTCAACCCACATGAACAAAATCCTGGAAATAAACGAAACAGATCAGACTGTCCGCGTGCAGGCTGGTATGTTCGGCCCGGACTTTGAACACCAGCTCAATTATGCTCCGGCTTATTTTGGAACAAAACACTCTTACACATGCGGACATTTCCCGCAATCATTTGAATATTCCACTGTCGGAGGCTGGTTCATCACCCTCGGATCCGGGCAGGAATCCTCATACTATGGTGATGCTGCCGACCTGGTCCTGGCTATTGAAGTTATAACACCACGCGGAACTATCAAAACGCTTGATTACCCTGCTGCTGCCACAGGCCCGAAAATCCTGGATATATTCAAAGGCAGCGAAGGATCTTTCGGAATTATCACTGAGCTAACATGGAAAATCACACGTTTTATGCCCCAAAACCGGCAATATTTCAGTTTCCTCTTCCCCTCATGGCAGGCTGCCGTGGAAGCTATGCGCGAAATCAGCCAGGGACAATTCGGTATGCCTGCTGTTATGCGAATCTCCGACCCCGAAGAAACAAACTTTGGCTTTGAACTGTATGGCATCAACAACACACCTGTGGACAAATTAGCTGCCCTGCGCGGGTATAAACCCATGAAACGCGCTCTGTTCATCGGCACTGCAACAGGCGAGAAAAAATTTGCCCGCAACATCAAACAACAGGTCAAAAAAATATGCCACCGCTATGGTGCTATGTCTCTCTCTGCCATACCGGCCAAACGATGGGAACACAGCCGCTACAAAGACCCATACCTGCGCGAAGACCTTATGGACTACGGAATACAAATTGACACCCTGGAAACCTCCGTCAAATGGGATAACTTGCACACTGTCCATGCCCGTGTCCGCGACTTTGTCTTGCGCCACCCCAACGTCTTGATAATGAGCCACTCATCACATTTTTACACCTCTGGCACAAACCTTTATTTCATCTTCCTCAGCCGCAAAAAAGACCTCAACGAATACATCAACTTCCATCGCTCAATCATTGACATCATCGTGGATAGCGGCGGCACCCCTTCGCACCACCACGGAATAGGCCGAATGATGCGCCCATGGATAGAAAAACATCTTGGCACACGGCAAATGGACGTCCTCAGATGCCTGAAAAATCACTTTGACCCAAACAATATCATGAATCCCGGAGTGATTGGCCTGGGCATGGATGCACAGAATTCTGCATGATCTTATTTTTCTGGGGGGCTGGGGCTGTCTACAAAGCAAAAAGCCTCAAACTACAACACCTTTTACAATGGATATTACAAAATCCTACAACAAGCTTATCCGACAGACAGCCCCACCGGGTCTTCCGCTCGCATCCGCGCTTGTGCCTGGCGGCAAAAGCAAGCTTCACAGTGGCTTACTCTGATCGCCCCTGTTCACCAGCTTTGCCCGTGCCAGCCCCTGCGCGCGTCTGACCCGCTTCACCCCCTGCCCCGTTGGCTTTAACAGATTTTTTTCATAACTTTTCAATTACAAAAAATCACAAAAATATGGAACCAACATTACTATCAATTGACTGCGGAACACAAAGTCTCAGAGCCTTGATATTTGACCTTAAGGGTAATCTTGTGGCAAAAAAACAAATTTTTTACACCCCTTACACCTCACCACACCCTGGATATGCCGAACAGGATGCCGAAACCTACTGGACTACCCTCTGTCAGGCAACGCAATATCTCAAACAGCAGTATCCAAAGGAATTTAATGCCATAGCCGGCGTTAGCGTCACAACACTACGCGACACCATGGTCCCTGTGGATAAACACGGAAAGCCCTTGCGCCCAGCTATTTTATGGCTGGACCAGCGGAAAGCCCAAAAATTCTACAAACCCGGTCCTTTATGGAACATCGCTCTGAAAATAATAGGAATACACGAAACCCTGGACAAACTACAACAGGAAGGAAAATCCAACTGGATACAGCAGAACCAGCCTCACATCTGGCAGCAAACCCACAAATACCTGCAAATCTCCGGATTTCTGAACTACCGGCTAACAGGAGAATTTACCGATTCCATAGCTTCACAGATTGGACACATTCCCTTTGACTACCGCAAACAAACATGGGCCGACCCTAAAAATCCACTGGCTTTCAGCGCACGTATCTTTCCCATAGAAAAGGAAAAACTGCCGCAGCTGGTCAGCCCCGGCAGCGTAATAGGACATATCACCGTAGCGGCCTCACAACAAACAGGGCTGCCACGCGGATTACCTGTCATCGCCAGTGGTTCGGACAAAGGCTGCGAAACCCTGGGCGTTGGCGTTGTAGATTCCACTATGGCCAGCCTCAGTTTTGGCACAACTGCAACAATCCAAACTACTATGCCGCGCTATACCGAACCAATACCTTTCTTCCCTGCTTATCCGTCAGTTATCCCCGGACACTGGAACCCGGAAATAGAAATATACCGCGGTTTCTGGATGGTAACATGGTTCCGCGACGAATTTGCCTTCCGCGAAGTGCAGCAAGCAAAAAAACACGGAATCTCTGCCGAAGAAATGCTCAACCGCCTGCTTCATCAGGCGCCAGCCGGATCGCTCGGACTGATAGTCCAGCCCTACTGGACACCCATGCTGGGCGACCACGACGGAAAAGGTGCTATGATAGGCTTTGGCGACGTGCACCGCAAGCCTCATGTCTATCGTGCTGTAATTGAAGGACTGGCATACGGACTGCGTGACGGAAAACACCGTCTGGAACGTCGTGCCCGGGTGCACTTCCAGCGGCTGGCTGTCTCTGGCGGCGCCTCGCAAAGTGCAGAAATATGCCAGATAACCTCCGACGTTTTCAATATGCCACTGGTGCGCGGACAAACTCACGAAACTTCCGGGCTCGGCGCCGCCATAATATCCGCCGTAGGCCTGGGTCTACATCCAGACATACCAACTGCTGTAAAGCAAATGGTGCACTACCACGACCAATTCCTGCCCAATCCGGACAACGCTCTGTTATACGAGGAACTGTTCACCCACGTATATACTAAAATGTATCGCCGGCTGGCGCCATTATATAAAAAAATTCGGAAAATTACCGGGTATCCGGAGTAGCCTCTGGGTCAGGCACAGCTCCCTCCCGCTGTGCCTGACCCCATCCCGGAAACATGTATAATGCCAGAAACATATAAGCCACCCGCATATCCGCAAAGGAATATGATTTCAGGATATTAAACAGAATATACAAAACTACAAATACTGATACATAAGGATTTTGCCGCCGCATTATTATTGCTTTTAAAAACAAAACAACCATTAACAAAAACGGTATAAATCCTATCTCATACCATATTTCCAGGAAAATATTATGTGGATACCATCTAATATCCTTGCCCAGATATAATATTCCGAAACTTCCTATGCCGTGTCCTATCAAAAAGTGCTTTATATTATCAAATATTCCGTGGATGGTAAACTGCAGCATACTTACGCGCTCTTCTGCAGACAAATCCTGGCCATGACCAGTGAAAAAAGCAATTAATTTTGAAAAACGCTTAATAGTCCTATGGAGCATAGTATTAAGGAAACTGACAAATTTAGGGTCGGTCAGCAACAGGTGGATAAAAACAGGAATAATCACAAGCAATAAAATCACTATCAAAAAGACCCATTTACGTTTGATTTTTACATAAAAAGTTTTCAGAAAGCTCAAAAGCAATACTATAGCCAAAAATATTGCCGGGCCACGTGCAGCAGAAGCTATAAGAAAAGCAAGAGCCAATATTGCAAACGAAAACTGCCACAAATCATTTTTATAAATTTTAGCCCTGGAAAAAATCATTAACAAAAATACCACCCCGTTTGTAATGCCAATATACAGATACTGAGAGATAAAACTTTTATATACCCTGTCATGGCTATAAGGAAGCTTGATATTAGCATAATACAGATATATGACAGTATAAGCAAAAGTCAACACAGCCAGCCACTTAATAAAACGCTTGATGTTAAAATTTTTCACAAGAAAAGGGAAAGAAAAAGTCAAGACAATTTCTTTAAAAAAATACAGAAGCTTTATATAGGCATAATGAGAGGACGGCGTATAAATCAAGCTGATAATGCCGAAACCAAATATGATCATCAGAATGATAAAGCTATCAACAAAATTTATAGGTAATTTTATTTTGGTCCAAAACAACAGATTATAAATCAATATTAACAATAACGCCAAAGAAGCAACTACTCCAAGGTCAATCCCAATGCTTATACCATTTACGGCCAGGAAACCATCAAAAAGTCCGGATAATAAATAAAACACATAAAAAAATTCCGCCATAGTGTTTACCTTTTATTCTTAAACCATTTCTTATAAATACCCCAGGCAAAGATAATACTTCCCAGGATAGAAGCCAGGGCAAGATATAAAGCATCTAAGCCCAATACTGGTAAAGAGGATAATATCTTATCATCACTACCTATTGAAACGCCCATAAAAAAAAGCAGTAAAAAGATGGAATATAACAGCAAACGGTCTAAAAGTTTTGCATTTAATTTTTTCCTCAACAAATAGCCTAAGAACATGCTACCTATTAATATTGACAAAATAATCCACATGACTATTTTTTGTTTTTAATCTGTTGTTTCTTTTCTTCAAACTCTTTTTTAATTTCCTCAAACAGGTCTTCGCTGCTGATGTTATCAATTTCGTTGGCATATCTGGAAAGTTCTTCCAGATACAAGCCCTGGAAATCAATAAAGCTGGTCTTTTCGTCAGCCTCAAGCGATTCGCGGACAGAATCAGACAAGTATTGACTCTCCAGATTTGACAATTCCTGACGCTCCTTTTCAATTTTGTTCCTGAACAAATATTCCCTATGCAAATTCCACAGTTCCTTTTTTGCCTGACGGTAAAAATTAATTTTAGCTTCCTCCAGCTGTCTCAAACTCTTGTATCGTTGGATTATGCTCATAAGTTCGTCTCTATAAGTTTCCGGCGCCTGGGATAATTCTTTTTCCAGTTGAGACACTTTCTCATTAATCTCTGCTAATTTCTTGCTATGGTCAAAGATATATTCCAGTGTTTTTTTCAGCTCCTGGAGTATTTTCAAATCTTTTTCATCTTTTGTCTTTGCAATTTCTTTTTCAATAACCGAAAGCTCGGAATATTCGCTAATATCATTATACTGCGAAAAATCCTTAATCAAATCCTGCAGGACATTATTTGGGAAAGCCTCATTGGCTGCTATTAACGAACTTAACGCATTGATATTATCGCCCTGCTTTACATATTTTATAGCATTCTTCAGATGTCTAACAGCCCGGGCGTGGCGGGGCAACAAAACAGGCGATCGGCGATGAAACAAAGCCATAGCAAGAAAAATTATAATCCACGACTGCTGAGGTATAATATTAACAACCGCAATGACAAATACTGTGAGTATCACAGCATTAACGCCCCGCGATTTACGGCGTATATAACGGATAATATGTGCTATGCGTTCTATCCAGTTGGTATTCATAAAAGGTTATTTTCTCCCAAAATCCGCGGGAATTTCTCCCCATTTTTTTGTATCCCATTTAATCAGAGGGACTTCTATTTCATTGTTATTCAACCAGTTTTCAGCCCTTTCTATTAAAGAAAAAACTTCCTTATTTTTCTCTGTCCTTTCCAGCTGTGTTTTACATTTTTTATTTTGCACCCATGATATTGCTATTAGCGAATCACTGTAAACAGGCAATTTCAGTCCTTTTTTTTTAAGCCATGCCAGAGCATGCACTATTGCCAGAAATTCTCCAATATTATTTGTTGCATCCATGAACGGGCCGGCATGGAAAATCACTTTTCCACTGGAGAGGTCAACACCTCTGTATTCCATAATTCCCGGATTTCCACTACATGCAGCATCCACAGCTATTCCACGGGTAATCCCGTGATCTTGCCTTTTGTTTTTCTTACCCCAATAATTCTCATATCCTTTTGCAAAAGCCTCTTTAGCCTGTTCCAGGGTCTCAAAAGACTTATATTTTGCACCAGAGAATCCTTCCACTTGTTCTTTACACTCTTCCCACGATTTATATATTCCGGGCTTACGCCCCTGCCATACTACATAATATTTCATTGTTAATCAATAATTTGCATTTGCTTGAGCATATTCTCTATGCGAGGTAAAAGCAAACGTTCCTCTATACTCTGATGACAAAACAAATCATTTTCAAAATCATAAATCTCAAAAATAAGTGAATTAACCTCATCCATGGATTTTTGCAAAGGTAAATATTTTACAATTATAGATTTGAGGTCCACAATTTTATTTTCTATATCCATGTGATTAGTCTTATAATACTCAATATCAATAGAATACTTAATATTTTTGTCTCCAGATAAAAACTTTCTTTCTACTTCCAGACAATATGGAAAAATCTTACCATCTTCAAAATCAATATGTTGCTCCAGATCTTTTTTATATGAAAGGAAAAATTCTTTGATCAAACCTACTTCTCTTTTTTTATGCTGACAGCACGAATTCAACACTTTATCCAGCAAGTTTGATATTTTATCCAATTTTTTCAGATAAAATTTATGCGTGGTAACCAGATAATTTATTATCAATTCCACTTTAAAATCATCTTTAATTTCTGGCAAAAAACTTCTATCCAGAAAAGCCTGTATAATGGTCAAGAAAAAGGAGAGATTTATATTTTTCTCCAAACATATCTGTTCCACTGTTTTATCACCAAACCCCGGAAAAATACCAAAGCGGTTTAACACAGGAAGGATGTGATAATCAAAATTTACAATATCTATAATTTTGGTCTTTCCCTCAATAAGCATAAATGACATTTTTTTTATAAAAATACAAACAAGATTTTTAACTTTACAGAAAAAAGAAAAAATTTTTGTATGCGATACTTCTTTATTTTCATTTTAATAATTGCCCTCATACTGCTGATTATTTTACTTATCAAACTATTACAGCCTAATCCTCACAAACAAATTGAGAAAAATCTGCGTTCGCTTTTCAAAGAACTGGAAAAAGAATATGAAAAAATCATCAGACAAAAACTTGATTTTGAGATAATAAAAAATGAAAATTTAAACATAGACATTGAAACAACAGTAAAAAATATTGAACCTCTACTCAAACCTTATCTGGAAGCTATGTATGCCCTGCTAAGTTCCAATCACATAGAAACTCCTCTTTCGCAACCCAATGATATAAAATATTTTAAAAGTGTATATTTTGTTGCTCAACGTTTTCTCTCAGAAAAGCTTCCTTTAACACAACTGGAAAAGGACGAACTGTTTCAAACTTTCAAAGATGCTTTAAAGGCAGACGTTGCCAAACGAATATTACAACTGCAAACAGGTGTATAACACAAAAAAATAATCACAATGAAAAAGACAATTTTATTATCTGCAACTTTTATCTTACTGAATGCTTTGGCTTTTGCAGCCAAACCGCCGATAGTGCAAGGACTGGGCGGAGGCCAATTCCGGTGGACAATTACCCTGCAACCCGGTGAATATCTATTAAACACCGAGGATCTGTATTTCTTTGATACCGGGATTAACTGTTATCTCTTTAAAATTTGCCCCGACCTGGATAGTGTATTTGAAGTAAAAGCAGAAAAACTAAAAATTGACAAGCCCAAAACAATCAAATATCAGGCTTATTTGTTCACTGATAATTACGAATATATCTATGTGCAGATAGGCAAAAAAGAAGGATGGATTAGATACCAGGTGCCAATAGAGGAATACAAAAAAGCTTTCCTCAAAGGATTTATGGTCTCACGTTTCGGCGAACCCAAGAAAACAAGTTATGTAGAAGTTATCCCTTTCAAAGACCCCAACAAAGTGTTTGTCTCTTCCACTGATGATTGGTTCATTGGCGACCTTGAAACAAAGAGTATTACACAAATAGGAACAAAAGGCGGAAGGCTGGAAGCCTGCCAGATGCTTTTTAATAAAAACTGCGTGGAATGTTATATTGACCTGGGCTGGGGACATACCGTAATGTTTGACCAGAACGGAAAAAAATGCAAAAAATAATTTTTTAAGTTTTTTTCATGCACTCTTTTATTCATTAAAAAATACCTTTGTGCCGCAAAAATTTAAATCTATATAAAAAAATGGCTGAAATAATTAAAGAAAAACTGGAAGACTTTGCGCTTTCGGCCAAAGAAAGGCCTAAAGCCGAATTCTCCGAAATTGGTATAGTAGGCTGCGGAAGAGTGGGACAACAACTGGCCATACTCTTTGCCAGCAGAGGAATGAATGTAGTTTTCACAGAACTGTCGCAGGAACTTATTGACTGGGCTTTCAAGGAAATAGAAATTGAACTGGATGACCGCATTGCCCACTGGGGCCTTACTCCCTCGGACAAGCGAAGTATCCTCTCCCGTATCAAAGGCGGACTATCTATGGATATATACAAAAACTGCGACCTGGTAATTGAAACTATCACTACAAAAAGCAAACTATCAGCCGTTCAAAAACATAATGAAGTATTCAAAAAAATTGAACAATACGTCTCTCCAAAAACTATTATTGCCACAAATTCGGCTACACTTTCTATCACAGAAATGGCTTCTGGACTACAACATCCCGAACGCTGCGTTATTATGCACTTCTCCACCACAGCCCGTGAATCCACCCTCGTGGAAGTAGCACGAAGCATATACACCACCGACGAAGTTTGCGAAAACGTCCGCAAATTCATTACCCTCGTCGGTAAAGACTACGTGAGAATTTCCGAATCTCTTGGGCTGGTATCCGTGCGCACTTTCGTGCCTATGATTAACGAAGCTTGTAATATCCTCACCGAGATGGTATCCAACATAGAGGATATTGACTTTATAACCCGCAAAAGTATGCTCCTGCCAATGGGACCATTTGAACTGGCCGACCGCATAGGCATTGACCGCCTAATCCGTTGGCTGGATAATCTCTACGAAGAATACGGAGATAAAAAATTCAAAGCAGCTCCTATTCTCCGCCGTCTCTTCCGTGCTGGTTACTACGGACGTAAAGTAGGACGCGGTTTCTATTACTATGACGAACGCGGACACAAAACAGGAATCGCTTATACACACGTATTACAGGAAAGTAGTTGCAAATAACCTAAAAATCATCAAGTCATGAAAATATTAGTGCTCAATAGCGGAAGCTCTTCAATAAAATTCCAGCTCATAGATACAGACCAAAACATCGCTGTTGCCAAAGGTCTGGCCGAACGTATCGGTATCAAAGGATCCCGCATTAAATATCAAAGACCGGACAAGCCCGAGGTTCACTTTGAAGGAGACATCCTTGATCACCAGATGGCTATTGAATATGTCCTGGGAATCCTCAAAAGCGATAAATACGGCGTCATAACCGACCTGGATGAAATATCTGCCGTAGGCCATCGCGTTGTCCATGGTGGTGAAAAATTCAAGGAAAGCGTCCTCATAACCGACGAAGTTATTAAGGAAATTGAAGAAACATCCGACCTGGCACCTCTGCACAACCCGGCCAACCTCAAAGGTATTTATGCTATCAAGGCTCTTATGCCACAGGTGCCACAAGTAGCAGTATTTGATACAGCCTTCCACCAGACAATGCCCGATTATGCTTATATGTATGCCCTGCCATACTCCCTCTATGAATTGTATAAAATCCGCCGCTATGGTTTTCACGGAACAAGCCACCGTTTTGTATCACGTAAAGCTGCTGAATTCGTTGGCGCAGATTACGAAAAACAAAAAATCATAACCTGCCATCTGGGTAATGGTGCTTCCGTGGCTGCCATTAAATATGGAAAATCCGTGGATACTTCTATGGGGCTCACACCTGTGGAAGGATTAATTATGGGAACACGTACTGGCGACCTGGACGTGGGCGCTTTCATCCATATCCTGGAAAAGGAAAAAATTTCCCCACAAATAGGTCGTGTGCTGATTAACAAACACAGTGGTGTGCTGGGTATCTCGGGTATCTCTTCCGACATGCGCGAAATAGAAGAAGCAGCTGGCAAAGGCCATCAGCGTGCCCGTCTGGCCCTGGATATGTATGCTTACAGGGTTAAGAAATACATAGGCGCTTATACCGCTGCTATGAACGGCCTTAACATCCTCGTCTTCACCGGCGGTATAGGTGAAAACTCTGACGTTATGCGCCAGATGATTTGCTCAGAAATGGATTATCTCGGCATCAAACTGGACCATGACAAAAACAATGGTCTCAGAGGCAAGGCTCAGGTAATATCCACAGACGATTCCCCTGTGAAAGTCGTTGTCATGCCCACAAATGAGGAATTAATGATTGCCATTGATACCCAGGAAATTGTCTCAAAATTATAATCTGAACGGCGGGCTACGGCCCGCTTTTTTTATTTTTGGGGCGTCCTTAGGGCTAAACTTTTACCTGTCAAGACTTATAATATAGCACACTAAACATAGTTATGCCAGCAACTATGGGGCTGCTACCACTGCAGCTGCGCAGGTATAAATAACAAAACTATATTCCCTGCTATTTATCAACACTGACAGCCTTATATATATGTCAGCCCTAAGGACCGGGCTTTCCACTACAATTCGGATCGGCTCGTGGTATAGCCCTATGGCGGTGCGTGGGGCTTACTCTGATCGCCTCCGCCCGTTAGAGCTATGTCAACAACAACACAAGATGACCAGTAAATATTCCGCAAAGCAAACCCCTCCGCATTGCCGCCAGACTTTTGTCTGGTGGCAACCTAAAACCTGACAGACTTTTGTCTGTCAGCGCCACACAAGTTTAGATGCCCTATTGCCCTGCGCTGCACATTGCCGCCAGACTTTTGTCTGGTGGCAACCTAAACCTGACAGACTTTTGTCTGTCAGCGCCACACAAGTTTAGATGCTCTATTGCCCTACACT
>CAZYSM010000010.1:0-72449 GCA_964649975.1 uncultured Bacteroidales bacterium | reverse complement strand
ATTCGTGCATTGGTGGCAGTCTTGTCCTGAAACTCTTTGCGTTCCACCGCGTCCTTTGCGGTTAAATTTTTAAAAACCGCAGAGCTCGCCAAGGAGCACAGAGAAAAAACTCTGTAAACCCCTGTGATTAAAATCTGACAGCCCTGCCTGTGTCGGAGTGTCCAGCGGTACGATTTATGTGTGAGCTACAGGCCCAAAGGGCGTGGAAAATTTTGTTTAGAACTCAAAATTTTCCACTTTTTTTGTGCTTTCGCGGATTATGAGCTTGGTTGATACCACCTCGCTGCGGTGTTTGCCTGTAAGTTTGCCTTCTATTCTGTCAATGAGCATTTTAGCAGCGGTGTAGCCCATGTCGTATCCTGGCTGTTCCACAGTACTAAGCTGCGGATTAGTTACTCTGGATATTAAGTTGTTAGAATATCCAAAAATAGAAACTTGTTCAGGAACTTTTATTCCATTCCGTTGGAGGGTTATTAAAGCACCTGCCGCACTGTCGTCATTGACAGCAAAGATACCGTCAAATTCAATTCCTTTGTCCAGTAGTTCCTGTGTTACTTGTTCGCCACGTTCAAAACTGTCACACTTTATAATCAGATTTTTGTCAATGGGGATTTTGAATTCTTTCAGGGCTTCAATATATCCTGTATAGCGTTTGTGGGATATAACGAGGCTATCTGGCCCCTGGAAATGGACAATGCGACGGCATCCACTCATAATCATATATTTGGTAGCCTGGTAAGCAGCTATTTCGTCATTGACCACCACTTTGTCGGCTGGAAATTTGGGGCATATACGGTCAAAGAAAACAATAGGTATTTCGTAGTCCAGGAAACTTTTAAAGTGCTGGAAATTAGTTGTTTCTTTTGTGCGGGAGATGAGGACGCCCTCGGCACCACTGGAGAGTATAATATCCACGTTGTTTTTTTCTCTTTCGTATTTTTCATTTGATTGTGCAATTATCACTGTGTAGCCTTTTTCGTAGGCATAATCTTCTATTCCGCTGATTACCGAAGAGAAAAAGTAATGTACCATTTGTGGGATAATTACTCCAATAGTATATGTTCGTTTTTGTCTTAGCCTTTGTGCCAGCAGATTAGGCCGGTAGTTGAGTTTACGGGCTGTTTCCAGCACTTTCTTTTTAGTTTCCTCGCTGATGTCTGGATGGTTTTTTAATGCACGTGAGACAGTAGATGGCGATATGCCCAGCTTTTTTGCAATGTCTTTTATGGTCGCTCTTTTCATTTTAGAAAAAATTTTTTAAATTATTAATGCAAACGATTCCACAAACGATTGTGAAAGTCTTGATTTAAAGCTCTTTTTTAGAATTTTTTTTTTAATAAATTTGAAATAGAACTTAACATCACTAAATTATAAAAATATGTGGGAAAAAATAATGAAAACTAAATTTTTGATTTTAGTTTTAGGATTATTAATGAGTTTTTCTACGTATGCCCAGAAAGTTGTTTCCGGACATGTGGTAGATAGTAAAGGTTTGCCTTTACCTGGAGTGTCGGTTGTCGTCAAGGGTACTAATATTGGTACCATAACCGATTTTGATGGTAAATATACCTTGCAAGTACCTGCAAAGGCCAAGACACTGGTTTTTTCCATGATTGGTATGCAGACTGTTGAGGTTCCTATTACTGGTAATGTCATTAATGTTACCATGAAGGAAGAATCCCAGAGGCTGGAAGATGTCGTAGTAATAGGTTATGGTGTACAGAAAAAGTCTGATAAGACCGGAGCTGTTTTACAGGTTAGCTCTAAGGATTTGATTCAGGGAGTTTTGCAGGATCCTATACAGGCCTTGCAGGGAAAAGCTGCTGGTGTTTTGATTACCAAAAAAGGCGGTGACCCCAATGCTGGATTTTCTGTAAAAATCCGCGGACAGGCCGGCCTTTATTCCAGTACTGCTCCTCTGTATGTAATAGACGGAGTGCCAGGGGCTGATCCTACAACTATTGCTCCGGAAGATATTGCATCTATCAACGTACTTAAAGATGCTTCTTCCACTGCTATCTATGGGGCCCGTGGTGCTAATGGTGTTATTATTATTACCACCAAAAAAGGATCAAAAGACCGCACTACTGTTTCGGTCAATTCCTATGTCTCCATGGATAAAGTGGCCAAGCGTCTGGATTTACTAACTGCTGACCAGCTGCGTCAGTATGTCCAGGAAAATAATATTAATTTCCAGGACGGTGGCGCTAATACAGATTGGCAGAATGAAATTTTCCGTAATGCTATTTCTTATGACAATAACTTTGCTATTTCAGGCGGAGGAGAACATGGTAATTACCGTGCAACGGTCACTCATTCGGCTATTGAAGGTTTGATGAAGGGTTCGGATAAATTGCGGGATATAGCATATCTGACCTTTGATCAGAAAGCTGTTAATAACCGCCTTCATGTTAATGGAGCTATCAGTGCCACTTTTGAAACCAATCATTACGTTAATTATGGAGGTTGGGGACCAACTGATGTATTGTATCAGGCTTATCAGCGCAACCCTACGGATCCTGTTTATGACAGCACAGGTAATTATTATGAGGTCAGCCGTGACTTTAATTATTACAATCCTGTGGCGCTGATTGATATGATACAGAATGAGCGCAGTGCTAAACGCTATCGTGCTGATTTACATGCTGAATATTCTATTATTGAAGGACTGCGTGCTGGTTTGAATCTGGGTTACATCCGTAATGATGATGAGACATTCTATTTTGAGCCAACTACATTGCTTGGCGGAACAACCGAAGGTTATGCTAAACGTGCTTATAATAACTATCAATCCAAGGTGTTGGAGGCAACTATTAAGTATGACAATTCCTTTGGTGGTCATAATATCAATACAGTGTTTGGTTATTCTTTCCAGCAGGATGATTATGACGGACTTTGGGCTCAGGGTAAGCAGCCACTTTCCAATTATGTTCAGTCTAACAACCTTGGGGTATTGAACAATGTAAATGTAGGCGACATTGGTTCTTATAAAGGACAGAGTCGCCTCATTTCATTTTTTGGCCGTATTGTCTACAACTACAAACAGAGATATTATCTGACAGTTACTGTCCGCCGTGACGGTTCTACCAGATTTGGTGAGAATAATAAATGGGGTTGGTTCCCTTCAGCTTCGGCAGCATGGAATATCCGCAACGAAGGATTTATGCAGAATGTTAAGTTTATCAGTCAGTTGAAATTGCGTGTAGGCTATGGTATAGCGGGTAATCAGAATATTGGAGATTATCTGAATGTTATATCTTATGGACCTGCAGGAACCGCTCCTAATCCCGAAACAGGTGAGCAGGCTATCAGTTTTGAAGCAAGTCATAACTCCAACCCGAATCTGAAATGGGAGCAGAATGCAGAGCTTAATATAGGCCTGGACTACGGATTCCTGGATAATCGTATTCAGGGTAGTTTTGATTACTATAACAAGACTACTTTTGACCTTTTGGCCCAGTATTCTGTACCTGTACCGCCAAATCCGGTTAGCCGTACTTATGCTAATGTGGGTACAATCCGTAACGAAGGTTTTGAATTAAACCTCCAGGCTTTTGTCTTAAATAAACGTAATCTGGAGTGGCGGACAGTATTCAATTTCTCACGTAACCGTCAGCGTATTGTAAGCCTTTCAAATGATCAGTATCAGTGGTCAGAGATTCATGAAGGATGGATTTCCGGTCGTGGATTGGTAGGCCAGGAAAACTGGACGCAGATTATTGCTCCGGGATATGAGCTTGGTACTTTCTATCTGCCAGAATACGCGGGACTGTCTGATGATGGTTACTTCCTGTTTTATACTGCTGCCGGTGGTGTGACACGTAATCTCTCTATGGCTGAACGCCGTGTAGTAGGTCATGCTCTACCGCGCTTCTCCATTGGTTGGTCCAATAATTTGCGTTTATTCAAGCGTATTGATGTGAGTGTTTCTTCCCGTCTGGTATATGGCTTCAGTGTTTATAATGTAACCCGTATGGTCTTTGGCAATCCTATATGGTTGCCTAATCTGAATGTCCTCCATTCTGCACTGGACGAGGCTAAACGTGGTCTGAAATCTGCTCCAACTATTAGCAGTTATTATCTGGAGGACGGTAGTTTCTTCCGTATTGATAACATAAACATTGGCTATAACTTTAACACTTCCAAATTGCCCTGGATAAAACGGGCACGTGTGTATTTTGCTACGGATAATCCGTTCTTGTTTACAAAATATACCGGTGTTGACCCTGAGGTATCTTATGATGGTCTTTCTTTCGGTATAGATATGTATAATACTTATCCCAAGGCTCGTACTTTTGTTTTAGGTGTAAATCTTACTTTCTAATAACTTAAAAATCAGAAACAATGAAAAAGCTGTTATATATATTCATTGCATCGCTGCTGTTGCTTAGCTCATGTACAGACCTTACAACGCGTCTGTTTGACCGTATCCCGGAGGATAAATTTCCTGAGAATGAAACTCAGGCCGCACTGATGATGATACCTGTCTTCAGCCCCATGCAGCAGTTCCTGGATTGGGGCGGATGGTGGTTTGCTCAGGAAATTACCTCAGATGAGGTTACCTGTCCGGCTCGTGACCAGGACTGGTATGATGGAGGAAAATGGATTGCTCTCCATCGTCATGAATGGAGTGAGACTAATAATGATATTGAGGCCATTAACAGCATGTGGTATTGGTTTAATAAAGGTGTTTACGAAGCAAATAAATTGATAGAATTCTTACAGCCTGCTGCAAATGGAGGCAATGAACAGGCTAAAATAACTATTGCTAAGGCCAAAATCATGCGCGACTATTACTATTGGCTTTTGATTGATAATTACGGTGATGTGCCATTTATTACTTCGTTTTCTTCTGCTCCTGCTAATCCTAAGCGTAATTACCGTTATCAGATATGGCAGCGTATTGTGGCCGAAGCTGAGCAAGCTTTGCCTTATATTCCTGAGACTGGTTCCAAGTATTCTGTAACAAAGGGAATGGCTTATACTTTGCTGGCCAAGCTTTATCTGAATGCACCTGTTTATCTTGCCGGACATGAAGATCAGCCCGATACTTATTATTGGCAGAAAGCCCGTGATTATTGCGATAGTGTAATTAATCTTGGGCAGTATAGTCTGGCTGCAGATGTTCACAGTCCTTTTGCTACAAATAATGAGGCCTGTCCTGAAAATATCTTTACTATAGGTTATGATGAAAATACTTACAAAGGCTTTAACCTGCACATGCGTACTTTGCATTATGAAAATCAAAAGACCTTCAACATGAAGGTTAAGCCATGGAACGGTTTTGCTGTTCAGCCTGATTTTTATCCTTTATATTCTCCGCAGGATAAACGACGTGAATGGTTCCTGGTAGGTCAGCAGTATTCTTATACAGGTGAGCCTCTGACAGACCCAGGAGCAAATAATGACCCTCTGATATTTACAGTGGATATTCCTGCTTTGCAGATGGATGCCGATCATTATACGCTTGACCAGATACGTATGTCCGGGGCACGTGTAATTAAGTTTGAGGTGAAACTGGGAGCTACCGATAATCTTAGCAATGATTATCCTATTTTCCGTTATGCTGACGTATTGCTTATGCGTGCCGAAGCATCCGTGCGTCTGGGGGATGTTAGCTCTACTGATATTGAATATGTTAATGAGATACGCAGACGTGCTGGTTTGAACGATTGGACCACCTTAAGCCTGGATTCCCTCCTGGCCGAACGTGGTCGTGAAATGTTCTGGGAAGCTACTCGTCGTCAGGACCTTATCCGTTTCGGAAAATTTGGTGATGCCTGGTGGGAAAAACCAGCAGATACCGAGGATAAGTCTATTTTCCCAATACCTAAATGGGCTATAGAATCTAATCCTAATCTGGCTCTTCCGCCTGAAGATATTCAGCAGTAAGAGCTTTATAATTTTCTTTTAATAAATTAAACCTAAAAATTCAACACTATGAAACGATTACTTGGTTTCTTAAGTTTATTGCTCGTTGTAGCACTGGTTTTCTCTTCTTGTAAAAAGAAAGAAAACGAACAGCCACCTGTTCCTGTAGAGGATGGTTATTATCTGGTTGGTGGCTCTGCACCTATTGATAGCATGATGCTCAAAACAATGATGGATCAGGGCTATGTAGAAGGTGAAGGTTTCTCCGCTCAAGCAATGGACGGATTGTACCAGAAATATGTTTATCTCACTGCTAATGGTGGTGGTTTTGTTATCAAAGAGCAGGCTGGTGCTGACAGACGTGTATGGGGTATGGACGGCAACTGGACACAGGTTGTTGGCGATACCGTTATGAAAGCTACCATGAAAAAGGACGGTGCAAACTTCACTGTACCTAAGGATGGTTTTTATCTGGTAGTTGCTGATTTCAACACTAATACCCTCTATCTGCTGCGTGCAGAATACTGGGGTCTCATCGGTGATGCTACTCCAGGTGGATGGAGTGCTGATACCAAGATGACTACTGTTAAGGTTGATAAAGACGGCGGTGAGTGGACTGTAGAGAATGTCCTGCTTATGAAAGCCAGCCTGAAATTCCGTTTCAATAGCTGGTGGACATACTACAGTGCTGATCCAAATGCTGAAGGTAATGGTGATCCTAAGTTCTTCACCAACCTTGGTGGAAGCCTTGATGATCTTACCCCTGGTGGCGCTAATATTCCTGTTGATCAGGCTGGTATTTACAATGTTACTCTTAAATACACTTATGGCGGAAAATTTACTGCCACTCTTGACTATGTAGGTCAGCCTCCTCTGGATGATTTCTCTGATGATACTGTTAGCCTCATTGGTTCAGGTATTGGTACTATTCAGAACGGATCATTTGTAGAAGTTGCTGGTTGGACTGAGGATATTGATCTGGCATATACAGGAGTTCAGAATGATGTTTATAGCTTTGAGATTGATAGCTTTGCTGTTTCTAACGGTGGTGAATTCAAGTTCCGTTTGAACCACAGCTGGGACAGAAACTGGGGTTACGAAGATGTTACCCTCCAGGGTGATGTTGACAGTATTGTTAATGCTGCTGGTAAAGGCAATAACTTCAAGTCAACAGCTAATGCAGAGTATAAAGTAGTATTTGCTTATGATGGACGCGCTTATACTGCTACTGTAACATTTACTTACAAAGGCGGATTTACTCCTCCTACACCTCCTACTCCTGATTATCACACTATCAGTTTCATTGGATCTGCTTTTTATGTAAATAATGATACTACTCAGGCACAAACTAACTGGGATTCTGATTTGGATATGACCTATAACGGCCAGGATGCCAATGGCAATTACCAGTTTGTTTATAATGGTCTGCATTTTATCGGCGGTGGCGAATTCAAGCTCCGTAAAGACCATGATTGGGGTACAAACTGGGGTATGGGTAATACCACAGTTACTGGCGACGGTGCTTCTAATATTTCTGGTACCGATAACTTTGTTGTTGGTTCCGATGCCACTTATAACTGCACATTCACTATTGATGCAAATTATGGAAATGCTACACTTGATCTGGCAAATGCTAAGTAAGTTTTCTTTGTAGCCTATTTTTTCTGGCTGCTCTCCACAGGGAGAGCAGCCAGTTTTTATGTAAAAGATTGAATTTTAAATATTTTAACTATTTTGCTTAGACCGGAAAAAAGAAAAAATAATTTTTATGAAACCAAAGATTATACACGACCCGTGGAAAATTATTTCCGAAGACACTGATTTTAGCCTTAACGAAGGTTATGAAAGTATTTTCAGCCTTGGTAACGGCAAGATGGGACATCGCGGAAATTTTGAAGAGTATTTCTCCGGTCCCTCACTGCAAGGTACATATATTGCCGGTGTTTATTATCCGGATAAAACCAAAGTAGGATGGTGGAAAAACGGCTATCCTGAATATTTTGCAAAAGTTATAAATGCCCCTGATTGGCGCGGTGTTAAACTGACCGTGGATGGGGAAAAGTTGGATTTATACAAAGTACAGTTACATGATTTCCGCCGTGAGCTTAATATGAAGCATGGTTATCTGTACAAAACTTTTATTGCAAAACTGGATAGTGGCAAGGAAATTAAAGTTGAATCTTTACGCTTCCTTAGCATAGTTAATGACGAGTTAGGCATGATTAAATACAGAATTATTCCGCTTAATTTTTCCGGTAATATAGAAGTTATCCTGGATATTGATGCAGATGTGGCAAACCGCGACGCTAATTACGGAGAAAAGTTCTGGAATGAGATAGAACATGGTTTTGATCCTATGCCTTACGTTGTTACTGAGACAAAAAAGACATTTTTTCATGTGGCAAATGTTTTTCAAGCTCGTTTTTATTCCGGAAATGAACAAATTACCCCACTGAAAATAGCCCGTTTGGAAGCAGAAAAATACGTGGGTTATCTATATACATTATCAGTCAGAGAAAATACTCCTCTGGAAATACATAAATTTGTTTCTGTTACCAGCTCTTTGTATTATGACAAGGGCAAGGCTTTGCTTAATGCCGCATTTGATAATGTGAAAACAGCTCTGGAACAAGGTTTTGATAAACTATTTGATGATCATTGTAAAGCATGGGAGGAAAAATGGCGCGATAGTGATATTGTCATAGAAGGAGATATTGCAGCACAGCAAGGAATACGTTTTAATATCTTCCAGCTCAATCAGACTTATACCGGACGTGACCCTCGTCTTAATATAGGGCCAAAAGGTTTTACTGGTGAAAAATATGGTGGTGTTACATACTGGGACACAGAGGCTTTCTGCCTTCCATTTTATATGAGTACTGCTGGCTCGGAGGTGGCACGTAATCTGGTGTTATACCGTTATCGTCATCTGCCCAAGGCGATTGAAAATGCCGAAAAATTGGGCTTTACTGGCGGTGCTGCCCTTTATCCTATGGTTACCATAAATGGTGAGGAGTGTCATAATGAGTGGGAAATTACTTTTGAGGAAATCCACCGTAACGGAGCTATTGCTTATGCTATCTACAATTACGTGCGTTATAATGACGATAAAGAATATCTGGCCAAATATGGGCTGGAAGTATTGATTGCTATTTCGCGCTTCTGGGCACAGCGTGTTAATTGGTCTGTGCCTAAGCAGAAATATGTTATGCTTGGTGTTACCGGACCAAATGAATATGAAAATAACGTAAATAATAACTGGTATACTAACTATCTGGCCGTGTGGACAATGCGTTATACGCGCGAGGTGATGGATTTTGTGCGTAAGAATTACCCTGAGGATTATCAGAGAGTTATAGAAAAAACTCGTTTTGTTAATTCCGAGCTTGACAAATGGCAGGACATTATTGAAAATATGTACTTCCCCTATGATGAGGAACGTCAGGTGATTCTCCAGCAGGAAGGTTATCTGGATAAAGATCTGAAAACCGTTGACGAGATTCCAGTAGGCGATCGTCCTATTTCACAGCACTGGTCATGGGATAGAATACTCCGTTCGTGTTATATCAAGCAGGCCGATGTATTGCAGGGATTGTTTTTCTTTGAAGACCATTTTGATCTGGATACTCTCCGCCGTAATTTTGAGTTTTATGAGCCTATGACCGTGCACGAATCCTCGCTTTCGCCAAGTGTATATTCCATCATTGCCTCTCGTATCGGTAAGGAGGATAAGGCTTATGATCTTTATCTGCGTACTGCACGTCTGGACCTGGATGACTATAATAACGAAGTGCATCAAGGATTACATGTTACAAGTATGGCCGGAACATGGATGAGCATTACTTACGGATTTGGTGGAATGAAAGTTAAGAACGGAAAAATTGCTTTTGCACCTTTTATTCCACGGCGTTGGCAAGCCTTTTCTTTTAAAATACGTTTCCGCCAGTGGCTGCTTAAAATAAGAGTGGATAAAACAAAAGTTTCTATCACAAACGAAAGTGATACGCCTGTGAGTCTGTATCTTTACAGCAATTTGATTAGTATTGAACCGTATAAAACAGTAGAATATCCTTTAGAACATACTATTAATAAAACACTGGCATAATTACA
This sequence comes from uncultured Bacteroidales bacterium, assembly GCA_964649975.1. Taxonomy (GTDB): domain Bacteria; phylum Bacteroidota; class Bacteroidia; order Bacteroidales; family S143-33; genus S143-33. The sequence goes on along the minus strand of CAZYSM010000010.1, from coordinate 62,468 downwards.
GGGGATTTATTCCTCGCTCTTTGAAATTATTGGGGCAGGGAGTAGTATTGAGGTTTACTTGTTATAATTACAGCTCCCAGCCCCTTTTTTTGAAAATAGTTGCGGTAATCTGGGTGAAAAATACTTGAGTTTTTCCCATTAATTGAAAAAAATATTGTCATGAAAAAAATACTTTTTTTTCTGTTAATTAGTCTTTTGGCCATTAGTTGTGCCAGAGAAACAAAATTATCAATCCCGGAACATTCCGACCTTTTTGGTCTGGCGTCTCCAATTCAGTTGAATAATGACATTACACCAGTATGGCTTACGGATTATTTCCCGGAACCAAAAGTAATTGACAGTGTTAAACCGCCTGCTGGCCTGGATATGACAATGTTTGGCAAAAATGGAAAAATTGCTCTAAAAATTGTTTCTGATTCCTTGCCGTGGCTGATGACCCTGGACGTGTATGCCCACGGATATAAATATTCCATCCCTGTACGTAAACCACGGAAAATCAAATATCTATTCATTTTTAATCCTCACGGAAAGCATTATAAATCAGTATATATCCGGGGCGAGATGAACTCGTGGAATTCCACAGCTACACCACTGACCTTTGACCCGTCCGATAGCACATGGAAAGTTGGTCTATTGCTGGAACCAGGTATTTATCAATACTTGCTGGTGCTTGACGGAAAAGACCACCTTGACCCAAATAATCCGGACTCGGTGAGCAATGGTATGGGCGGATTTAATTCTATACTCAAAGTAGGACATATGGCAGATGATAGCCTGCCTTATCTTTATACGCTTTCCTACAATAAAAAATATATTTTGCTGGGTTTTGAAAATAATATTTCCGAGTTTCAGGTATTTTATGATAATTTCCTATTGCCTTCCTCTTTTGTTAGCCTCTCGGACAATAAAATAAAGATACGCATTCCGCGACAGGCTGCCCAGAAAAAACGTTCTTATATCCGTGTTTTTGCTGCTAACCGTTATGGACTGGCAAACGATATTTTCATTCCGCTTGACCACGGACAACCCATTTCATCCGTAAGCCAGATCACCAGGACTGACTACCGCGCTGCTGTGATTTACAATGTGTTTGTGGACAGGTTCTGTGATGGCGATTCTACTAATGACCAGCCTATTACCGATGGTTCTGTTTTGCCTAAGGCTAATTTTATGGGCGGTGATTTGTTGGGGATTATTGAAAAAGTGCGTCAGGGTTATTTTGATTCCTTAGGTGTCAATACCCTGTGGATTTCGCCAATTATGCTAAACGTGAAAGGCGCTTATGGATTGTGGCCTAATCCTCGCACGAAATTTTCTGCCTATCACGGATATTGGCCTATTTCCTTCACCCGTATTGACCCACGTTTTGGTACACCAGATCAGCTAAAACACCTTGTTAGCCTTTTACATAAAAATGATAAAAACTTAATTATTGATTACGTGGCTCATCACGTTCATAAGGAATCGTGGTTTTACAAGGAACATCCTGACTGGACAACCAGTCTTTATCTGCCTGACGGAACACTTAATACGGAAAAATGGGATACTCACCGCCTTACCACCTGGTTTGATACTTTTTTACCTACGCTGGATAATACACGTCCGGAGGTTTACCAGATGGTGACCGATTCGGCGGTATGGTGGATTAAGCATTATAACCTGGATGGCTTCCGTCATGATGCGGCCAAGCATGTTCCGCTTGTTTTCTGGCGGACCCTCACGCGTAAACTAAAATTGCAGGTGGAAATTCCGGAACATAGAAAACTTTACCAAATTGGTGAAACTTATGGTAGTCCCGAACTCATAGCCAGCTATCTGGGCACAGGCCTGCTGGATGCACAGTTTGATTTCAATGTTTACGATGCTCTAATCACTGCTCTGGCCGATGGAAATTCCTTTACTAATCTGCGTAATGTCCTTAATACCAGCTTCAAGTATTACGGATGGCATAACCTTATGGGATATATTACTGGTAATCAGGATAGAGGACGTTTTATATCTTATGCTTCTGGTACTTTGAGTTTTTCGGAAAATCCTAAAGTTGCTGGTTGGACACGGGATATTGAGGTGGGCGATACAATTGGATATAATCGTAGTGCCTTGCTTTTCAGTTTTATTACTACTATCCCGGGTGTGCCGGTCGTTTATTACGGAGACGAGATTGGTATGCCTGGCGGTAATGACCCTGATAACCGTAGAATGATGATATTTGACGGATTAAATAAACATCAGAAATGGCTGAAAAATCAAGCTGCTAAGCTGATACACCTGAGACGTTCTTCTCTCGCACTTATTTATGGTGATTTTAAGTGGATTTATACTGATGATAATGTTATGGTATATCAACGAACTTATTTTGATAAAATCGTCATAGTCGCTATTAATAAGGATAGTAAGCCTCATACCGTCAAATTCAATTTGCCTGCCCGTTTCCTGGGTAAGCGTTTACAAGCGCCTATGGGTGGCGATTTTACTCATTCCGGTTCCGAAATAACTGTTAATCTTAAACCTATTAGCTACATTATAATCAAAAACTAAAAAGTATTGCTATGAAAATCAAAGGAATATATGTTTTAATCTTTGTGCTTATGCTGGGTTTGCCTTTTATTTCTGGATGTAAAAAGTCCGAAAATGAAGTGCAGACTTATTCTGCAGAGAAAAAACAATTGGACAAGCGTATAAGCCAGGCAGTAATATATGAGGTTAATATCCGTCAATATACGCCCGAAGGCACTTTCCGTGCTTTTGAGAAACATCTGCCGCGCCTCAAACAATTAGGCGTGGATGTGATCTGGCTTATGCCAATTTATCCCATTGGGGAGAAAAACCGTAAAGGTACCCTGGGTAGTTACTATTCAGTGAAAGATTATTACGGCGTTAATCCTGAGTATGGAACAAAACAGGATTTGAAACATTTGATAGACCAAGCACATGAGAATGGTATGCTCGTTATCCTGGACTGGGTGGCTAATCATACTGCATGGGATAATCCATGGGTTAAAAAGCATCCTGATTGGTACGTGCATAATCCGGACGGTACTCTGCACTCGCCTTTTGACTGGACTGATGTTGTGAAGCTGGACTACAATAATATGCAGATGCGCAAGGCAATGATCAATGCTATGAAATACTGGGTGGAGAATTTTGATATTGATGGTTTCCGTTGTGATGTGGCAGGCGAGGTGCCTACGGATTTCTGGGATTCGGCACGTGTGGAACTGGAAAAAGTTAAACCTCTGTTTATGCTGGCTGAGGCCGAAAAACCTGACCTTATGTATTCGGCTTTTGATGCTTATTACGGATGGCATCTTTTGTACATTATGAATCAGATTTCCCAGGGAAAGATGGATGCCCGCGAACTGAAAAAATATTTCAATGGCCATGCTAAGGAATTTCCTGCAAGGGCTATGCGTATGAATTTTACTTCAAACCATGATGAAAATTCCTGGAATGGTACTGTGTTTGAACGTATGCCTCATAGTTATAAGACTTTTGCTGTCTTTACTTATATTGTGCCAGATATTCCGTTGATTTACAGCGGACAGGAAGCTTGCCTCAATAAACGCCTGCGTTTCTTTGATAAAGATACTATTGAATGGAAAGATTGCGATATGTTTGGACTGTACCAAAAACTTAACAGCCTCCGACATACTCATCCGGCATTGGCTGGAGGCCCTGATCGTGGAAAAATGAAAATTTTACGCACTTCCGATTCTGTCCATGTGTTTGCTCTGGCCCGCTATAAGGACAATGATACAATTGTGGCTTTGTTTAACTTATCCGGGGATACGGTTAATGTGAAATTGCGTTTTGCCCGTCCTGCTGGTCAGTTCAAAGAATATTTTTCTGATACCGAGGCAGAGTTAAAAAGAGGATCCATGGTCTCTCTTAAACCCTGGGATTATAAAGTATTTATAAAAAAATAAAACCTTATAAATTATGAAAAAACACATTTTATTTGTTTTCCTGCTGATATTTAGCGGGTTATTACTCAAAGCGCAGGATACTTGCAATATAGTTACTGATGTTATTGCCACTTATCCGGTTTTCCCCACCGAAAACGGGGGAGTGACTATTTATTTTGATGCAACAAAGGGTAATAAAGCCCTGAAAGATTATTCCGGGGATATTTACGCTCATACTGGCGTGGTAACAACCAAAAGTCCTACATCTACTTATTGGCTGCATGTGGTTTCGGATTGGGGTGTAAATTTGCCCAAGACAAAGTTTACTAAGATTGCCGATAATCTCTATAAGCTTGATATTCCGGATATTCGTTCTTATTACGGTATTACCGACCCTGATGAACACGTCTTGAAAATAGCTATGGTCATCCGCAGCGGATCTACCATTCCGGGATCTTCGGATTATTATGTGGCACGTAATGCTGACGGAAGTGATTTTTTTATTCCGTTGTATAATAATGAGTTAAATGTTAAGATATTGAGCCCTAATTCTTCAAAATACCTTTATAATCCGTCCGGAGATACTGTGAAAGTTTGTGCTTATTCGGTTAATGCTGCGAATATGTCATTATCCCTTGATGGACATATAGTTACTACGAACACCACTACCAGCTTGCATTTTAACATACTTACTGATACTCTTTCGCGCGGAACACATACTATTGTGGCTTCTGCTACTGATGGAAATTCGGTGGTTTATGATACTGCCAGTTTTTTGATATTGCCACAGGTTCCAGTGGCAGACCTACCCCAGGGATTACACAAAGGTGTGAATATTATTAACGACACTACTGTGACTTTTGTTCTGTGGGACCCTGCCGCTAAAAAGAATTTTGTTTTTCTAATAGGCGATTTTAATAACTGGCAGGTCAACGAAAATTATATGATGAACCGCACTCCGGATGGAAAATTTTACTGGCTAACTGTCAGCGGACTGAACCCCAACGATCAATATGCTTATCAATATTTTATTGATGGACAGATTTACATTGCTGACCCTTATACGCATCTTATCCTTGACCCGTGGAACGATTCTTATATTCCTTCCTCGGTTTTCCCTGACCTGAAACCTTATCCGGATAAGGCAAACGGAATTGTAAGCGTGTTCCAGATTAATTCGCCACAATTTCATTGGACAGATTCGTCTTTTGTTAGGCCCGACTCTTCCAGAATGGTTATTTATGAGCTGTGGATTGGCGACTTTGTTAAATCACATTCTATTACCGGAGTAGAGGAAAAGCTGGATTATTTGCAGCAGCTGGGTGTTAATGCCATAGAACTAATGCCTTTCAATGAGTTTGAAGGTAATATCAGTTGGGGGTATAATCCGGATTTCTATTTTGCCGTGGATAAGTATTATGGTACAGCCTGGGATTTCAAACATTTTATTAATGAATGTCATAACAGGGGTATTGCTGTAATTATGGATATCGTCCTTAATCATTCCTATGGACAGAGCCCTCTGGTGCGTATGTACTGGGATGCTGCAAATAATCGTCCCTCGCCGGATAATCCATGGTATAATCCCACTCCACGCCATCCTTTTAACGTTGGCTATGACTTTAATCACGAAAGCCCTGCTACCAGGGAATTTGTCAAAGAAGTGCTAAGATACTGGCTTACAGAGTTCCATATTGACGGTTTCCGTTTTGACCTGTCAAAAGGCTTTACACAGCATTATACTACGGATGTAGGCGCCTGGTCGGCTTACGACCAGTCCCGTATTGACATCCTCACAGATTATTATCATTATATTAAGTCTGTCAAGCCTCAGGCTTACATGATTCTGGAACATTTTGCTGAAGATAGAGAGGAACAGGCCCTGGCTCATAACGGAATGATGCTCTGGTCTAATAGCAATAATGCTTTTGCGCAGAGCCTTATGGGATGGATGGACCAGTCAGATTTTTCCAGGATATTTTATCAGGCACACGGATTTGATAAACCTGCTGCTGTGGCCTTTATGGAAAGCCATGATGAGGAGCGCATTATGTACAAAGCCCTTAAATGGGGTAATGCTTACGGTGATTATAATGTAAAAGATCTGGAAACCGCTATAAACCGCGAAAAAGCCCTGGTGCCTTTCTTTTTCTCTGCTCCGGGGCCGAAAATGATATGGGAGTTCGGCGAATTAGGATATGACTATTCCATTGATTATGATTGTCATACCTGCCCTAAACCTATTCATTGGGATTATTATGACGATTCCTTGAGGCGTTCCCTTTATAACAGGTATTCACAGATGATTTACTGGAAAAAGAATGATGATGTTTTTGACAATGCCCAGTATAAGTACAATCTTTTTGGTACTGTAAAATATATCAAAGTTATTTCCCCTGAGGAAAATATTGTGCTGGTAGGTAATTTTGGCGTTAAACCTATGGATTATAAAATTGACTTTCCTCACGCCGGATTGTGGATTGATTTGTTTGGCGATTCCTCGTTTGTGCTGGATGATCCGGAGATGATGAAGACTTATCAGCCAGGTGAATTCCATTTTTTCACTGATAAATATATTCAATTGCAGCAAGATACAATGCCAGCGCCACGTCAGGGTATGCTCAAGGTTTACCCCAATCCGTCACGGGGATATTTTGCTGTAAAAACTGCCCCCTCTGCTGTTGTGGAAGTGTATTCACCTGCAGGAAAACCTGTTTATATAGCTGTTGCAGATGGAGATTTGATGACGATTAATACAGTGGGCTGGAGTAGCGGCGTTTATATTGTACGCCTGCGTGATGGTCAGAATGTGAAAGTGGGTAAGGTGATAGTTAACTAATTGAAAATCTCTACTTTATAACAAAAAAGCCGCCTGAGTAAAGGCGGCTTTTTTTGTCTGGATATTAATGTTTTTTCTTTTCCTCAGGATAGAGGAATTTTTTTCCTGTTTTTTCCACAATAACTTTGTAATATTCTTTGCTATACCCCGGCTGATAGGGGAAGAGTGGAATGCCTTTTCCGTTGCCGTTATCAATAATTTTCATTCCTTTGGACTTCATAATATTAAAATCCTTGAATTTCATAAACAGGAAGTGGTAGAGGTTTTTCCAGAATTCTACAGTTTTATCGGCAGTACAAACCGAATAGTCGGTAAGGAAATCACGTGCCAGATCAGGATCCTGGTCATAAAGCGTGTTTGCTGCAAGATCTACGGCTGGTGTGTATGCAATATATTTCTCTTCCAGTTGCTGCTGATACTTTTCAATGTAGGGATGGATCGAATCATATCTCATATAAGCCAGATTGGACACCTGGTTAAATACCCAGAAAGCAGCGTTGTCCGACCATTTTTCCATAGATCCGTTGCCCACTGCATAAGACTCGGGTGGATGTTTGATTCCTACATAAATAGGCACATATACAGTGCTTGCAGCATCATCAACACCAAACCAGAACAAACCGCCTATTTCGTTGGGTAACCAGCTACGGGCTTGCGCCACGAATGTGAATCCTGTTTGCTGGGTAGCTGTGGTGCGTTCGTTGAAATACGTATGGCCACAACATTTCCAGGTTAGCGGACGTGGACGGTATGGCATATGCCACGGACCTGCTCCTATATCCATAGCCATATCCAGTTCTGTGCCTTCCAGATGGTCACGCATCAGGTTCATTATCTCGTGAACAGTGAGTTTGTGGTCGGGTTTGATATACAAAGGCATACGGTTGGTGCAGAAACCATTAACATTTTTATGGCCATTAGCCAGCTTTTTGTCGTGTTTGAGATTGCCTTTGGCATATTCAAAATATTGCTGATTCTGTCGGAAATTTTTGTTAATAGATTTGAAGAATGACCATACACGCATTTCGCAGAAACGCGCTCCTCCAAAATCTACGGGAGCATAAAAATCTGAAAAGCTGAAATCTTCGTCACTGCCTTTATATCCAAGCTTGCGGGCAAAGCTTATAACGTCAGGAGAATTGAATACAGTGGCATTAGGGTCGTCCCAGCGATTTTCCTTCTGGTATTCAAAAGTGGTAATACGTGCCTGATTGGCGTGTGCACTAACATAGCCATCCGGAATACGCACTGCTACCCATACAGCGCCTTTTTCATATTTGCCTTTGCCTATGACCTCCATAATCCATACCTCGTTGGGGTCGGCGATGGAGAAACTTTCTCCTTCACTATAATATCCGTATTTGTCCATCAAATCAGCCATTATGCGGATAGCATCACGGGCAGTGCGTGCACGTTGTAGGGTTATATAAATCAAACTACCATAGTCTATAACCGCGCCAGGCTGGTGTTGCAGGTCTTCGCGTCCTCCGTATGTTGTTTCGCCGATAATAACCTGGTTTTCGTTCATATTGCCAACAACCTGATAGGTATGAGGCACCTGATCTATTTGTCCAAGGTATTTTCCGGTGTCCCATTCGTATATATCTACTTTTGAACCTGCTGGCCAGTCAGCTGCTGGCCAAAAATATAGCTCTCCGAAAAGTAGATGGGAATCTGCGTTATACGTCACAATAGTAGAACCATCAGCTGTGGCACCTTTGGTGATTAAAAAGTTGGTGCAGGCCACGGCTTTTTGAGCCAGACCTAAAATTCCTATTAGCAGAATGCTTAACAAAACTTTTTTCATACACTTTGATTTTTGAATTTGGCTATTAACAAAAATATTAAAATACCTTTAACAGCCAAGTTTTGTTTTCGGTAAAAAATGATAATTTTGCCAGAACAAACCTGTTTTTGCAATGAATTTTGAGTTTTTTGTTGCACATAGATTGAACTCGCGGGATAAAAAGCATAAGTCTTTATCCTTCCTAATTATCCGAATTACCACTGTTGCAGTGGCTTTGAGCCTTGCCACGATGATATTGTCTGTAGCTATTGTTACAGGTTTTAGGCGGGAGATACAACGCAAACTCTCTGATTTTGTCGGACATATCATTATTACGAAACATACTGTTAACGAATCCTATGAGTTGCAACCCATTGAACTGGATTCGAATGTTATTGAAAAAATTATAACTACACCGGGCGTGGCTTATGTGCAGGTGTTTGCTGTGAAAGCCGGCTTGATAAAGCACAAAGACAATATCCAGGGTGTGGTTTTCAAAGGTGTGTGGAAAGATTTTAACTGGAAATTTTTTGATCAATATATTCAAAAAGGTAGAATTATTAATCTGGATACCCTGCCCAGTTCTAAGCAAATAATTATTTCGCAGGAATTAGCTGATAAACTGGATTATAAGCTGGGGGATCACGCTTTTGCATTTTTTATACAGAATCCGCCACGTATGCGGAGTTACAAAATTGCAGGTATTTACAATACCGGACTTGTGGATTTTGATAAAATATATGTGCTCTCTGATATTCGTGAAATTCAAAAGCTTAATGGCTGGAATGATAAAGGTAAGTTCTTAATATCCGGTTATGAGGTTTTTGTTAAAAACTTCAAGGATATTGACGATATTACCCAGGAGTTGAAGAAAAAAATTGCTTTTGGCTTTTTTGAGAATAGACCAAAATTAAAAGTTCAGAATATCAAGGAATTATACCCAGATATCTTTGATTGGCTTACTCTGGTGGATATGAATGTGGTGGTGATTTTGTCCATTATGATTATCATTGCTCTGATTAATATGACCACCGGGTTGCTTATCATCATTCTGGAAAAAACGACTTTTATAGGAGTGCTTAAAGCTCTGGGCGCTAAGGATAAATCCATACGCAGGATTTTTGTTTACAATGCCTGGTTTATTTTACGTAAGGGCCTGATTTGGGGCAATGCCATTGGATTGGGCCTGGCTCTGCTGCAGCAGTTTTTCCATATTATTCCGCTTAACCCAGAAACTTATTATGTTAGTTATGTGCCTATTTATCTGAATATCTGGTATCTGCTGGCTTTGAATATAGCTACTGTGATTATTACTCTTTTGTTTATGGTCTTTCCTGCTGTGATTGCTACAAAAGTGGATCCGGTCAAAGCTATCAGGTTTGAGTAAATGGATAGTTTTTTATAACTTGTCTTGGAGTTAAGACTTTTTAATGATGAAAATCCGTTTTTTCCTTGGGATTTTGATGGCTGTGGGCGCTGGGGTAAGTAGTTTTTTGGGCCAGGTATTACAGAAAAAAGCCGTAAATAATATTCCTTCCGGATTAAAAGGAAAAAAATACGGATTTTTATTCCGTAATAAAACCTGGATATTGGGATTATTCCTGTATTTAGTATTGGCAACTGTATTTTATATGTATGCTGAGTTTCTATTGGGCCCAGTATTGGTGCCTGGACTGATGACAAGTGGTTTTATTGCCTTGATTATCGGGTCGGTAACTATTTTGCACGAAAAAATTTCCTTCAGGGAAATTTTAGGAATTTTTATCCTGTCAATGGGGGTTATTTCATTAACTATGAGTAAGTTAATTGTTGATTGCAGAAACATTGACATTACTAATAGTTTTATCATAAAAAAGATAATTTTATTTAATCTGTTAGCTCTGGTAATATGGGCGTTTTTTTATTTTTTGTCTGTGAAAAATACGGATAATAAGCATATTTACAGGGCTTTATCTGCTGGTTTCCCATACGTTTTGAGCAATTTCTGGATTTTTCCACTTTATGTGACTTTTCCTTTAATTTTTGCTGGTGACAATAACTTTATCATCTGGCTTTTTTTTGTTTTATCTTGTATTTTATTGATTGGGTTTAATATTATAGGAATTAAAGAGTTGCAGCAGGCATATGATCTTGCTGATGTTTCCTTGGTGGCCCCTATACAGCAGATGCCTGTTCAGATTGCGCCTTTATTTTACTATATGGTCTTTGGACGTAGTTTTTCCTTAAAATCTGTTTTTTTTATTTTATTTGGGATTGTTGCAATATTGGGTAGCGTGTTTTTGATTAATAATCCATCTAAGGCCAGACAAAATACTGGATGAAGTTTAACCCTTTCTTGTAAAAAATTCCCGCCTGTTTGTTATCAGACGGAGATTTTTGATGGTTTATAATTTTTTTGAAAATCAATGATATAGTTACTTAATGGTCATATAAAATTCCGGAGTAAAAATTAGCCTTAATTTATTGTATAAATCTGCTTTTCGGAAAGCCAAAATAGTAGGCCTTTTAATCTCTAAACCTGTCCATTGAACGCACTTTTTCCTCATCTTTCTTTATAGCTCTGTTAGCCATATATACCAGAATAGCACCTATAACCGGGAACAACGAAGCTATTTCCATTTTGGAATAAACAATCTTTTCAATTTTAGGCAGAGCCATAAAACGGTAATATATCAGCAATAAATAAAAGCCCAGCAGGATGATTACCGTATAGGTGGTAATGCGCATTTGCAGAATACGGTTTTTGAAAAGAAAAATGGTTATAAAAGAGAGCAAAGCACCAAGCCATAAAATTATGTTCATCGGAACAGTGGAAAAAATTTTTTCCCCGGCACTGGAATGAAGATAAAATCCATCTATTACCAGTGCACCATTATTGAGAGTGAAAAATGGCATAAATGAGGCTGCTATCAGCAGTGCCGTGGCCACTAAAAGATATAAGCTTTGTATTCTTTGAATCATTTTTGTAAAATTTTATAATTGGCAAGTTTTAAATAAATCTATTATCTTTGACAAAGATAGAATTTTTTAGTTTGAATAAAATTAAAATCATCAGCACAATGAAAAAACTTTTTTCTTTAATAATGGGCTTAATATTGTTTTTAAGCGTTTATGCACAGCAGCCTGCCGGAGATTCTACTGTTGTCATTGCCGAAGGACAAGAGGCTGAATTGGCTTATAATAAAGGTCTTGAACTTTATTCCCAGAATAAATATGATTCGGCTATTGTCCAGTTTACAAAAGCCATCAAATTGAAACCTAATTTTGCGAAAGCTTATTTCAACCGCGGAAGTGTTAGAATGGAAATGAAAGATTATGACGGTGCAGTGGAGGATTTTACCAAAGCTATTAAGCTGGATCCTTCCCTTTCTAAAGCATACTTCAGCCGTGGTTATGCTTATGTGCGTAACGGAAAATATATGGAAGGCCTCAAAGACCTGCGCACAGCTGTGGAATTAGGATACAAGGAAGCTAATGCTTATTATTATATGGGCCTGGCTCAGTTTGAGCTTGGCGACTACGAAGGAGCAGAACAGAGCTATACTAAGGCTATTGAAATTAAACCTGATTATGATTATGCTTATAATGACCGTGGTAGCACCCGCCGGATGTTGAAAAAATACGACCAGGCTTTGGCTGACTACGACAAGGCTATTTCATTGAATCCAAACCTGCCATTCTACTTTGATAACCGCGGAACACTTAAGCGCATTATGAAAGATTACGACGGAGCTATCAGGGATTACTCCCAGGCCATCCGTCTGGATTCTACTTACTATATTTCCTGGAACAACCGCGGACGTGCTAAATTCCTTAAAGGTGATTATCAAGGCGCTGTCAAAGACTTCAAAAAGGCTATAGAAATAAAACCTGACTATGCCGTGGCTTATAACAATCTGGGAGCTGCTTTGTTTAAACTGGAAAAATATAATGACGCTATTAAGGCATATAACAAAGCTATTGATCTGGATCCTAACTACGGTTATGCTTATGCCAACCGCGGAAGTGCTCGTGAGCTGGTGAAAGATTTTAAAGGTGCGTGCCAGGACTGGAAAAAAGCCCTGAAACTTGGCGTGAAAGAAGCTGAGAGTTTCCTGGAAAGCTGTCAATAAATTTTTTTATTTTACCTCACTTTTTAAGGCTGGTTCCGTGTAATTTTATATCTTTGCCCTCTGCGCGGAATCAGCTTTTTTATTTGTAAACCACGGACTAATGATTGACTTTGATCTTTTTTATCTGGACAACGGACTGACAGTTATATTTCATCCGGATGCCACTACTAACATTGCTGTAGTGAATGTTTTATACAGGGTTGGATCTCGCGACGAAAGCCCTGATCATACTGGCTTTGCTCATCTGTTTGAGCACTTTATGTTTGAAGGTTCCCAAAACATTCCGGATTTTGACCGTGTGCTGGAAAAAGCCGGGGGATCAAGCAATGCTTTTACTACTTACGACTTTACAAATTACTATATTACCATTCCCAGGGATAATATTGAAACAGCCCTGTGGCTCGAATCCGACCGGATGCTGGGTCTGGATTTTAATCCACATAAGTTGGAGATACAAAAAAACGTGGTCATTGAAGAGTATAAGGAAACTGTGCTTAACCGTCCTTATGGTGACGATTATAAACTGTTGAAAAAACTTGCCTATCAGGTGCATCCTTACCGTTGGCTGGTCATAGGCGAGGATTTTAAGCATATTGAGCAGGCAAGCCTTCAGCAGGTTAAAGATTTTTTCAATAGCTATTATGGGCCCAATAACGCTATACTGTCCATAGGTGGAAATTTTTCTGTGGATGAAGTTAAGCGTTTGGTTAATAAGTGGTTCGGCGACATCCCCTCCCGTCCTCTGCCTGTGAGATCTTATCCGCAAGAGCCCCCTCAGCACGGACTACGCACCAAAACAGTTTATAGGGATATACCTTATGATAAAATTTTAATCGCTTTTCCGTATTTTGGGCGCAAGGAATTCGGTTTTTATGTTGCTGATATTATCACTGATATACTGGCCGAAGGGAAATCATCCCGTCTTTTCCGATCCCTGGTTAAGGAAAGAGAGATTTTTTCCGATATTGATGCTTATATTACCGGAACCCAGGACCCAGGCCTTGTTATTGTGGAAGGAGTGCTAAAACCCGGGATAAAACCTCAGCTGGGTTATGAAGCTATATGCGATCAGCTGCAAAAGTTAAAAAACGAATTGATTTCAGAAAATGAATTTGAAAAAATAAAAAATAACATTGAAGCCCAATTTATATATTCCACTATAAGTTTGCGTTCGCGGGTATATAATCTTGCTTTTTACACAATGATGGCACATCCTGCTTTATATAGTCTTGATTTGCAGCGATATATGAATGTTTCCCGTGAAGACATCCTGGAATATTCTCGTATGATTTTTTCTGAGGATAAGGCCAATGTATTGTTTTATTTACATAAACAAAAGTAAACTTTTATAAATTAATACTTTTGAAATCAAAAATGTTTATATAAATTTGTTAATGCCCTTTTTTGTAGGGCGTTTGTGGTATTAAATTTGAACTTATTTTCAAAACGCGTTTTTGTATGCAATTGCAAGCAGGATATATTCTTGAGGCTTTACCTTCTTTGTTTGCTGGTTCTCAGAGAGAATACGTGGAAGCTTTAATTAAACACTTGTCTTATTTTGATCTTGATGCCGCAGGACAGGATTTGTCCCCCATATCTAATGACCCTTTCCCTGTGGTAATCCATAATTTGATTTCTCGTGGGCTGCCTACATTGGCTCCTACTTTTATTGAAGAAATTATTTCTGCTACTTTTTTCAAAACAAAAAAGCAAGTTGACAAAAGGGGAGTTTTCTCATATCCATTTGTTAATGACGAACTGAAAGAGGAAATTTTCCGGGCACTTCATATCATAGATCCGCGTATAACTACCAATGACCTTCAGAAGATTTATACTTTTGAGGATGACCCTGAAGCTGATTTGAAAAAGAAATTTTTGTTTCAGACTGTCCCTTCCTATGTGGGCGATTATTTACTGCAACTGATTGATGCTGACCATAGTTTTCTGTCAATCTTGAAGAGACATTCACTCAAAGATTATTATCAGGCTCTGGGACGCCGGGTTATTGACACTTCAATGGATTTTGTCCTGGAAGTGCCTTATGCTGAGGATAATCAGTATCGCGGATTAGCTATTGAAATAGAAAAAAAACTTGTGGAAGGGCCTGAGATAATGGATTATGATTCCAGATCGTGGATGCTGTCAAATATAGGGTGGGGCAGGATTCTGTATCTGAAACAGTCGGATTTTTATTCCAATAAGATTGATTATGCGCCACTGGTGGATTTTTCTTATAATCAGTATTTTGAGGAAGTCCGAAAAAATTACGAACGACCTGTTTATGGCAATGCCTACGGAATGGATGCATTGCAAATAGCTCTGACACCTTTTGAAGTAGCGCGCATTCAGCGTGTTATCCTGCAATATATCCTTGCCGGAAAATTGGATTTGAACGCCGGGGAGTGGAATATTGCTGTTATTGAACGTGATGTACCTGGGGCTTTTTTGGCTGTGCAGGACCTTTCTATGAAATTCAACAATCTTTTCCATCTGGCTGGGGTGCGACGCAATTTCCCTCAGGTGCATCTGGAAATATATTATGACCAGGAATTTGAAGAGGCTGCTTTGAATATCCTTTACCAGGGTGAGAAATTTTTGATTGAGGAATTTGACCCAACAAAACAATATGACCTGGTCATTGACAGTTCTCTATTGCGTTATAAAGGCCTGGATGTTGAAAAGATTGATACAGCTTCCGAAAATCTTGCCATAGTGCGGTCCTCTCGTAATATTGAGGCTGATAGGACTTTCCTCGCAGCTGAACCTGTGAAATATCAATCCTTTGTGCCAGGCGAAAATATTGCCAAGGACGATCTGGAACGTGTGGAAAAAGTAAGGGAAAGTTTCTTTTATTTCATAAAGAATATTTTCCGCCGCCAGATACTGGATCCCTATCAGATGAAAGTCCTTTCCTCGGCACTCTCGGGGCATAATACTATGGCAGATTTTTCTTTTGTGGCTGAGAAAACCCTTCTTTATCAGATAGTTGCTTTATTCCGTCCTGGATTCGCTCTTATCGTGGAACCGCTTGTTCCTGCACTGTTAAATCAGCTGGATAAATTGCGGGAGTTCCGCATTGATGCTGTGTCGTATATTTGCCTGAATTATTATGATGTTTATGATTGCCGCCATAGACGGGAATTATTTGCTTCTGCCTCGGCTTTATTTGTTTTTATCACTGCCGAAGCTTTCCATTCTAATGATTTCCGTAGTGATCTAAAACTTTTTGAAAGTAAAGGAGGATTTTTTACAACAGTTGTTGTGGACCAGGCACAGAGCCTTAGTTCCTGGTCTTCCTCTTTTAATTATGCTTATTACAGCCTGGGCAACAATGTGAAAAAGTTTTTACCAGGTTCTGAAAATGCTGTAATTCTTGCTCTTAGCTCTGGTATTGATTATGATGCCACCGAAGATGTTAAGCTGTTTTTGGATATTTCCCAGGACAATATTTTCTCTGAGGTCTTTCCTCTGGAAAATATTGATGTGGTTTTATATAAGGATAATCAGGATAATGTTGTCCCATTGGACAAATTAGACGAGGAAAAAGTTGAGCAGGATAAAATTAACTTATTGATAGATAATGATTTGCTGGATGAGAAGTCTGTTATATATACTCTTAAGCCAGATTTTTATTACGATAATTTATTTAATAAGGTAAAGAAGGATTTGTTTTTATTTAATGATAGGCCTGTTTCTGGTACGGCTTCTCTCTACACACGTCATAGTGTGGAGGCTTATGAACATTTTCGCCAGTTTGTTGATAGTGAGGATGATCTGCTTATTGCCAATAGAAATTTTGTTTTTGGTCTGGATGCAAAAGATATACACAATCTTAATGTGGTTTCCTTCCCTATGGGGATGACCGATTTGTTATATCTGTTCCAGAGGGTTGGCAGGGATATGCAGCCAGCAAGAATAAATTTTGTTTTTTCCTCACGCCGCGTGTATTTTGACCAGAAACAATATATTATTTCCGGTAATGAACCGGTTGCCATCAGACAAACACGGGAAATTCCTTATGAGGAATATGTTGCCAGCCGCTTTTTTTCCTCTATGCACGGAAATGTAAAAAAAGATTTTTTGCTTGTAGAGGAAATTCTCAAGCTGGCTAATTCGCCAAAAGATACGGTTAAAGATATTCTGATTAAACGTGTTTATCAGATTTTTGGAATATGGGTCTCCCTTGAACCTCAACCTGAGCAAACACCTACTTCTTTGTATGTCTATGACCAGGAGGATATTCTTGGTGTAATTAATCTTAAAGAAAATACTATTGATAATCAGGCCAGTGCGCTCAAGAAAAAACTTGCTGATAATATCCTTGCATTCATTGATTATGAAATAAGGCAGGTTGTTGCCAGACCCCAGGACTTTCTGCTGATTATGGATGAAACAGTGGAGACGCCTTCCGAAACCATTATTTCCCGTCTGGTTAATATGAAAGAAGACGAAACCGCCAGTATTATTGTGGATTTTACAAATGATATTTATGACGATCTGGTAAAGCTTGCAGGTAAGGATAAAATTTCACGTGAGGATTTTAACCGTATGATACTGGCAAATCCCGATTTAGAGACTTTTTACGATTTTATCCTCCTGTATACTGATAAAAAATTTGTCCGTAAGAACAAAGATAAATTAGAAGAGATTTTCTTGCGCTTGCGCACTTTTGACGATACATACCGTTTGATCTATTATTTACTGGTTGTAGGATTGGCCGAAGATTATATTATTGATTTCCGCAGCCGTCATTTTGTTATCAAATTGCGTAAGCTTTCCGATGATAAATATTTGCACCGGATTTATAAACGTATTTTAACTTTTGTCTCCAAGGAAAAAGCATTGGAGACTTTTCAGAAAGTGCCTGGATTTAAAGGCGATACATTTGTGCAAAAAGTGCTTAATTACTGGATTTCTTTTGAATACACTTATATTATTCCTCGTAGATATGAAGCTATATCTGACCTTTCGCGTATGATTGATACCTTTATGCAAAACGGGGATGTGCAGCGGTGTAAATACATTATTTCTAATTATTTCAGGGCTAAATATATTTTTGACCTGGAAGAACGTAAAAAAGCAGTTAAGCAGGACTGGATTAAAATTATTGACTATTTTATCCAGAAGGTGGGAATTTTTAAATCCAATCTTAAACATTTATATAATACCGCTGATATTTTGTTGCAGCAGAACCCTGGAGATTACGTAGCACTATTAATGCGTGGATGGGCTGGGTTGATTATTAATGAGAATGATGAAGCTAAGATTTCTCAGGCGCTGGATGATATGGCTATGGCTTTGAATTTGTGGAGGAAAACCTATGATGCTGATGTGGAAAAATTCATTGAGAGAATTGATGGATTGTTATTTACACTTGAAAATTATAACTTTGAACTTAAAGCCAAAGTGGAAAAACTTTTCCATCTGAAAATATTTACATCCTGGTTAAGGGATTTTAATAAACAATTTATTGATTTAACCTAAAACTAAAGAAATTATGATTGAGCAGATAAATATTGAGCTGCTTAAATTGCAGGAAGAGCTTAAAAAGCTCAAAAGTGCTTCGGAACAAATTGCGCACGCTGGTAAATTGAGCAAGGATGTTGTGGAATTAGGGCAGAACCTTACCGAAAAATATTCTGATGTATTAAAAAAGTTGCAGAGCCTGGTCTCGGATTATATGAACAAAACTTACAAGCTCACTGAGGAGAATCTTACCAAGCTTTTTATGGCCTTTCAGGAAAGACTGAAAGAGGAAGAAGGAATTTTATCCAAATTTTCTGAGCTCTCTGCCCAGAGCGAGGATCTGGTCAAAAAAGTCGTTGATACTGTTGTGGCTGATAATAAAAAATTGGTAGATAAGCTTGTTAGCGAGGTTAATACCACCCTGGATAAGCAGCGTAAGCTTTTGGAGGAATATACCAATAAGTCCGTAAAATCCCTGGATAGTGTTGCTCAAGAACATCAGAAAAATCTGGAAAAGGAACAAAAAGTACTGGAAAGTTATCTGGAATTAGCTGAGAAAACCGCACAGCTTACACAGGTTATTGAGAGCGTTAATTTCCCTAAGCGCCTGGATAATATTGATAATAAGCTATCATCTCTTAATACACGGGTTAATGAGGCTGAGAAAAACGTTAAGGATTTTACTGCTGACCAGACCGACCAGATACTCACAAAAATCAATCAGGTATTGATTGCTCAGGAAGAGCTTTACGAAAAAGTAGAGAACAACCGTAAAAAAATTACTGGCGCTAAAACCGTGATCTGGATTTTATTCATCCTTAACCTGATTTTTTATATCCTTGCAACTACCGGATTTTTAAGAATTTTCACCGATTTCTTTGATTCTTTCTGTAAGTGATGGAGAATGTTCTTGATATGATTGCTGAAAAGCGGGACTGACGGTTAGTCCCGCTTTTTTTATTGTTTTGCTGACATTTTGACAGTCTAGTTTTGCTTTTTATTGTTTTGTAAATCAGTATGTTGTGTTTTCCGGTTCTTTGGGCAAGGATTTTGTTCTTTTGGGGTGACAAAACAAAAAAGGAGGAATTGCCTATGAAACTTGATAACTTCACAATAAAAGCTCAAGAAGCTATACAACACGCTTTTACTATTGCCCAGGGATATGGGCATCAGGCTATTGAAAACGGCCACCTGCTTAAGGCTGTTTTTGAAACTGATGAAAATGTGCCTAACTTTTTGTTTAAAAAGTTAGGAGTGAATCTGGAAAACTTCAGGCGTGTCCTGGATAGTATTATTAGTTCCTATCCCCGTGTGCAGGGAGGAGAACCTTATCTGTCCAATTCGGCTTCTTTTGCCCTGCGCGAGGCTATTAACCAGTCCAAAAAGGACGGGGATGAATATGCTTCTCTGGAGTATATTATCCTGGGAATACTTCTGGCTAATGACCAGGTATCCCAGGCTATGAAGGATGCTGGAGTGACCGAAAAGGAACTCCGGGCTGCTATTAAAGATTTGCGTAAAGGACAGAAAGTTACTTCGCAAACCGCCGAAGAAACTTATCAGGCTCTGTCCAAATACGCTATAAACCTTAACGAACAGGCTCAGAAAGGCAAACTTGACCCGGTTATCGGACGTGATGAGGAAATACGTCGTGTATTGCAAATACTCTCGCGCCGTACCAAGAACAACCCGGTACTCGTTGGTGACCCTGGCGTGGGTAAAACTGCTATTGTAGAAGGTATTGCTCAGCGTATTGTAAAAGGAGAGGTGCCTGAAAACCTCAAAACCAAGACTATATACGCTCTGGATATGGGAGCTTTGATTGCTGGTGCTAAGTATCAGGGCGAATTTGAGGAACGTCTTAAATCTGTGGTCAAGGAAGTAGTTCAGTCCGATGGAGAGATAATCCTATTCATTGACGAGATACACACTCTCGTGGGAGCAGGACGTAGTCAGGGTGCTATGGATGCTGCTAATATCCTTAAGCCTGCTCTGGCTCGTGGAGAATTACGCGCTATTGGTGCTACTACTCTGGACGAATTCCAGAAATATTTTGAAAAAGACAAGGCTCTGGAACGTCGTTTCCAGAAGGTTATGGTGGACGAGCCAGACCGTGCCGCTGCTATCGCTATTTTGCGTGGACTGAAAGAGCGCTACGAAAATCACCATAAAGTGCGTATTACTGATGACGCTATTATTGGATCCGTGGATCTGAGTATCCGCTACATTACCGACCGTTATTTGCCCGACAAGGCTATTGACCTTATTGATGAAGCTGCTGCTAAGCTGCGTCTGGAAATGGATTCCGTGCCTGCTCCTATTGATGAACTGGATAGCCAGATCCGTCAGCTGGAAATAGAACGTGCTGCTCTGGTCAAAGATAAGCACAGCGATCGGCTAAAGGTTATTGAGGAAAAGATTGCTGAACTCAAGCAGAAACGTTCCGAACTGGAGGCCAAATGGCGGATGGAAAAAGACATCTTGACCAAAATACAAAAGCTCAAGGAAGATATTGAACGTTTTAAGTTTGAAGCCGAAAAAGCCGAACGCGAAGGTAATTTCAACTACGTAGCCGAGCTGCGTTATGGCCGTATTCCGCAGGCACAGAAAGAAATTGAACAACTGCAGGAAGAACTGAAAAAGGTACAGGGTGAAAATCCGCTTATCCGCGAGGAAGTGGACTATGAGGATATTGCTGAGGTTGTTAGCCGTTGGACCGGTATTCCGGTGAGCAAGCTGATGCAGACCGAGAAAGAGAAATTATTGCACCTGGAGGAGGTATTGCACCAGCGCGTTGTTGGTCAGGACGAAGCTATCCGTGCTGTGGCTGATGCTGTGCGCCGTAGCCGTGCCGGATTGGCTGACCAGAACCGTCCGCTTGGGTCTTTCATTTTCCTTGGTTCTACGGGTGTTGGTAAAACCGAGCTGGCAAAAGCTCTGGCTGAGGCGCTGTTTGATGACGAAAAGGCTATGATACGTATTGATATGTCCGAATACCAGGAACGTCATAGTGTATCCCGTCTTATTGGTGCGCCTCCAGGATATGTGGGTTATGAAGAAGGCGGACAGCTTACTGAGGCAGTGCGCAGACGTCCTTATTCCGTTATCCTGTTGGATGAGATTGAAAAAGCCCATAAAGACGTGTTTAATATCCTTCTGCAGGTGCTTGATGATGGCCGCTTGACTGATAACAAAGGCCGTACCGTGGACTTTAAGAACACTATCATAATTATGACATCTAACCTCGGTTCACACTATATCCTGGATGCCATTAAGCGGCTGCGTGATGATAACCGCGAACAAGTGCTGCAGGAGACAGAAGACCGCGTTCTGGACTTGCTCAAGACCACTCTGCCGCCGGAATTCATTAACCGTGTGGACGAGATTATAATGTTCAAACCGCTTTCACGCGAACAGGTACGCGAAATTGTTATGCTGCAGTTTAACCGTATCCGTAAACTGCTCAAAGAACAGAATATTGAGGCTGAGATGACTGATGCAGCTATTGACTGGGTTGCACGTGTTGGATATGATCCGGTCTTTGGTGCCCGTCCGATACGCCGTGTTATGCAGCGTGAAGTGCTTAATGAGCTTGCTAAGAAGCTCATTGCCGACGAGGTTGACCGCGCTAAGCCAATCATCATTGACGTGGAAAACGACCATCTGGTATTCCGCAACTAATTTTGTCTGATATAAAAAATGGAGGCTGCCCTCTGGGCCAGCCTCCATTTTTTGTTTATACTCAGGTTAGTGTTCCAGGTTTATTTGCTTAATACTTGTCTGAGAAACCCGGCAGTGTGACCTTTTTGGCATTTAGCAACCTGCTCTGGTGTGCCTGCGCATACCACCTCTCCACCAAAGCGGCCTCCTTCGGGCCCCAGGTCTATTATCCAGTCGGCATTTTTTATTACGTCCAGGTTGTGCTCAATGACGATGACAGTGTTTCCCTTGTCGGTGAGGCGGTGTAGCACGTTTAATAATTTTTCTATATCGGCAAAGTGCATACCTGTTGTGGGCTCATCCAGGATATAAAGTGTTTTGCCAGTGGAACGTTTGGCAAGCTCTGCTGCAAGTTTTACCCGTTGAGCCTCTCCGCCCGAGAGGGTTGTGGAGCTTTGTCCAAGCTTGATATAGCCAAGCCCCACGTCTTGCAGAGCTTGCAAAATTTGCAGGATTTTGGGATGATTTTCAAAGAATTCTATAGCTTGATTAACAGTCATATCCAGTACGTCGGCAATGCTCTTGCCTTTGTAACGCACTTCCAGTGTCTCAGGAGTATAGCGTTTGCCTCGGCAATCAGGGCAGGTGACATACACATCCGGAATGAGTTTCATCTCCACAACCTGCACGCCGGATCCCTTACAGGTTTCGCAGCGTCCTCCGCGCACGTTAAATGAAAAGGTGCTCGGGGTATATCCACGGATTTTGGCCACAGGGGTTTGTGCAAAAACTTGCCGTATATCCGTAAAGACTTTTGTATAAGTGGCAGGATTGGAACGTGGGGTGCGTCCGATAGGTGCCTGGTCCACTACCACTACTTTGTTGATATGTTCCAGTCCATCTATACTGTCGTAATCCAGCGGAGTGAGTGATGACTTGTATAATTTCTGTGCCAGGGCAGGATAGAGTGTGTCATTGATAAGTGTGGATTTTCCGCTGCCCGAAACGCCTGTCACACAGATGAATGTGCCCAGCGGAAAGGAAACAGTAATGTTTTTCAGATTATTTCCGCGAGCGCCGTGGATGGTAAGGAATTTACCATTGCCTTTACGCCGTTGTTGAGGCACAGGGATTTTTTTTCGTCCGCTGATGTATTGTGCAGTGAGCGAGTCGGACTGCATAACTTTTCCGGGTTCTCCGGCTGCTACCACGTGACCGCCGCAGCGTCCGGCGCCAGGGCCCATATCAATGAGGTAATCGGCCTGATGCATAATTTCCTCGTCGTGTTCCACAACTATGACGGTATTTTCGGCGTCGCGCAGGCGTTTGAGAGAGTTAATCAGCCGGAGGTTATCCCGCGGATGCAGGCCTATGCTGGGCTCGTCCAGGATATATAGCACGTTTACCAGCTGTGATCCTATCTGTGTAGCCAGACGGATACGTTGTGCCTCTCCACCCGAAAGGGTAGCAGCCGGCCGGTTCAGCGACAGGTAGCCCACGCCAACATCCACCAGGAATTTCAGGCGCGAACGGATTTCTTTGAGTATCTCGGCGGATATTTCCCTTTGTGCTGGTGATAGACGTTGTTCAATGTTTTCCAGCCATTGGTAGAGCTGTTCAATGTCCATCTCAGCCAGTTCGGCAATATTTTTTCCGTCAATACGGAAGTGGAGGGCTTCCTGCTTGAGGCGTGTTCCGTGGCATACCGGGCAAGTTTGTTTGTGAAAATAATCCCGTAGTTTTTCGCCTTTTTCCGACAGCGCGCCATAGAGTAGTTCATTGACAATACCTTCGTATTTGGTGTAATATTTAGCCAGATCGCCCAGAGGTGTTGAGCTAAGCCGCAGGGTCTGATCTGTTCCGTGCAGGATTTTGTCCATTGTCTCGGGCGGAATGTCTTTTATGGGCGTTTGCAAGGAAAATCCGTCTTGTTTTAGTATTTCGTCAATTTGCCAGAAAAGCACACTGGAACGGAACCTTCCCAATGGCGCAATGCCGCCATCGCGGATAGATTTATTTGGGTCAGGAATTAGCTTTTTTATATCAATTTGTTCAATATAACCCAGTCCTTTACATTTTGGGCAGTATCCTTCGGGAGAGTTGAAGGAAAAGGTGTTTGGAGCAGGTTCATCGTAAGATATTCCGGAAGAGGGACACATCAGTTTGCGGCTGTAATACCGTATTTGTCCGGAGTCTTTTTCCATCACCAGGATAACGCCTTTTCCGTGTTTCATAGCCAGTTCCACGGATTTTTTCAGGCGTTTTATTCCGCCGCTGTCGGACTGTGTCTGTGGCACAACGATTTTATCAATAACAATTTCAATGTTGTGTGTTTTGTAGCGTTGCAGGCGCATTCCGGGTGTTATCTCTGTTAGCTGTCCATCTATTCGTGCCTGCGAGAAACCGAGTTTGAAGTATTTTTCCAGCAGTTCCTTGTAATGTCCTTTTCGTGCTTTTACGACAGGGGCGAGGATAAGAAGTTTTTTTCCGCCGTAATTTTTCCGGATAAGTTCCACGATCTGGTCGTCGGTGTATTTAACCATTTCCTCGCCGGTGACGTAGGAATAAGCTGTGGCAGCACGAGCGAACCACAGACGCATAAAATCGTATATTTCAGTAATTGTGCCAACAGTAGAACGGGGATTTTTGCTGACAGTTTTTTGTTCAATAGCTATAACAGGCGCCAGTCCGTTTATTTTATCCACGTCCGGACGTTTGAGCACTCCGAGGAACTGGCGTGCGTAAGCGTTGAATGTTTCCAGATAGCGGCGTTGTCCTTCGGCATAAATTGTGTCAAAAGCCAGGGAGGATTTTCCGCTACCGCTCAGGCCTGTGATAACGGTAAGTTTATTATGGGGTATTGTGACGTCAATATTTTTGAGGTTATTTTCGCGTGCTCCGAAAACTTCTATTTTATCCATTGTGCTATTGTCAATGCTTTTAGCCGACAAAGTTAGTAAAAAAAGCGAAAATTTTCTGGTAATGGTAGAGTGAAAAACAGTGTTTTGCGTGAGGGCGGAGGCGGAGGCAAGACGAAGGCTGTGGCCTTAGTGCCGCTGCGGCGAGG
This sequence comes from uncultured Bacteroidales bacterium, assembly GCA_964649975.1. Classification (GTDB taxonomy): domain Bacteria; phylum Bacteroidota; class Bacteroidia; order Bacteroidales; family S143-33; genus S143-33. Next base: position 37,633 of record CAZYSM010000010.1, on the reverse strand, counting down.
AGGCGAGCGGAGTAAGCCACCGCAGCCGCATCTTAGCGGCACAGGCCACAGCCGAGGATGGCCGCAGCCGTAGACCGACCCCCGGCCGCAGGCCGCGGGGCACGCCCAGAACTTATTTAATCAATTGTGCCGTGACCTTGAAACGTAGGTCTATACGAATATTAACATCGTGGGTAAGAGCCTGGCTGACTTTGACTTTGGTTCTGATTTTATATCCGCTTTGTTGGAGGTATGGCACGAGGTTTTCGTTGGTAACGTCCAGGTCAATGCTTTTTGCAGAAGATGAAATGTTTGTCTTTGAGGCGATTAGCTTTTCATTGCTGCCGTCGGGATATTGAATGTAAATGTAAATTTCTTTGAGGAAAGAGAAGTTCTGGTCAGGGGGATTTGTAATGGTGATGGTCAGCTGGTCAAGGGAGACGCTGGTAATGAGGTCGGGCGTGGTGTTGTTGTTTTCAAAATCCTGAGTGGCTGATGTAGAGACAGTTGGGATAGGCAGGTTGAAAGGAATACCCAGTGGAATAGTGGCCGGGATAGTTGTTTCTGTGCTGTCGTTAACGTAAAAAGTAATGCTTTTTTTGAGGAAGCATCCCGGGAGGATAAGCGTTGCGATTAAGATGCTGATTAATAATGTTTTAGTTCTCATAATTCTTTGATTTTTTTAACAGTTTACTTGAAAATATTTTTATAAATTTAATATGTCAATAAAGAAAAGTTAAAAAATGTAAAATATAAAGATTTTTATTTTGGAATTATTCTAAAATAATTATCTTTGTAATGTCAAATTAAACAAAACCAAAAAAACACAGAACTATGGAAAAGTTAACTAACCTTTTGATTGGGGAAAAATTTCCTGCACTTGAAGTAGTAACCACACACGGCGTAAAGAAGCTGCCCGACGATTATAAAGGCAAATGGCTTATTTTGTTCAGCCATCCAGCAGATTTCACACCTGTATGTACAACAGAATTTGTTGCTTTCCAGAAGCGTTATGATGAGTTCAAGAAATTGAATGCCGAGCTGCTGGGTCTGTCTATTGACCAGGTATTCTCTCACATCAAGTGGATGGAATGGATTGAAGAGAAGTTGGGAGTAAAAATTGAATTCCCGATTATTGCTGACGACCGTGGTGATATTGCAGCTGCTCTTGGAATGATTAAGGAAGGAATGAAGAACACAGTACGTGCAGTATTCTTTATTGACCCTAACGGCATTATCCGCGCTATTATCTACTATCCAGCAGAGCTGGGACGTAATATGGACGAAATACTGCGCGCTCTCAAAGCATTGCAGGTATCCACAGAGAATGGCGTTGCTATGCCAGCTAACTGGCCAAATAACGAGCTTATTGGTGACAAAGTTATTGTTCCGCCCGCAGCCAGCATTGATGAAAAGGCTCAGAGAGAAGCTGCCCAGAGCAAGGGCGAGATTGAGTGCTACGACTGGTGGCTCTGCTACAAGAAACTTGACTAATTTTTCTGAAAATTTAAGGAGCGGTTTTTTTTAATTCCGCTCCTTTTTTTATCTTTGAAATAGTGAAAACTAAAAAACTTTACGATTATGGAAAAATTACAAGTTTATAAATGCGAAGTTTGCGGTAATATTGTTGAACTGCTGCACGTTGGCGGTGGCGAGCTTTATTGCTGTGGCCAGCCAATGAAGCTGTTGGAAGAAAAAACAGCAGAGAGTTCTACCGAGAAGCACGTTCCTTTTATTGAGCGTGTTGGCAACAAATACGTTGTTAAAGTAGGTGAGAACCAGGCTCATCCAATGGAGGAAAAGCACTATATTGAATGGATTGAGCTGGTAGTTGACGGCAAGGTATATCGTCAGTTCCTCAATCCGGGTGATGATCCCAAGGCAGAATTTGAAGTTCCGGAAGGAAAAGATGTTTATGCCCGTGAGTTCTGCAATATCCACGGATTGTGGAAAGGCAGTATGTAAAAAATATGCTAAAATAAAAAAAGCCGCCTCCGAGGCGGCTTTTTTTATTACTTAACTACCAGTATTTTAACAGTACGTTTGTTTCCGTCCTTGTCTTGAATAACCACAGTATATACTCCGCTGGTATATTTGCTATCGGCAACGTTAAGCACTGTTAGATAACTATTGCTCTGGATTTTTTCCACGAGTTTGCCCTGATAGTTAAATACATAAATGGTGGCGTCGGTAGTGTTTTCCAGATAAATGTAGTCGGAAGATGGGTTAGGATAAGGTTTTTCCTGACCGCCGACAACAGCCACAATTAGATTACCTGTCTGACCAGTACCACATCCGTTGTATGGTGTGACAGAGATAGTTTGTTGTCCCAGGTCACCTTTGACAGTAACTGTAGCCACGGAACTGTCATTGTATGTGTTAACAGACCATAGAGTAGGGAATGTCCAGCGGTATTTATCGCCCATATCCTCCACGGAGTATGTATAAGACTTGTTGATGAGCGGAGTTTTATCTCCCTGGATTTCAGGTATATATGCTGGTACCTCTCCATCCACTCTGAAGTTACGTGTGAGTATGTATTGTTGTCCTTGAGGGTCAGTTACGGTAAGTGTGATAGTTTTATCGCCAGGTGTAGAATATGTTACGGTATGAGGTCCTGGGCCTGTGGCAGTTTGCGGATTGGCATCCTGTCCGAAGTCCCATTCAATAGAAGAAACCAGTCCCAATGATGTGTTGGTAAATACTACATTATTACCTGTGCAGGCGCGGTCAACAGATGTTTTATAGTCAGGTATGGCTTTTCGGTTTTCGCCGAGTATCCATCCTCCTTCTCTAAAGCTCCATTTGCTGGAACCAAGGTATCCATATTCTGGGGCGCCCATGTCTATTGAGCTAATGTAGAATAGGTTATAGTATGGTGCCAAGTCTAACCAATTTTCTCCATCAGACGAAAGATGTATGCCTGAACCAACACTGATGAAATATGGGGTTGTAGGTATAATACGTATTTGTTCCACACCTACGGTTCCGTTAGGAGTGAATTGCGTCCAGTTGGCACCAAAATCACTTGTTTTGTAATAATAGTAATGGTAGTTAGTATCAGTGGAAGTGTATTCAATATAAGTTTCGGCCAGTATTCCGACACCGTCACCGCGTACAGCGCCTGCAATTGAAGCAAGGTCGTTATTTTCAGGGTCTCCGAAGGATGCAGGTGTAACGAGTTCTTTTACGTCCCACGTTTGTCCTTTGTCCATGGAGCGGAAAACACGTCCTTTTGTAGTAAAGAACCAGATATTAGCGGAGTCTCCGTAGTAATATCCAACTGTTCCGTATTCACCATCCAGGGCGTCTGGGATATTAGCCCCGTCAATACGTGTCCAGGTATCTCCTCCATCGGAAGTTACGTATATTTCAAAGTCACCGTTGACCGGGTCACCTTGAACGATACCGTGTTTACTGTCAAAGAAATGTATAACGTTAAAGAAACTTGTTCCTGGCTGTGCTCCTTGCAGAACTTGTGTCCAGGTCTTGCCGCCGTCAGTGGATTTGAGTATGTAGGTATTTCCGCCTGCATTGCCAAAAATGGGAATAAATAAAGTATCCCTGCTTATAGCATAAACCATTGAAACGCCATAGTTTTTGTAATCATCAGGCAGAGGCAGGTATGTCCAGGTAGCTCCTCCATTAGTAGTTTTACCAATTCCAGGGGATTTACTTGGTACACTGTAAGCTACATTGTCGTCCACAGCATCAATATATCTGGTGACATCTGTTTTTGTTTCAAATGGGCTTTGTACTTTTACAGCTTTGAAATATGGTTCATTACCCGGTGTAGCAGGATGGATGTTGCATACGATGCTTTGGCTCTTGGTAAAGCTACTGCCTCCAGGATTGAGGTTATCCAGGGAGAAGAATCCGTCGTAGCTACCGCCCCATCCCCAGTTGAAGTGGAAGTTGTTTTGGTCGTCATATCCATCGCATACGAAAGCATGTCCGCCCTGGTCACCAGAACCTGCGTATATTATAGGATAGCCAAGGTCAATTTGTTTTTTCAGTGTATCAATCCATGCTTGTGTGCTGTGCAGTTTTTCAATGTATTCACGTGTGTAGTACATTATATCCTCGCTGTAAAGGAAGTAGTTAGGCAGTATATATGTGAGATCAAAGGTATAAGACCCTGATCCAGATGGGTCATAGTCCATATCCAGGGCCACGCCTAATTGATAGCTGATCAGGGCTACCCAGAAACTACTTTTGTTCAGGGGCATGGCGTTCCAGTTATAGTTAGTGGTGTCAAAAGTTGCAGATAGACGTCCGTATTTGGGATGTTCGTATGTATGCCAGCTACGTCCTTTTGCAGGGTATTTCCAGTATCGTAAAACTTGAGCAGTAGCAGTGGCAACACATCCGACAGGTGTTCCTGAGGGACAGAAGTAGTTGTATGGATAAGTATCATCACCACCATCCTGATTCCATGTGGTTTGTACCAGAGGACCTACCTGTGCTTTTGGTACTGATATATTTCCGTTGAGATAGTCTTGCCACTGTTTTTTATAGACAGGATTGTTAATGCCTTTGTCAATGATTTGTTTAATTTGTCCGGCAATACCATCTATCCACCATTTGACTTCGGGGCTGGCAATAGGCCAAGGGAAATTGCTATTTAGAGAATAGCCCAGCACAGGTTTTGCGTTATCGTCGGCACTGACAATAACAAATCCTTTGTCTTTACGGCCAAATACGTAAAGCAGCTTTGTGTTATCCTTTGAGATAGTGTAAGAATAGTCAAATTTAACAGATTTTTGTCCGCTGATTTTACCGAAATATTGAGCGGCAAGCTTTTGTGCCTGTTGCTTGTCAACAGGGCCTGCAAAGATTACTGCTACAAATAGCAATAAATTTACAAATACCAGGGTAAATCTTTTCATAGGTTTGAATTTTTATTTTTTAACAAAAATAAATTTTTAAAGTAAAGAGTTCAAAAAAAATAGATTTTCTTACCCTGGTATTGAAGGGAGAAATTTATTGTTTGTAATCCTTTGGTAGATAGCCTACTACAATGCCGAGGCAGCCTTTAACCCTATTTTTTTTCCTTTTAGCTATTTGTTGGATTTTTACAGTAATGGTGAGGGTGACAGTATGATCAGGTTGGAATTCAAAATAATTTTGTCCTATGCACGGGATTTTGTTTCCTTGATAATCAGTAAATTCGCAGTTAAGTTTTTTCCTTCGTGGTGGGAAGTTCTGGAAAAGGGTAAATCCGTCATCGTCTTTTATAGTGATATATTTTTGCCACAGGTCCATGCCCATTATGAGTATTTTATATTTTTGTCCACCAATAAAAGTTCTGGTAAGCTGGACTTTATCGCCTTCGTAAACTACAGGAGCAAAGAAATTTCCGTCTGATACATAAGGCTGAAGCAGTGTGGGCGCCATTGCTTTGATATATTCGCGGCACTGACCAAAAAGATTGATACTTAGAAATATAGCGAGTAGTATAGGGAAAAATCTTTTCATAATTTTGAACTTGTTTTTGACAAAAGAAAAAAATTTACCGGTATTCAATTATGTTTTTACGAATTTTAAGTATCTTTTGTTGTAGTTTTTTAATAACTTCTGCATCTAATTGATAATTAATGATTTTCTTTTTAAGCATTTTGCCAGAATAAGGGTCATAGATTTTTTTATAAGAAATTTTAACAAGCTTTTTTAATAAAGCTTTTACGCTTTCAATATTGTGGATGAAATCGTCTTTTTGTTTCAATGTGCTGGTTTGCAACATCTTTATCAAATAATCCACGACGAAGTATTCGTCTGCTATTATTTTATATATTTGATTTTTAACGCTGTCGTTCTGGGCCTGTGCGGCCATATCCAGTGATAGATGCATCGTTTCCACCCAGCTGGAATATATTACCAGTAGTGCCAGGTCTTTACGATGAGAATCTTGTAATAGTGCATCTGTTTTGAATAGGATTTCGCCTACAATTTGCTGGAGTTTGTAAACATTGTTGAGGTTTTGTTCAATCTGGTTCATAAGAGAATCCGAAATGACAGAAACAATATCCAGGTCAGTTGCCAATTTTTTTATCACATTGAAATATTCCAGGGATTTTTGTTGTTGTCCGAATACGGTGCAAAAACTAAGGTCGGCAGCGTAAATGCCCAGAGCAAGCGCTTTCTCGTTATCTGTCTGAAAATTAAGGTATTGGTCTGGGGTAAATAAGGCTTTGTCGTCAAAATTTATATCACCTACCTGGACCAGATTGGCTATTTCCAGAGGCGAGGGCAGAGAGTAATAAATTTTAGTAATGGTCTGTGATAGCGAAATAGTATCTTTTTCGTTAAGTTTTATTTGTTTCTGTTGGCTTTCTCTTTTGCACGAAGAGATAATCAGAGAAAATCCTAAAAGTATTAAAATAATTTTATATGTTTTAAACATAGCAGTTTAAATATTTAAATTTGCAACTGATAATTATTTTACAAAATTCAATCCAAAAAAATGGAACATAAGGAAAAATCTAATAAAGGCACTAATAAAAAGAAAAAGAGTCAGGAACAAATCTGGAAAGAACGTCTTAGTTCGCCCAATCAGGAAGTTGTTAAAGAGACTATTAAGGAAATAAGGGATTTTGGGAATGTTAAAATATTGCCCTTTATTATTGAAAAATATGCACGGGAAAAAGATGAGTTTGTGAAGAAGGAACTTTTCAAGCTGCTGACAGATATTAAATATTCCCAGGCTGGAGAAATTATTTTTTCCTACATACGTGATGATAGTTTCAGGACAATACGTAAGGATTTGTTAAGCGTTCTGTGGCAAAGTGCAATAGATTTTTCCTCTTATTTGCCAGAGCTGGTTGATATTTTCATTAATGAGCCTTTTGATATTGCTTTTGAGGCTTTTACAGTTATTGAATACATTGACCGGCCTGTTGACAAAGCTATTGCCAGCCAGAATATTGATAAATTAAAGGAAGCCCTGCCTGATATGGATGAACAAAAGAAATTTTTATCCGTGGATCTGGTAGATGTGCTAAAACGTTGGCTATAAGTGGATTCTTTAAGTAAGTATATCTCTGATTTTCAGTGGATTGCAGTGATAAATAAATTTGTTGGTTTAAGAAAAAAAGCTTATCTTTGTATAGAATGAAATGGGCTTTGTGCCCTTTTTTTATTTATTTGTTTTTGGGAATTAAAATATTAAGAGAATGAGTGAGGAAAAATTTAATGTTGAAAGTATTAATTCTGTCCAAAACGCTAATGGTTCAGTAGATTATTCTGCAAAAGATATCCAGGTGCTGGAAGGGCTGGAAGCTGTCCGTAAGCGTCCGGCTATGTATATTGGCGATGTAGGCGTAAGAGGCTTGCATCATCTCGTTTATGAAATTGTGGATAATTCCATTGACGAGGCCCTGGCAGGATATTGCACGGATGTAAGAGTGGAAATTAACGAGGATAATTCAATTGTTGTAGAGGACAACGGACGTGGTATTCCTGTAGATACCCACGAGAAGGAGGGGCGTTCTGCCCTGGAGGTTGTTATGACTGTATTGCACGCCGGAGGTAAATTTAACAAAAACAGTTATAAAGTTTCCGGTGGTTTGCACGGAGTAGGTGTTTCCGTGGTTAATGCCCTGTCGGTTTTCCTTGAAGCCATAATTTACCGTGATGGGAAAATTTACCGTCAGCGTTATGAACGTGGTAAACCCGTCAGTGGTGTGGAGGTGATAGGAGAGACTGACCGCACAGGGACACGTATTCATTTTAAACCAGATCCGGAAATTTTCCTGGAAACTGTGTATAATTATGAGACGCTGGCCACGCGTTTGAGGGAGTTGGCTTTTTTGAACAAAGGCGTGCGTCTGACCCTGGTGGATAAACGTGAAAAATTGGAAGATGGATCTTACAGGACAGATACGTTTTATTCCGAAGGTGGCTTGCGGGAATTTGTCCGTTATATTGATGAGACGCGAGAGGCTATTACCAATGTGATACATATAGAGACCGAAAAGAACGGCATCCCTGTTGAAATAGCCCTGGAGTATAATAACACTTATTCGGAAAACGTGCATACCTATGTCAACAATATTAACACTCACGAAGGCGGAACACATCTGACAGGTTTTCGTCGTGGGCTTACACGCACCCTTAAGCAATATGCCGAGGAGTCCGGGCTGCTGGCCAAAAAGAAAGTAACTATCAGTGGCGATGATTTCCGTGAGGGGCTTACAGCTGTTATTTCCGTAAAAGTTGCTAATCCTTTGTTTGAAGGTCAGACCAAGACCAAGCTTGGTAATCCGGAGGTAGCTGCAGCTGTGGATCAGGCTGTTAGCGAGATGCTTAAAACTTATCTTGAGGAAAATCCGCAGGATGCCAAGACCATTGTAAATAAGGTCATTATAGCAGCCCAGGCAAGGATTGCTGCCAAGAAAGCCCGCGAGTTAGTCCAGAAACAAAATGTCCTTAAAGGTGCGGGCTTGCCAGGAAAACTGGCTGATTGCACCTGGCGTGACCCGGAAAAAACAGAAATTTTCCTTGTGGAGGGTGACTCGGCTGGTGGCACTGCCAAGCAAGGACGCGACCGTCGTTTCCAGGCTATTTTGCCTTTGCGGGGTAAGATTTTGAACGTGGAAAAGGCTATGCATCACAAAATCCTTGAAAACGAAGAGATACGTAATATTTTTACAGCTCTGGGAGTGACCATTGGCACAGAGGATGACCCCAAGGCCTTGAACCTTGAAAAATTACGCTATCACAAGATTATCATAATGACCGATGCAGATGTGGACGGTAGTCATATTACTACATTGATAATGACATTCTTCTTCCGTTATATGCGTGAGATTATTGAGCGTGGCTATCTTTACATTGCTACACCGCCTCTGTATCTGGTTAAGCGCGGAAAGGAATTCCGTTATTGCTGGACAGAGGAGGAACGTAAAAAAGCTATTGAGGATCTTGGTAAGGGTAATCCGAATTCTGTTACTGTTCAGCGTTATAAAGGTCTGGGTGAGATGAATGCCGAGCAGCTGTGGGAGACTACAATGAATCCCGAAACTCGTATCCTCAGGCAGGTTACCATAGAGAATGCTTCGGAAGCTGACAGAATCTTCTCAATGTTAATGGGCGAGGAAGTGGAGCCCAGGCGTAAGTTTATTGAAGAACACGCTGTTTATGCCAATATTGATGCTTAACCAAAGAGGGCAATTATTCTTCGCCCTCTTTGGTTTGTGTTTCTTCCGGGCTTTTTTTATTGAATCTTTCACTGTTAAATTCAATGTCATACTTTGTCCTGCTGGGGTAAGCTATCAGCAGCAGTATCAGGGCTATGCCCAACAGGTATAAATAATCGGCTTTCCATATCAGTAGCAGTGTCAGGGCAATGACAATTCCGCCCAGAGAAAGGAAGATAAATTTGATTTTGTTTGCTTTGTTGAATTGATTGATTTTTTCGTTTGTATCCGTGCTTTGCCGTGCTTTCCGCATAATCCTGTCGTATAATCCATAGCCCAGTATCATACTGGTGATGAAAAGTAAAGGTGAAATAACCAGTATGACATTGCTATTGTCAATAAAATCTTTTACGAGTAAGACTTTTTTGAGTATTATCACTAATCCGGAAAAAATGACAAATATTGTTAGCCAGATGAAGAAACTTTTTTTTGATGTGTTTAATTCATTCATTGTTAGTGTGTTATGATTTATGGTTTAATTGAATAAAAATTATTCCGATTTGTCAAAAAAAATTGACTTTTAAAACAATTTTTTTTATAATCTCTGCCATTACAAAAATAGGAGTAAAAAATGCTAACCAAAAATATTAAGATAAAATTTATAGTAACAAGTGATATACACGGCGCTATTTTCCAGTATGACTTTATAGAAGATGTGTTGACCACCTCATCCCTTTCCCAGATTTTTACTTATGTAGAGGAGCAGAGGAATAACTCGGATCAGGAGGTTATTCTTCTGGATAATGGAGATATATTGCAGGGACAGCCGGTTGTGTATTATTCCAACAAAAATTTTGCTAAGCCGGGTGAGGAAAAGACACATGTTGTTGCAGAGGTAATGAATTATATGGGCTATGACGCAGCTTCGGTGGGCAATCACGATATTGAAGCCGGACACGAGGTATATGATTTTTTGCGCAAGGAGTTTAAGTTCCCATGGCTCTCGGCTAATATAGTCAAAAAAGATACGCGAGAGCCTTATTTTCAGCCTTATACTGTGTTGGATAGGAGAGGTGTAAAAATTGCTATCCTGGGGCTAACAACGCCAGCAATACCTAATTGGTTACCAGAGACTTTGTGGGAGGGAATGGATTTTGAAGATATGATTGAGGCTGCTGCTAAATGGGTCAAGATTATTAAAGAGCGTGAAAATCCGGATTTGCTTGTAGGACTGTTCCATGCAGGCATAGATTTTACATATAACCGCCAGAGCGAGAATACTTATAAAAACGAGAATGCGTCATTGCTGGTGGCTCAGAAAGTTGATGGCTTTGATATTGTCATTGCAGGCCACGACCATCAGGAATTCAATGCCATTATTACCAATGATTTCGGAAACAAAGTGCTGGTGATTAATCCCAAAAGTCTGGCCAAGTATGTGGCTGTTATTGAGGTGGATATGAAATACAACCGTGCCCGGAAAAAGTTTGAGAAAAAGGATATTACCGGATTAAATCTGGAGATGAATTTCTGCGATGTGCATAATCATTTTGAAAATAAATTCCGTCGTCATATTGTTCAGGCAAGGAATTATGTTGCACAACCTGTTGGTGTATTCACCCGCTCCATTTCCTCACGGGAGGCGCTTTTTGCGGATAGTGCTTTTGTGGATTTAATCCATAAAATACAGCTGGATATTACTGGGGCAGATGTTTCCTTTTCTGCACCTCTGACCTATGACACGCGGATTGTTAAGGGCAATGTGTTTATCCGGGATATGTTCAAATTATACAAATTTGACAATCTCTTGTATATCATGGAATTAACCGGCCGGGAAATAAAGGATTATCTGGAGTTTTCCTATGCCAATTGGTTTAATACTATGATTGATGAGAACGACCATTTGTTGCGTTTTACAGTTAATCAGAAGGGTGAAACCGTGCTTTACGGAAAATATTATAATTTTTCCTCGGCAGCTGGAATAAAATATTTAGTAGATTTACGCCGACCTTATGGGGATAAGATTCAGATTATTGAGATGGCCAATGGAGAACCTTTTGATTATGACAGGGTTTACAAAGTAGCTATTAATTCTTATCGTGCCAATGGTGGCGGAGGGCATCTGACCGACGGAGTTGGTATTCCGCATGAGGAATTACACAAGCGTATTATTAAGAAGTTTGAAAAAGATTTGCGTTCCTTGATTATAGAATGGATAAAAGAGAAAAAGGTAGTAAACCCTGCACCCACACGTCATTGGCAGGCTGTGCCAGGGCTGTGGTGGAAAAAAGGTAGAATGAAAAGCCTGCATCAGCTCTTTGGAGGAAATGGTTTTAAGGCGTTCTGATACCCGGTTGTTTTGCGTGTTCCTTGTGCCATTTTTTATATTCTGATAGGAATATTTCATCAAAATTTTCGGTAGGCGCCGGGGCGGGGCTTGTTAGCAATTTCCCGTCCGGGTCTATTAGATAATATGTAGGAAAGGCAACTACTTTGTATTTTTTTAGCAGCTGGTGGTTATTGCCAGCCCGCAGGATGGGCCAGTTATAATCTTTGTGCTTTTTCAGGAATTCCTTGAATTGCTTTTTATCCACGCCATAGAGTATGGTAACTACGGTAAAATCATCCGGTCCCCCCTGTGCATAGCGTTTAAGCAGCGGTAATTGTTCCTGGCATGCCAGGCTCTTGGGATGGCAGAAGTTCAGGTAAATAAACTTGCCACGGTAATTTTTAAGGGATTTGTGTATTCCAAGACGTCCGGGTAAATTAAAATCCGGAGCAGCGTATCCCGGACGCAGCGCCGTTATTTTGTCAAGGATATTATGGGTTATCAGCAGCAGATTGCTGTCTGTTATTGTTTTTGTGGCATTTTCTATGGTCAGTATAATATTTTCCTGCAAATAAGTCTGGTCGTAGAACAAATCATGTAGTCCTTTTAGCAGAATTAATTGTGCAGTTTGATGATTGGTGGCGGTATCCAGGGAAATAAAGCTGTCCACCATTGCCTGGAAATTTCCTGTTTTTAGATTAATCAAAATATTATGCACCGGAAAAAATACTTTCATTGGGCCCAGACAATTATCAAATACGTTGTTAAACAGGCTCATATAGGCTGGATTGTAAAGTAATGGCTTTTGGTGTAATAAATATTCCTGGCCGAATTTCCATGCGTCTTTGTAGTATGTTGCAAAGCGGATGGATCCGAAACGGTATTTACAGTAATTTTTGTAAAATTCAGACGAGTCTTTTGGTGCGTATCTTTTTAGCAGAGAAATAGCGTATTCTACACTGTCCTTATTTATCAAAGACCTTATTACCAGCTGGTTGATAGTTATATTGTAGTATTTGTCAAACAGAAAAATTTTGTAATTCAGATTATTAGTGTCAGTGTTTATTACAGGTAGCCGGATATATTGCGGCTGGAAATATGGATTAAGGAATTCGTCCTCTGTTAGTGGCTTATAGTCGGGTATATCTACGTGGTATTGATGCCCCGGGACAATGTAAAAAAATCCTCTGCGTGAGGTTAAGTCTACGAAAACCTGCATTATTGTGCTGGGGCTTACCGAGAAAGAGAAATTTCCGGCAGAGTCCACTGTGCATGAGTCAAGCAAGGTGGGCTTGAATGTAATGCGGTCTATGAATGTATAAAGTTTTAGCACCCTGCCGGAATAGGTTTTATTCTGGCCTGAGATTGTAACTTTTTGTCCATAAGATAAATACGCGGTGAATATGAGGGCAAATACCGCAATTTTTTTCATTGTCGTCCTTGTTTTATTCTTAAACGCTGTTATCCGGAATAAAATTATCTCAGTTTTGTTTCTGAAAATTGGTTTTTAGCCAGTCCAGGACGTCTTCATAGACTTCCTTGCGGTTAATTTCGTTGATCATTTCGTGGCGTCCGTCAGGATAAAGTTTAAGAGTGATGTTTTTGATGCCGGATTTCAGATATTTGTCATAAACTTTTTTTACACCTTTGCCAAAGTCCCCCACAGGGTCTTTTTCGCCTGAGAACATGAGTATAGGCATTTCCTTGGGTGTGGCAAGGTAAGTTTCGGGGCGGTTGATGAACTGCACCAGAGAGAGCAAGTCGTAATAGAATCTGTTGGAGACCACGCCGCCGCACCATGGGTCGTCTATGTATTTTTTCACTTGCTGGCTGTCGCGACTGAGCCAGTCAAATTCTGTTTTATTCGGGCGGAAAGCTTTGTTGTAATCCTGGAAAGTCATGTTATTAAGCAGCTTGCTGGGTCTTGTTTTTCCGGCAAAGATGCCCTGAAGTTTGGCAATGGTTTTTCCGGCAGAGACCAGGAAACCGCTCTGGCCGCTGGTGCCCGATAGTATTGCGCCGTCAAGGGTGTCGGGATATTTGGCTATGTAAGCTCTTGTGAAAAGCGAACCCATGCTGTGACCCAGCATAACGATAGGTAGTCCTTGCCATTCGTGGTTTATGATCTTTACAAGGCTGTGGAGGTCTTCCAGGACTTTCTTCCAGCCGTCCTTTGGGGCAAAGAAACCGAATTTGTCCATTGTGCCAGCTGTTTTTCCGTGCCCCCTCAGGTCCATAGCATAAACGCCTATGCCATTGTCGGTTAAAAAGCGGGCAAAGTCTTTGTAACGTGCGGCATGTTCGGCCATTCCGTGGACAATGTTCAGTATCATCCAGGGCTGGCTCTCTGGCAACCATTTGTAAACAAATATTTTTTGTCCGTCAGTGGATGTGAAATTAAAGTGTTGTTCTTTCATTGGCCTGGAATTTAAATTTTACCAAAGTTATAATTTTTTAGGAAATTTCAGGTCTGATAATCTGACTTTTTCCGGATGGATTTTTCCCAGATAAAACGGCTGGTTGATTGTAAAGTATAGTCCGTAGTAATAAGCAAAGTTGTTGAGCCATGGGTCGTAGTAAAAGCCAGCATTTAGCTCCCAGTTGAGGTATTTTTTCGTTTGACGGTGGAAAGCAATTTTACCTATGAACAAAAAGCGGGAGAATTCGTAATAAGTTGTGTAAGTTTCCGAAATATCTGAGATGAGGTATTCACCTTCGGGAGCAATGAATTGTGTAGGCATCCACAGTCCGATCATCGCATTAAGATTTCTTTTTGTGTATTTGAATTTGAAATAAAAGGCGGAACCATGCTTATATGGCAATGTGTTCCGTCCTGTGTCTGGGACGTTAAGTCCTTGATATAGAAACATCAGGGGCTCAATGGTGAAAACACTTCCATCTGGCAAAGGTTTATCTATTTCAAAGCCATACATCATATCCGCTACTGTTAATATCCTGATAGGCGTTAACAGATGTCCACCATGGTGATATACAAGGATTTGCAATGGCAGGCTTAGTTTTACATCTTTATAGTTCATCACTTGCAGCAGGCTGTTATGACCGAATTGTATTTCTTCCTGCACTGTTGAGTTGAAGTAAATAAATCGTTCCCAGTTAAGCCATGTGTCCCCACTGAATTTAGGCCGTTTGTATATTAGCTGAATCCCGTATTCCATAGGTTTGGTCATATAACGATCAAAGCGCAATAGTGCTTCTTCCATCCCATGGTTAAGTGTTCCGTAGATATTGCCAAATACCAGGTCTAATCCAGGTGTCAGGCGTTGTTGCACTGTGAAAACAGGAATTGTTCGCCAGAAATTATCCCATCCAAAGAATTTTTCAAAGAAATATCCCAGACTTATGCGTGTGCTGGGGGTAAGATAATACTGTAATTGAGGTTTTAAGTAAAATCCAGGCCATGTGTAACTGGCTGTGTAGGGCGTGAAATATTCATTGTTCTTGAAAAACATTGATCCTTCCAGACGGAGAAAAATATCGTGATTACACGTATCTGGCAGAAATTCCCTGGTGATGAAGGTCTGAGAGAAAATATTGATGACTATTAATTCGCTTATTATTAATGCTATACCTCTTTTCATTTCCTTCACGGCTTTGCACTGATAGCAGAAGGACAAAATAAAATTTACCTGGCAAAATGCGAAATGTTTTATATCCATCGTGTAGAGGACACTTTTCTTTTTTTGTTGAAATGTTTTATTTTGTTGAAAATAAAATCCGTGGCTATGAGGCGTTTGTTAATATTGTTTTTGATGTTTGTTTCTCTTTTTAGTTTTGGTCAGAAAACAACTGTAAAACTGGCTGTTCTGCGCTATCGTGGCGGCGGAAACTGGTATGTTAACCCTACGGCTTTGCCTAATCTGGCACGTTTTTGTAATGAGAAAATGGGAACAAACATAGCCCTTGACGCTGCTACTGTTGACCCTGGCAGCCCGGAAATTTTTAATTATCCATTTGTGCATATCACGGGCAACGGCAACATTATTTTTTCCGAACAGGAAGCAGAAAATTTACGTAATTATTTGATTTCTGGCGGTTTCCTGGAAATATCCGACAGCTACGGATTGGATAAATATATCCGTCGTGAGATGAAAAAGGTCTTTCCGGACAAGGATTTTGTAGAACTACCTGCTTCTCATCCCATTTTTCATCAGTTTTTTGATTTCCCCAATGGCTTGCCTAAAATTCACAGGCATGATAATAAACGTCCTCAGGGCTTTGGTATTTTTTACAACGGACGTCTGGTTGTTTTCTACGATTATGAATGCGATCTGGGCGACGGATGGTGTGACCCTCAGGTTTATCACGACTCGGAGTATCTGCACGAACAGGCTTTGAAAATGGGAGCTAATATAATTAGTTACGTGTTTACAAATCCGTGATGCTTATGGATAATATATGGCAAAAAATACTGGAAATTAAACAAGAAAGGCAGAAAGCTATCCTGTGCATTGTTGTGGAAGCAAAAGGTTCTACCCCGCGTAAGCCAGGATCTAAGCTGTTGGTAACCGGGGATGGGAAGTTTTTTGGCACTGTGGGCGGAGGCGATCTGGAATACCGTACTATTGAGGAAGCCAGGAAACTTCTGGTTAATCCTCAGTCACGTTTGATGACTTTTAACCTTTCCCGTGACTTGAACATGGCTTGTGGTGGCCAGGTGAGTGTCTATTTTGAACCATTATTGCCAGCCAGTCAGCTTGTTATTTTTGGTGGCGGACATGTAGGACAGGCACTTGCTACTATGGCTGCTAATCTTGACTTTGACATTGTAGTGGTTGAGCCCAGAAAAGATGTGCTGGATTCTTGGAATTCAAAAGAAAATGTTAAATTTGTAATAAAAGATTATCTCAGTGCTATTGATGAGATAAAATTTGACAAGGATACTTATATTTGTTCCATGACTTTTGGCCATGAATATGACCTGGAAATTGCTGCGCGTTGTTTGAAAAAAGATTTTGCTTATCTGGGCGTGCTGGCAAGCAGGAATAAAGCTGCAAAATTTGCACGGGCACTTGTCCAGAAATATGGTTATTCCGATGAGGATGTAAAACAAATTGACATGCCTATGGGAGTGCCTATTGCCTGCGAGACACCTCAGGAAATTGCTATATCTATCTTGGCCAGGCTGGTTGATTTAAAAAACAAATTAAGCAAAAATGTTAACGCAGAATAAAAATTTATATCGTCTTCTGGGTATCAGACGTAGTGCCACTACCAGAGAGATTAAAAAGGCTTATAATTACAGGATGAAACATCTTAACCGTGCGGATTTTAAGGATAATAGCCAGTTGAGAGACTATCTCAAACAGCTGGATAAAGCCTATGAAACTTTGCTTGACGTGAACAAACGTAGCGATTATGATGCTATGGAAATGTATAACTTTTTGAAAGATATTGCCTGGCCAGATACACTTTTATCTCAAAAAGATCTGGAAAAACTGAAAGTTTTTTGGGCTAAACAACATCTTAACCGGGAATTAGCCAGGACACTGGATTTTAATAAATTTTCGCCTGAATACGATTTTTCGTGGTATCTGCCTTTCTATAATGATGTGTATTTCAAGGAGGTAGAAAAAAAAGAGGAGACTTACGAATCTGCTTTTGATGAGGCTTACAACAGACGTTTTATTTATATAGCAAAGATTGTCACTGGTTTACTTTTTATTGTCCTTGCTGTTGCTTTGTGGAAATTTATTACAGGCATAATTGCCGGCGTATTTATCCTTGCTGGGGCTTATCTGACTATTGGCGGTTTTATTAATATTTTTCCTGTATTGAATTTCTGGAGGGATGATAAACTATTTGACAGCGTTAAAATTATTGACAAATGGGTGAAAATAGAACCCAGAGGATTGCTGGGGAAATTATATCCTGCATATTATGTAGCTTTTGAAACGGCCTACGGAACTTATTACCAGCAAGTGCCAGAAAAGGCTTTTGTCAACCTCCCCATAGGATTATCTGTTGATATAATTATGGCCAGAAAAGACCCGGACAAAGTAATGATTAGCCCTGCTTTCCTCAAATTTATCTCACGGACAAAGGGTTGATTTATAATCGGATACGTAATTGTATTTTGACCTCAGATTTTGTATTGCCCTGGATTTCGTTCAAACTGCCCCCGCTGATAACCTGCCTGTCAAAATAACTTGTGGAAGCCAGACGTAGCCACAGGGAGATTTTCCGGTTGACATCATAGCGGATTAACAAATAAGTCCGCATACCTTTATAGAAATATGCTGGCACAGAAAAAGCATATAGCACATCATTTTCGTAAGCATAGAGACGGGCATTGTAAGGGGCATCAAACAAAGCTATCCGCCAGTTTAACGTTAGAGGAAACCCTTGCGGTGCCCAGCGCAAGTCCTGCATAAGCAGAATGCCATGGTCGTTGATGGTATCCAGAATGTAATGGCTCATCTCTATCCGGCTATTGAGACGGAAGCTGCTGCTGACGTTTATCCGCAGGTTATATCTCAAATAGCTACGGTGATACATTTCCACAGGATAAATCTCTCCAACGGACAGATTTTGAGGCTTAATCTCGGTCTTATAACGTAGATACATTGTAATGGAACGGGACGGGAGGTAATCAATTTGTCCAAAAACTTCATTGCCCCAGGTCTGCGGCTGGTAAATGCGGTAGCGGAACGATGGAAACATATAACGGTCAAAATACACGGAAACTTTCCATTTGGGCATGGGCAGGATTTGCAAACCAAAGTATATTCCTTGTTCATTCTGGGTATTACTGCCTTCGCCAAAGCCCCCTCCGTAGTAGGCAAAATACTCCGGAGAATAATAACGGTATAACATTGCCAGCTGAAGGCGGTAGTGCAGAGGAAGCACCAGTCCGGACAGAAAAGCATATCCGAGGTTGGACGATAGAGCCGCTTCGCCGAAAAATGACAGGTGGTTGTCCATATAGAACCAGTTTCCGCCGATATTGGCACCTGTCTGTCCGCTAAAATTATTTTGCTGGTAAATGGCTGGTCCTGGCAGAAGCGGAACAGAGTAGTGGTAGGCAATACCGGTGATGCCCCAATGCAATTTTTCTCCTTTGTGCGAGAGGTCTAATCCGCCCACTGTTTCAAAGATGGCATGACGTTTGGCTATCTCGGAAAATGTCCGGTGGTAGCCAGTGGATTGTATGGACGTAATGTAGTGTGCAAAGTCGTTTTCCGTTGTGTCTGTTTCCTGGATGCTGGCATCAATATGCTTGGCCGAAGCAAAAACAGACAAATAGTAATCCCCACGGCGTAGTGTTGTGCCTATTCCACGGAAAAAGCGGTTTTCGTCCGTGGAGGAATACTTACGCAGTCCGCGCGGACGCCGGCGTATGTCCAGCACATAAGCGGATTTACTCATGGCAAAACCGTTCCACAGGACAAGGCCCTGACCAAACTGTGCCTGAAAATCACCCAGCACCAGGCGGTTAACAGTTTTACTTATACGGTTTACCTGCAGATGCGCGGAATAAAAATCAAATCCGTAACGTTGCGCGCCCTGGAAAAACTGCTCGCCTGCGTCCTTTTCCGCGGTGAAGCCTGCCATTACACGGTCGCCATAAGTGAATTTATACCGCATATAAATCTTGTGCTTGTTTCCCAGATAACGGCTGGTTGTGCTGTCCTCTGGCGAAATGGTATCGTTGATGATGTAGCCCTTTTGCGGCTGGATAATGAACTGGTCGCGCAAATACAGCTCACTACGTCCGTAACGGAGTATATTCCGTGGTTTGAGCGGAGGTATTTTTTCCGCAGGGGCAAAAGTTATGAAAGGTGCCAGTTGTTGTATCACGTCATAAGTAAAGCCCGGAACAGCGTATAATTCGCCTATGGAAATGATTTGTCCGTGCTGTTTGCGGTAATGTAAAAGTGCTTTTATCTGCTGGTCATCAAGGAAATATAAATGGGACAGTTGCCCCCAGGTTGCAGTATTGAGGTTAAGCTTATTTTCGTAAAAATACATCAAATCGTCATAAACCTGACTTAAATCCACTTCGCCTTCGGAATTTTCAACGATTTGTTCTGCCAGATTTTCAATTACTTCCGAAGGAAAACCTGTGGAGTCTTGCTGTGCCCATAGGCCCGCGGAAAGAATTATACCAATAAACAGGATTAAAAGTTTTTTCATCAAATCCAGATGTAATTTGGATTTAAAGGTAATAAAATTTTCTCACAAAGACCATAAGTATCCCATGCGGATGTAAAAACAACGGTTTTTTGTTCCAGCCACGTTTTTGCGGTCATTGCTAACCGCGGAATATTTAAGTCCTATGTCCAGAGTGATAGCCTGTGATGAGCTTTGCCAGTATTTTAGATGTAATCCTGCTGCCACACCTGCGTCCCAGCGGTTATAGCTATATGTGCTGTCGGAAAAGATGATTTTCTGGGCATAAAGGGCATTGCCGCGGTAATCAGCTTCAAATTTAAAGCCGCTTATCCAGTAACCTGTGAAAGGTGCCACCGAGGCCGAGATTTCCATTATGGGCGCACGGTATAATACAAGATTACCAGCAACCGAGAGTGTGAGGTAATTAAAGGTTTTGTATCCTTGCTTATAGGGATAGGAATAAGCAAATCCTTTCTGGATATAATCCATGGAGGTGCGCAGGCTCAGTATAGGAGCAAAATAATGTTCCCATATCGCGGATACAAGATAACCGGCTTTGGGCTTTAAATGCGGACTAACAGCTGCCTGCGCTGCAGAATCATCAAAACGCACTGTGGAGAGTGTACCGCCTACAGAAAAAATTATTTCATTGTTTTGAGCCTTTAATAAAGTGTAGGGAAATATCAATACGAGAAAAATGTAAAATTTGATTATTTTCATTGGCAAAAAGCAAATATAATTTCCGCAAAGATATGAAAATCGGATTACTCTTTGGTTCGTTCAACCCGGTTCATGTAGGACATTTGATAATTGCCAATTTTTTCCGGGAATTCACGGATATAGATCAGGTATGGTTTGTTGTCAGTCCGCAAAGCCCATTTAAGATAGACGATAAACTGGCTGCAGAAGAAGACCGTGCGGAGATGCTACGTCTGGCACTGAGCGGAACAGAAGGATACAGGGTTTGTGATATTGAACTCAATTTGCCCCGTCCATCATATACTTACAGGACATTGCAGGCGCTCAGGCAGCAATTTCCGGATTATGAATTCGTTTTGATAATGGGCGGGGATAATCTTGTATCTTTCCATAAATGGAAGCAGGCCGACTGGATAGCCCATGAATTTGATATCTATGTTTATCCCCGTCCTGGATATAATGCTGATTATGTCTCTTTCCCACGTCTGCGTATTGTACATGCCCCTTTGCTGGAAATTTCCGCAACTTTTATCCGCAAGGCTATTGCTGAGGGGAAACATCCGTGGTTTTTCCTGCATCCGCAAGTTGCAGAGTATATCAAGCGTAAAGGATTATATGGTTATAAGCCTGTTAGTCGTAGATAATGCTATGTCTTTGTTTATCATGGGGATGTTTTATGTGGCGTTCATGGTTTTTCTGTTTTTATATGCCGGTTGAATTTTTAAATTTTATTTTTGCAGAATTTTATACCTTTGTATCAATCTTTTCTGGAAATAAAAACAAAAAATAGTTATGGACAAGAATTTGCCTAAGAAGTTTGAACCGCAGCAGATTGAGGAAAAATGGTATAATTACTGGATGGAAAAAAAGCTTTTCCATTCTGAGCCTGATGAACGTAAGCCTTATACTATTGTCATACCCCCGCCTAATGTAACAGGCGTGCTACACATGGGACACATCCTTAACAACACTATACAGGATATTCTGGTGCGTCATGCCAGGATGAAGGGCTATAATGCCCTGTGGGTGCCTGGTACAGACCACGCTTCTATTGCAACAGAGGCTAAAGTTGTTGCCAAGCTTAAAAAACAGGGCATTGAAAAATCCCAGATCACACGTGAGGAATTCCTCAAACATGCCTGGGAATGGACACATGAGCATGGCGGTATAATACTTAAACAGCTTCGTAAGCTCGGTGCTTCTGCCGACTGGGATCGTACTAATTTTACCCTGGATGACCATTATTATCAGAGCGTTATTAAAGTATTTGTTGACCTTTACCGCAAAGGTCTCATCTACCGTGGATACCGTATGGTTAACTGGGACCCTGAGGCTAAGACTTCTATTAGTGATGAAGAAGTTATATACAAAGAGGTTCCAGGTAAGCTATGGTATGTTAAATATCCTGTTGTGGGTGAGGAAGATAAATACATTGTTATTGCAACTACACGTCCGGAAACTATCCTGGCAGATACTGCTGTAGCAGTTAATCCTGGCGATGAACGTTATAAGGATTTCATTGGGAAAAAAGTAATAGTTCCGCTGGTAGAACGTGAGGTACCGGTTATTGCAGATGATTATGTTGACCCTGAGTTTGGTACTGGCGCTTTAAAGATTACACCTGCCCATGACCCTAATGACTATGAAATAGGCCTGCGTCATGGATTGGAAATTATAGATATTTTCAATGAGGATGCTACACTTAACCAGCAGGCTCAGTTCTTTGTTGGCAAAAGCCGTGAGGAAGCGCAAAAACTCATTGTAGAGGAATTACGCAAGCGCGGTCTGCTTGTCAAGGAGGAAGATTACACTCATAACGTTGGTTTTTCTGAGCGTACAGATGTGCCAATTGAGCCACGCCTGTCCAGACAGTGGTTCTTGAAAATGAAAGAGTTGGCTAAACCCGCTCTCAAAGCTGTGATGGACGGGGAAATACGTTTTGTTCCTGATATGTTTAAAAACACTTACCGCCACTGGATGGAAAATATCCGCGACTGGAACATCTCTCGTCAGCTATGGTGGGGCCATCGTATTCCGGTTTATTATATCCGTGATACAGAGGAGTTTGTTGTGGCAGAAACCAAGGAAGAGGCTTTACAGTTGGCTATTGAAAAGACCGGAGATAAATCCTTGACATTGGATGATTTGCATCAAGACCCTGACACGCTGGACACCTGGTTTTCTTCCTGGCTGTGGCCCATTGCCGTATTTGACGGAATACGCTATCCAGATAATCCTGACATAAATTATTATTATCCTACTACTGTACTGGTTACTGGGCATGATATTATCTTTTTCTGGGTGGCTCGTATGATTATGGCAGGATACCATTATCGTGGCACCTATCCATTTAAGGATGTGTATTTTACTGGGTTGGTGCGTGATAACCTGAGACGTAAAATGTCAAAGTCGCTTGGTAATTCGCCCGACCCACTGGAGTTGATTGATAAATACGGTGCAGACGGTGTGCGTTTTGGTATACTTTCGTGCGCCCCTGCCGGAGGTGATCTTTTATACAAGGATGATTTACCTGAACAAGGACGTAATTTTGCTAATAAAATATGGAATGCCTTTCGCTTGATTTCAATGTGGGAGGTGGATGAAAATCTCGCTCAGCCGCAGGTTAACAAAGTTGCTATCCAGTGGTTTGAAAACAAGCTTAACAAAGTATTGGATCAGACCGAGCAAATGTACGAAAATTATCGGCTTTCCGAGATATTGATGACACTGTATCAGCTTTTCTGGGATGATTTTGCTTCATGGTATCTGGAAATAATTAAGCCTAAATTTGACAAAAACCGTAACGCAGCTTTCATTGATAAGGAAACTTTTGAGGCTACCCGCATTTTCTTTGATAAGCTGCTGAGAATGCTTCATCCGTTTATGCCATTTGTTACCGAGGAGCTCTGGCAAAAGCTGGATGACCGTAAAGATGGTGAGAGTATTATGATTGCCTCTTATCCCGTGCCTGGTGAGTATGATGAAAAATTACTGGAACTTTTTGAGGATACCAAGAAGATCATCAGTACTATCCGTGGGCTAAGGAAAGATTATAAGATTGATAATCAGCAGAAATTAAGTGTGAAAGTACGTGTGATGGAAGGTGAATATAATCCTGTGTTTGATGAGGTAATTAAGAAATTAGCTGGTGTGGAGAATATTGAACAAATTAAGGAAAAAATAAAAGGCGCAAAGGTGTTTATGATAAAAACACTTGAATATAATATTCCGCTTGGAGATTTGATAGATATTAAAAAGGAGCTTGTGGATTTGATTGAGGAATATAATTATCAGAAAGGTTTTCTGGCTTCTGTGATGAAAAAGCTTAATAATGAGAAATTTATCAGTAAAGCGCCTGCAAAGGTTGTGGAGAGGGAGAAGGAGAAAAAAGCAAGTGCCGAGGCCAAGCTCAAAGCTTTGAAAGAGCAGATTACTGAGTTGATGGACTTATTCCTTGAATAAATAAAAAAACGGGGTCGCCTAACAGCGCCCCGTTTTTTTTTACGCCATTAATTTTTCCACTTCAAGGACTATTCTGTCGTTAGTGGCTGGCAGTTCCAGGTCTGGTTCTTTTTCAAATTCCGTTAGTTCTGCCAGAATATCTTTTACAGCCAGCCACGGAGCTATTCCATACATGAACGGAGGTTCACCAATGGCTTTGCTGTGATGGATGGTGCCAGGCTGCGGAAAGCCTTTGAGCAGTTTTACATTAAATTCTGCTGGTGCATCTGTGTATGCCGGAATTTTATAAGTATCCGGAGAGCTGTTTAACAAGCGTCCATCGGGCGTGTAACGCAGGTCTTCCAGCAGTGTCCAACCCATACCCTGGACAAAAGCACCTTCTATTTGACCGCGGTCAATTTCCGGATTAAGGCTCTCGCCTACATCGTGCAATAAGTCTGCCCGTATAACCCTGGCTTTTCCGGTGAGCAGGTCCAATTCCACCTCCACAACGCCCATGCCAAAGGAATAGTAATAAAACGGATGGCCTTTACCTGTCTCCCAATCCATAAATATTCCGGGTGTGTGATAATATCCTGTGGCACTCATGCTAACCTGCAAGGTAAACATTAAGGCAGCAGCCTCAGCAAAGGAAATACGCCGTTCCGGATTTTGTCTATCATAGATGTAATTATCTTCAAAAACCAGATCCGAAGGATAGGTCAGGCGTGAACTTGTGCTATTACGGTTGAAATAATTGCTCAGGGCTACAGCCATACGGAGTTTGATTTTTTCAATAGCATCTGCCACAGCCATTCCGTTGAGGTCGGATCCTGTGGAGGCTGCTGTGGCAACAGTATTGGGTACTTTGGAGGTGTCCGTGGCAGTGATACGAATGCGGTCGGGGCTGATACCAAATTCTTTTGAGGCTATACCCAGGATTTTTGTATAAAGGCCTTGTCCCATTTCAATGCCACCGTGGTTGACCTGCACTGTTCCGTCGGTGTAAACATTTACCAGAGCACCTGCCTGATTAAGGATGGAGTTTGTGAAAGATATGCCGAATTTGACAGGAATAAGTGCCAGTCCGCGTTTTAGGTATTTATGCTGGGAATTAAAACGGGAAATTTCTTCTTTACGTTCAAAATACCTGGCTTCTGATATAATCTGGTCGTAGAGGATATGCAAGCGGTTATTTTCTACTTTTTGTCCGTATGGCGTTTCATTGTGCTGTTCGTCATAGAAGTTAATTTTTCTGATAATGGTAGGGTCTTTTTTCAATTTATGAGCAATGATGTGGATAATGTTTTCAATAGATGCTATTCCCTGCGGACCGCCAAATCCTCGGAAAGCTGTGTTAGGAGGCAGGTTAGTGCGCCACATGGTACCAATGATGCGGATGTTGGGGATGTAATAGGCATTTTCGGAGTGGAACATAGCCCGTTCAAGTATAGGCATGGACAGGTCTTTGTAAGCACCTGCATTTCCGTTTAGTTCAATATCCAGCGCAATGATTTTGCCTTCGGCAGAAAATCCCACCTTGTATTTTACCAGGAATGCATGACGTTTGCCAGTGATGGCCTGGTCTTGCATACGTTCCAGACGCAGGCGTACAGGTCTTTTAGTATGCCAGGCAGCCAGAGCGGCCAGTGCTGCAAACCACGAAGCCTGAGCTTCTTTGCCACCGAAAGCACCTCCCAGACGGCGTACTTCCACGTCCACGTCCTTGAAATTAATTCCAAGCACCTGGGCGATGATATGTTGATTTTCCGTGGGGTGCTGTGATGAGGTATAAATTTTCATTTCGTTTTCCTCTCCTGGCACGGCAATGGCGGCATGCGTTTCCAGATACCAATGCTCCTGTCCGCCTATGCGGAAAATTCCTTCTACTATGTGGTCAGCCTGTGCAAAGCCTTTGTCTATATCCCCCCGTTCTATTTTCTTGGAAGGGGCCAGTTTCCAGTCCTTTTCTATTGCCTGTTCTATGGTAATGACAGGATCCTCTGGTTCTATATCCGCTTTTATGAGTTTTGCAGCTTTATGGGCGGCTTCGTAGCTTTCGGCAACGATGAGGAACATTGGCTCGCCCATATAGCTGATTTGGTCTTCTACCAGCAAAGGCTGGTCGTGTTCCACAACGCCTATTTTTTTACTTCCCGGAATGTCTTTGTGCGAGAGTACCGCAACAACACCTGGATAAGCGCGGGCTTGTGATAGATCAAAACTTTTTAGCCGTCCTCGTGCAACTGGTGAGGTTACAATATAAGCTTTCAGCTCTCTGTGAAAGGGTGGTATGTCGTCAACAAAACGGGCTTTCCCTTGTACTATTTGCCGTGCACTTTCGTAATATAAAGGTTTCATTGCTTTGAGTTTTGGGTTAAATCCTGATAGAATTTTATGAGTAGGTTTTTAGCCATTATTGAACGCGCCTGGGCAAAGGAACGCGCATCAGAAATAGGAGTGAATTCCTGTTTCACTATATTTGCAGCTGCCAGGAAATTTTCCTCTGTAATTTCCTGTCCACGGAGGAAATCTTCTGTTTTGCGGGCACGCTTGACCATTTCGGCCATTCCGCCGTAAGTCAGACGTATATCTTTGACAGTGTTTCCCTCGGCTTCTATGCTGGCAGCAAGACTAACAGTGCTGATGTCCAGGCTTGTACGCTTGGATACTTTGTAAAACCGGTAAAAACGTTTGTTGTCAACAGGGATAATGATTTGTTTGAGGATTTGGCCAGGTTTGAGGGCTGTGCTGCGGTAGCCTGTGATAAAATCTTCCAGGGGCATTGTAATATCTCCGTTACTGCTGGCTATAACAACGCTTGCATCCATAGTGATGAAGGGAGGAATGAGATCGCCAATGGGGGAGGCTGTCATAATGTTTCCTCCAACACTGGCCCGGTTACGTATTTGTTTTGCTGCAAAAACTTTCAGATAGTCATAGAGAAAAGGCAATTTATCCCGGGAGAAATCTTTTAATTGCTGTACACGTACACCTGCCCCTATTATGATTTCCCTATTCTTTTCTTCAATATATGAAATTTCACTAATGAAGGATAGGTCAACTATTAATGGTAAATCTTGTTTCTTTTTGTTTTTGAGGAGCGCAGCATCTGTGGCGCCATTAACTATTTTAGCTTCAGGATATTGCTTGATCAAATCCAGAGCTTTTTCCAGGGAAAAAGGAATAAAATATTTTTCATCCTTGTATGAGAGATCTATAACATCTGGATTATCAATTGTTTTTAATGCCTCTAAAACCTGTGGCTCTGTATCCGTAATATGGTCTTTCAAAGGCATTGTCCGTAATGACAGTGCTGCATCACGGATAGGGCGGTAACCCGTGCACCGGCACAGGTTTCCTTCCACTGCTTCGGAAATTTCTTCTTCCGTGGGATTTGGATTAGATTTGTATAAGGCAAAGAGCGACATCTCAAATCCGGGTGTGCAAAAGCCGCATTGACTGGCGTAATTATCAATGAAAGCCTGCTGTATAGGATGTAATTGTGTGGGTGAGGATAAGTCTTCCACTGTTATAAGGAATTTTCCGTGTAGATATGGTAGAAAAACCATACAGGAGTTAACCGCCTGGTAATCAAACTTATTTCCGTTTGGTTGTGCAATTACCACGGTGCAAGCCCCACAGTCGCCTTCATTACACCCTTCTTTGGTACCAAATCGTCCCGGATAAGAACGTAAAAATTCCAGAACTGTGGTCGTTGGCTTGATAGAGGTGAAATCAATCGTTTGCAGACGTCCGTCAAAGAAAAATTTTATCTCGTTCATTGGAAAATTTTTATATATTCACACAGTCTAAGTGTTATTTGCTATAATAAAAAAAACATTCTTTTTTTGCAATAAATAAAACAATATTGTTATGCGCAGGTTAATAAGTATCTTGATTTTGATTTTGATATGGCAGATGAGTTTTGCCCAGTTCTGGCAGAGAGTTTATTATGTTTCGGGTCAGATTCTGGATAAAGATACCAAGAAGCCAGTTCCTTATGCCTTGATAGTCAATATAAAAAAAGGTAATTCAACGCAATCAGATACAGCAGGTCGTTTTCTTATAACAATGACCAAGAAGGATAGTTTGCGTATTTCGTGTCTGGGATATAAGCCTGTTTATTGGACCATTGCGGATAAGCATCCCCAGTCCCGTCATTTTAACACAGTTATATATATGAATCGGCGTTATTACAGGTTGCCAGCTGTGGATGTTTTTGCTGTTAGATGGAAAACTTTTGTTTATCAGATAGCACATACAAAAGTAGAAAAAGATAAAACCCAGGAACAGCTTAAAGTATGGGTGGATAAAGCCATAAGTAAAGAGGATTTGCAGGCCTTGACCATTGCCTCACGTGGCGTGGGCTTTGTAATTGGCGGAAAGACTAAGTATGAAAAAGAGTTGGCCAAGATAAAGAAAATGGAAAAATATTCTGAGATGGAAAAACGTATTGAAGAAAAGTTTAACCCTCAGCTGGTTAGCACTATTACTGGCCTGAAAGGAAAAGAACTGGAGAAATTTATGGATTTCCTGAATTTTGACAGGGATTTTATCTTACGCACCCCTCAATATGACCTTGTTATTATCATCAAGCAAATTTATGATGAATACAAAAAAGGTAACCTTGATAAAAGAGAAGAAATTATTAATAAAACGCCTTTTGCACCCAAAAAAAAGGCTAAAACAAAAATAAATTTCTAAATAAAAGGTTTTATGCCCGGTTGCCTTTGATAGATTTTTTTTTAATATTTGTAAAAATGAATATGAAAACAATTGAAAAATGAAAAGACTTATAAGTTTTGTTTTGTCCCTGGCTATTACTTTAAGTTTAATTGGTCAGAAACCTTATAAAGTAAAAATTAATCCCAAAGATTTTCTGGTTACCGAAGCTGGATATAAACAGGCCCTGAAACATCTGAAAAAAGGAACCAGGTATTTCAGAAAAAATCGTCACGGTGATTATCGTATGGCTCTGGATGAGCTTAAACAGGCTTATAGATACAATCAGGATTATGCTCCATTGCTTTATGAGATGGGCATTAGCTATTTGAAATTAGGCTATGAGAAGGAAGGAGAGAAATATATTGAAAAAGCTTTTGACCTCAATCCTGAGGTTACACCTGATATCCACCTGTGGTTGGGTAGGGCATATCATCTTAATGCAAAATTTGATGATGCTATTGATGAATATCTCCTTTATAAGAATTCGTTGGACGAGAAGGCTTTGAAGAAAAAAGAGGCTATGATAGAGAGGTATATTCAGCAGTGTAATAATGGTAATGAACTGAAAAAGAAAAAGTTAAATGTAATTATTACTAATCTCGGGAAAAATGTTAATAGCGAATATGCGGAATATTCTCCTGTTTTTGCACCTTATGACTCTATTGTTTACTTTACTTCTCGCCGTCCTTCCAAGTTTAATTCCCGAAGGAATGTTTATGTCTCGGATGATTATTACGAGGATATTTACTATACAAGTTATAAGAACGGAGTGTGGCATAAACCAGCACTTTTCCCAAAACCCGTTAATAGTAAAGGTAATGATGCCTCAGTAGCCATTAATCCTTATGGTACAGAAATTATTATCCGTCGCGGAGACGGAAAAGGAACATTCTATATTGCCAAGAAAAGGATTAAAGCCAATGGCGATGAAAAGTGGAGCAAGCCCAAGGAAGTTATCAGGAAAATTAACCGTAAAGGCAGTAAAGAGACAACATTAACTTTTTCTCACGATTCAACAATGGTATTTTTCGTTAGCGACCGTCCTGGCGGATACGGAGGAAAAGATATCTGGGTTACCAAACGTACTGCTATGGGGTGGTCTAAGCCCAAGAATCTTGGTCCGGAAATCAATACGCCTTATGACGAGGAATCCGTTTTTATTGCTCAGAATGACAGTGTATTATATTTTGCTTCCAAGGGACACAACTCCATGGGCGGATATGATATTTTCCGGTGTTATCGTTTGCCTGACGGACGCTGGACAGAGCCAGAAAACCTTGGATTTGGGATAAACACTCCTGGCGATGATCTATTTATTTACGTTAATGCTGATGGACGCACTGGCTATTTCACTTCCAATGGTCATGACGGATACGGTGATTATGACGTTTATGATTTCTTCTTCTATACACCCAAACCGATTTTTACTCAGGACGCCGATCATAGCCTTCTGGCATTTGAAAACCGTCCGGTCAATGAGATTACTATGGAAGCGCCAGTGCCAATTAAGACATTACGTCTGACTGTTGTCAAAGGTATTGTATCGGAATACGGAACAAATAAACCGCTTGATGCTACTATTGAAATTGTGGATAATGAAACACAGAAGGTTGTTCAGGTAATAAAGACCAACGCTACCACTGGCGAATATATGGTAATGTTGCCTTCGGGTAAGAATTATGGAATGTCGGTTAATGCTCCGGGACACATGTTTTACTCCGAAAACTTTGACATCCCGGCAGCTACAGGTTATCAGGAAATACACAAAGACATACAGCTGATGTCTATTGACCCGGGTTCCAAAGTGGTATTGCGTAATGTATTCTTTGACGTGAACAGTGCAACGCTTAAACCAGAATCTTATGCCGAGCTTAACCGTCTGGCCGAGATACTCAAACGTTATCCTGGTATTGTTGTGGAAATATCTGGACATACTGACAATACAGGTTCGTTCCAGTATAATATGAAATTATCCCAGCGCCGTGCAGAGGCTGTTGTTCAATACCTTATTTCCCAGGGTGTTCCGCCCGAAAGTCTTGTGGCTAAGGGTTATGGCCCGACCAAGCCTATTGCTCCAAACTCCACACCCGAGGGCAGGGCTTTGAATAGACGTGTGGAAGCCAAGATTTTGGTTAATCCATATTCTACTGGGCAGCAACCTCCGCAACAGCAGCCCGGGCAATAATAGATGATAAAAACAGGCTGGCCATTTTTGGTCAGCCTGTTTTATTTTTTTAACTTTCGGCAAAAAACTATGGATAGCAAGGAAATATTAGCCGGATATTTGCTTAAAGTCCAGGCTGTGCAGCTCTCACCTAATCATCCTTTCAAATGGGCCAGTGGCATACTTTCCCCTATATACACGGATAATCGCCGGTTGCTATCCTTTCCACTCATCCGTGATTATATTACTGATTATTTTGTCCGCGTTATACGAGAAAAATATCCTCATGTGCAATATATAGCTGGTGTGGCTACTTCAGCTATTGCCTGGGCGGGTTTTGTTGCTCAACGTCTGGACTTGCCATTGGTCTATGTCCGTCCAAAAGCCAAAGACCATGGTTTGCAAAATAAAATTGAAGGCTTTATTCCTGCTGGTTCTAATGCTCTGGTCATTGAAGACCTTATTTCCACAGGTGGCAGCAGCCTGACCGCTGTGCAAACATTGCGCGAAAACGGTATCAACGTAATAGGCCTGCTGGCGATTTTTTCTTATCAGTTGGAAATTGCACAGGAAAATATCTTACAGGCTAATATAGACTTAGTTACACTCACCGATTATGTTACCCTGGTGGAAAAAGCACTGGAAATGGAATATATTACTGCAGAAGAGCTTACGATATTGAAGAAATGGCGGAAAAATCCACAGACTTTTTATTCTTCCTCTTCGTCATAAGCCTGATGCTGTGTGTAATTCAGCACATTTGACCTGTAATAAGCATAAGTGGCTTCCAGTACTTCTTGTATAAACATACTCATCCGGGGATAGATAAATACACTGTAAATGATAATGGGTAATATCACGCCCAGGGCTATGAAGAGCATACCGGCAATGATATAATATTGTGAGTGGGATAACGCTTTGGTGATAATTATCCTGGTCTTTTTTACTGTTATCTTTACTGCCCAGGGGCCTTTTACAATGGTTATAACATTGTTTTTGCCCAGGGAAACTTTATAATTCTGGAAAGTATTTGACAGATATTCATATAAGCGGTATAAATCCACGGAGTTTTTTTGTATCCTGATGACCATAACTTTATTTTTTTCGTTCACAAACAAATATACCTATTTTTTTCAAATGACAAAGAGATAAAATTTTGTTAAAATCCTTACGTTTATCCGGAAATTTTATTATTTCTGTTAGCTCAAAAAAATTTTTTAGCTATGAACGTAAGGGTAAAGGATTTGACTAAAAATTACGGAGATGTGACTGCCGTGGACCACATCAGTTTTGAGGTCAAACACGGCGAAATCCTGGGTTTTTTGGGGCCTAATGGTGCCGGTAAGACTACAACAATGAAGATTATTACCACTTATCTGGCACCTACATCCGGGAAAGTTTTTCTGGATGATATTGACGTGGATCAAGACCCTGACCTGGCACGCCGGCATATTGGTTATTTGCCGGAGAATAATCCGCTCTATCCGGATATGTTTGTGACGGATTTTCTGGATTATATGGCTGGGTTGTCGGATATTCCGCCTGCTAAAAGAAAGCCCAGAATAGCGGAGATTATTGAAGTATGCGGAATATCTGACCAGGTAAACAAGCGGATAGGTGAGCTGTCCAAGGGGTATCAGCAACGGGTAGGTCTGGCACAGGCTCTGCTGCACGACCCGGACGTGCTTATCCTGGACGAGCCTACCACAGGCCTGGACCCTAACCAGATTGTAGAAATACGTGAACTTATCAAGCGGATAGGGCGGGAAAAAACTGTCCTGCTCAGCTCACACATCCTGGCCGAAGTAGAGGCTACCTGCGACCGTGTGGTCATTATTAATAAGGGTAAAATCATCGCAGATGGCACGGCCAAGGACCTTAAATTGCAAATCACTTCGGGCGAAAAATATAAAGTCCGCGTGGCTAACAAAACATTGAATGAAGTGGAAAAGCTTTTGTCTAAGCTGCCGTCTCTGGTGAATTATACAGTGATTTCGCCTGATCAGACCTATTTGATGCTAACAGGTGAGACTGATAGTAATTTTGCGGAAAAAATTTTCCGCTTTGCCGTGGATAATGGCTGGATACTCACGGAGCTGTCGCCGTATCAGGCCAAACTGGAAGATATATTCCGTCAGCTTACCTCGGAAAATTAAAAACAAAAATTCCGGAAAAATGAAAAAGGCATTAATCATAGCAAATAAAGAGTTCAATTCCTACCTGGATTCTATTGGCGGGTATATAGTTATGGTGCTCTTTTTGGGTATAACAGGATTTTTTACCTGGCTATCTGGCAATAATATTTTTTTCATAGGCCAGGCTGATCTTACGCCCTTCTTTGCAGTAGCTTTCTGGACATTGTTCTTTTTTGTGCCTGCAATTACCATGCGATCTTTTGCCGAAGAGCAGAACCTGGGCACTCTGGAACTGCTCTTGACACATCCTGTTTCGTATGATCAAACTGTGATGGGAAAGTTTTTGGGCGCTTTTTATCTTATTTTAATGACCCTGGCTTTTACTTTGATTTACTACCTCTCTGTTGCACTTATCGGTCCTGTTGACCACGGAGCTACTGTAAGCGGATATATTGGATTGATTTTACTAAGCTCGGCTTATATTGCCATAGGTATTTATGCCAGCTCTTTGACAAAAAATCAAATTGTTGCTTTCCTCATCAGTCTTGGTATTGCTATTTTCTTCCAGTTGATTTTTGACATGATTGCAAATATCACACACGGATGGATCTCTGAGCTGTTCCGTTTCCTTAGCTTTAATACACATTTTCAAACCATGGCTCGCGGTGTTATCCGCCTGGATTCCGTGTTGTATTTCTTTGCTGTTATTTATATTGCTTTGCGACTGGCTGTTATTAATCTTTATTCTCGCAGGTATAATTAAAAAATTGTAGCTATGAAGACTAAAGGTTTGTATATCAGAATATTGGTGGTTTTGTTAATACTTGCCGAATTAATTATCCTGGGCTATCGGCATCATCTCCGTCTGGATGCTACTAAGGATAAGCATTATACCCTGAGTAAAGCCACGGTTAACATTATAAAAAATCTGGATAAGCCTGTTACTATAATCGCTTATTTTTCCAAGAAATTACCGCCTGATCTGATATCTTTGCGGCGGGAGCTAATAAATACGCTTGATGATTACAAAAATTTTTCCTCTGGAAAAATTGTTTATACTGTAATTGACCCTAATAAAAATTCTGAGACAGAGAAACAGGCAATTTCGGATGGTGTTTCGCCATTGATTGTAGAGATTCACGAAAAAGACCAGGCCAAACAGCAAAAAGCTTTTATGGGACTGGTCATAAAATATGGAAACAAAAAGCAAGTAATCCCGTATATTTCACCAGATGCCTCTCTGGAGTATCTTATTACGATGAATATAAAGAAGTTAACAGTGGAACATAAGCCGCAAGTGGCTATTTTACAGGGATATGGATGCCCGTCTTTTTCAAGGATGCAGGGATTTATCAATGCTTTGTCCGTACTTTATCAGCCTGTTCCGTATAATTATGATTCGTCTGAGTATAATCTCAACAATTATAAAATTCTGGCTGTTATAGATCCCAAAGATTCTTTGCCTGCCCGTCTATTATCTTATATGGACAGATTTCTCAGTCAGGGCGGAAAAATTTTCCTTGCTTTTAATGCCGTGGATGGTGATTTAACCAGAAATCCGCCTATGGGAACTGTGAGCCATAATGGTATGGATAAGTGGCTGGCTAAATATGGTCTAAAAGTTTTTCCGAAATTCATTGTGGATGCCCGCTGTGGAAACATCCAGGTGAAACAAAGTAATTTCCCGTTGCCTTTATCTATTTCTTTTCCGTATTTCCCCATGATAACCACATTTGCCAAGCATCCGGTGACCAAGGGGCTGGAAGCTGTTGCTATGAGTTTTACCAGTCCTATGGAGTTCCATGGAGATACAAACAAAATTAAATTTATTCCTCTGGCTTATACGAGTAAAAATACAGGTCTGGAAAGCCCTCCAATATTCTTTTCAGTGATGCGTAACTGGACTGAGGCAGATTTTCCGCTGCATCATCTTGTTGTAGGAGGTATATTACAAAGTGAGAAATGGAAAATGATTGTATTTTCTGATGGAAGTTTTATGCAATTGCCTGCAGGTGAGCGTTTTGAGCATTCGGATAATGTGGCTCTGGCTGTCAATTCTATAGATTGGCTGGCTGATGATACTGGTATTATGCAGTTGCGGACAAAAGGAGTTTCATATAAACCCCTTAAACAATTAAAAGATTCTACAAAACAATGGATAAAATATCTTAACTTTATCCTGCCAATAATTATTGTTTTGATAATAGGACTATTACGTTGGCGTCATAACTCTTTAAAACGCAAAAAATATCAGACTTATGAAAAATAAACAGACTAAATATCTGATAGGGCTGCTAATCATTATCACAGCGGTATTGATTGCTGATTTGTTATTGAATAACCAGCAGTCTGGCAATCTTAAGCAGACGCTTGTTCAGGTAGATTCTGCAAAAATTGCAGAAATAACTTTTTATCCAAAAACTAAAAAGAATAAAATTACTCTGAAAAAGGAGAATGACAGCTGGTTTGTTATCAGTGCAAAAGGTAAATATGAGGCAGACCAGGACAAGGTTGCTTCCATTATTCACACACTTCTGGATCTACATCCTGATCAGGCCGTTGGTAATACAAGGAAGGATTGGCTGGAATATGGCACTGTTGATACAAATTCCATTAACGTGATTGTGAAAAACAATCGTGGTAGGACAGTTGCACATCTTTATATAGGCAAGATAGAGTCTTCAATGCAGCCTCAGGGCTATCCATACGGAAATGTTCAAAGGCAGTATTCCACTTATGTGCGGGTAAAAGGTGACCGTCATGTTTATCTGGTTCCAAAACTATTGGCCATTGATTTTATTAGTGATGCGGATGCTTACCGTAATCATACCCTCACTGCTTTTGACCCTGACCAGGTGCAACAGATACGTATGAAATTAAAAGACTCGGAATTCGTGTTAAGCCGTAAAGATGGACATTGGTATCTGGATACTTTACTTGCCGATAGCGCCAGAGTAGAGGAATACTTACAGGACATTTCCCATATTGATGGTTGGCAATTTGCGGATAAAGAACAGGCAAGCAAGCTAAAATCATTAGATCAGCTTACTGTTGATTTGCAGGATAATCAGCAGATTGTGGTAAAAGCTATGGGCGACACAGCTGTTAAAGTCTTGTGGTCCAGTCAGAATCCAGATGCTTATTTCCAGGCGCAAGGACTTGATAAAAAGTTTTTTCCCGGCAGGGAAATTTTTAACGGAAAATAAAACTTTTTAATCCAGAAAATATTAGCTTTGTAATATCGTCTTAGCGAGGGATCACCTCCTCTGGCTTGCAGCCGTCCGGACAGTTCCGGGCGGTTTTTTTATAAAAAAAGGCCGCCGAAAAATCGGCGACCTCTGGCCAAAAAAACACGGAACTATGGCTACATCTTAATAAATTTGCCTATGGACCTTCCGCTGTCGTCTTTAATCATATAGATGCCTGATTTTAGTCCGCTTATGTCTATGCTGCCGTTGCTGTTAATCTTTTTGCTGATTATAGTTTTTCCATCAAGCGAAATAATATTTATGTTTTGTAAAGGTTTGTCACTGACTATCCTTATGTAATCGTATGCTGGATTAGGATAAATATTGAATAAATTGTTTGTTGTGCTTTCCACCAAATTATATGTAACTGCTGACCAGAAATAATCGGTGCGTGTGTTATTCTGCCAGTAATTGTTTGTCAGATCCCATACCTGAAAATAGTATTTGATCTTATTCCCCACACTGTCGTATTCATAAACATATTGATTGCTATTAAGCCAGTTTCCACTATTGTAATATTTGTGTAATTCAAGTGTCTTTAATCCGTTGGTATTATATGAGTAAATAGTAACCCGTGAGCTATCCCATTGATTATTAGAAGTGTTCCATGTAAAATAGGTGCTTTGAGAGTGTAATTCTTTGCTATTTATAGTGGTGTATTCATAGGTATATTTAAAATAATTATTCCATTGGGAGGTTGTGGTATCCCAGGTCTGGAATATATCTATTATTATTAGGTTATTTGAATTATAACCCATGGTATCTCTATTCGCATTGACCCATTGTGAGGTAGAACTGTTCCATTGCTGATAAACTCGTTCTATTTTGTTTCCATTGGCATCGTAAGAATATAGATTTTGGCTTGAGTTCTCCCACTGTAAAGTTGTGAAGTTGTAGCTTTGTTCTAATTCAGATATCATTCTTCCATTGCTGTCATAGGTATAAATAGTTTTTTGTATTCCTAACCATGCAGTACCAGTCCAGAAATAAACAGCTATCTCTGTAATATTGTAATTATTGTCAAAAGTAATGACAAGTTTGTAGGCGGGATTCCATTGTCCTGTGGCAGTATCTAAAGATTTTATAACATTTTCAGCAGTATTTCCGGAGAAAATTAAGTGGCCTCTAGCTCCATATGTGAATATATTGTTATCGTAATCCCATGTTTTTTCTATCAATTTTATTAGTTCTCCGTCCTGGTCATATTCTTCATACTTTAATGTATCATCCCATTGGTTGGTTGCAGTATTCCATGGCCGGATTAAAACAAATTTTAGGGTGTCATTACTGTAGTATGCTTTTACTATTGTGTCCTTTTTTATCCAGCTTTGTGCGGTTGTGTCATATCTGAATGAGATGGAATTTGTTTCGTTCCGGGCCGCATCCCTGTTTAGAACAATATATTTCTCTTTTTCAATCCAGGAAGAATCTTGACCTGTATACTCATAGGTAGAATCTAAAAGCCATACTTTTGCCTTAAACTGGGACTTAGTGGCGGCTTTTTTTACTGTTTGCAGTGTTGTTAGAAAATTTACAGGTAATTGAGCCGCAAGCATTCCACTAATAAATAATGCTGTAAAGAATAAAATAAACTTTCTCATAGTGATTAATTTTAATGTTTAAATTAATGATAAAAATCA
>CAZYSM010000009.1:74067-76271 GCA_964649975.1 uncultured Bacteroidales bacterium | reverse complement strand
GCTAAATTAATTGCCACGAATGCACGAATGTTTTTAACCGCAAGGGACGCAAAGGGATTGATTTTCAACTCTCTGTTTAACCACGAAGGTCACGGGGAGCACGGAGGTAATTAGTGGCTAAATAAATGCCACGAATGAATGAATGGATTTTTAACCGCAAAGCCTCAAAGGAGCAAAGGATTGATTTTCAATACTTTGTTTTAACCACTAAATTTACAAACAGACGGGGGACTTTTAGAACCCCCCGTCCACAGAAACAAATCAAGAGCTAAGCCGTTAATCTTTGTCTTTGTCCTCGTCCGAGGCTGTCAGCTTGTAGATTTCCACTGTATTGTTGAAAAAGGTAGGAATATAAAGCAGATGCTTATCCATAATAAATTCCACATCCGCAGCATTCTTAGTAGAGTCCGGGAATTCCATCAGCAATGTCATCTCGTTCTCATCCGGATTGAGCAAAAAGATTTTACCCTGCCAATCGGTTGTTATAAACTCATTTTCCTTAGGACATACTTTTTTCAATCCGTCAATCATCACAGTATTAACCTTCATCACAGTAGAGACCTTTCCGGAATTGATGTTCACAGCAGCCAGACGGTCGGCACATCCCACGTAAAGGACAGAGTCATTGAGGAAATACAGGCCATTAGCTCCTTTGAGGTCCTTAGCAAAAACTTCCACGGTATCACCATTGAAACGGTAAAGAAGATTGTTCTGCGAATCCGAGATATAAACATTTCCGTTTTTGTCAATAGCAATGTCGTTTAGGAATTTAGCACCCTGCACCGGGATGGTTTGAATAATGCGTGCCGAGTCGATATCAATAATTACCAGGCGGTCAATATCCGTAACATAGAGTTTATGGTCAGCCACGCCCATACCTTTTGGGGCGTTCAGGCCCTGCACCCATCTGAGGTCAATAATATTTCCGTTGAGGTCAATTTTGGAAATAAATCCGTTACCGTCTTTATCCAGAGGTTTTCCGTTGATGTTGGAAACAAAGAGGAAATTACCCGAAGGGCAATAAAAAACAGATTCCGGGGTACGCAAACTATCAGGCGTAGCAGCCACAAAAACAAGTTTATGTTCGGCCTTTTCGTGCTGCTTTTTCTCTTGCTGGCATGCAGCCATAACAAAAATTAGCAGGAAAAACAGGGTTAATATCCTTTTCATTAGCGTAATTTTTTAAGTTTCAATAGAAAAATAGTAAAAAAAACTAAAACAAGCAAGGGTTATTTTTGTGCCAGCTGTTTCATATACTCCTGAAAACTCTGTTTTTTATATTTATCCGAAGCAAAATACATTAGCATTGGCATCACCTGCTGCGGCAGGTAAAATCCATAAGCCCTTCCGATATTATTAAATTTGTCATCCAGAAAAATAATTGCAGGAAAAGCAAATTGCCTGTTAAACAGCCACATAGCCAGCTGATGAGGTTGCCCCTTGCCCAGGGAAACATATCTCTTTCCGCCAAGGATAATAGTATCGGTAGAAGCAGCATCAAAACGCACCGGATAAAAATTATCGTTAATATATTTTGCCACTTGCGGATTCTGAAAAACAACCTTTTCCATGGGTTTGCAACTATAACACCACGAGACATAAGAAAAAACAAGGAATTTGCGAGGGTGCTGCTTGTTTTTTGCCCAGGCCTGATCAAAACTCAGCCAATTGACCGTGCCAGAGGTATCAGGAATATCATTAGCAGGAATTTTAGCCAAATCATCTTTGTATATCCGCGGATGTGCCAGGGCATAAGCCAGGCGGAACTCATCCAGCGAGACATTTCTGGCAGCATCCTCCTGCAAAAAGACCAGAATAGGCTCCAGGTCTTTGATTTTCAAGTATCCCGGCACGCGGTATTTTTTCAGCCTCATGTCAAAGAATACCAGGGTAGGATAAGCTGTTTGCCTGTCTAATAGCCACAGAGCCAGGTCGTGAGTTTTTCCATGACTGACATAAGTCTTGCCCTCAAAACGAATGGTATCCTTGGTCTCGGCATTAAGCCTGACCGGGTAGAAATAAGTGTTAATGTAATTGGCCAGGTTTTTATTGGCAAAAGTAGTTTTCATCATATACTTGCACCATCCGCACCAGTCCGTATAAACGTCTATCATTATGGGTTTAGGCTTTTGATGAAAAAGCTTCATAGCAGTCTCAATATCATACCATTTGATAGGAGAAGGTTCCACTGTCTGCTGGGCACG
>CAZYSM010000009.1:0-73967 GCA_964649975.1 uncultured Bacteroidales bacterium | reverse complement strand
CAGTCTCAATATCATACCATTTGATAGGAGAAGGTTCCACTGTCTGCTGGGCACGCGCAGAAAAAAGCAAGGATAAGGCAAATAACAAAAACAAAAATCGTTTCATACCGGAAAAATGTTTATATTTTAAAAGCAAAACTAAACGGAAAATTGCAAAAGCCCTGTTAAAAAATCAAATATTCCTTTACAAACAGCGTTTATTCGTATAGATGAAAAAGTTTAGGAAATGAAAAAACTAATCTGGATATTGATAATCACAGTAATAAGCTTGAAAATACATGCGCAGTTGCCAGTGCCACAGCTGTGCGCCGTAAGTGTGGACACTGCTGGAGGCTATCCTGTTTTGTACTGGACTATTTCCGACACCTCAGCCATTGACGGTTTTATCATCAAAAGAGTGATTTACGGAGGAACCGGCGTCATTGACGGCACGCTCAATAACATTGCAGTAATCCCCACGGATACAGTAAAAGAATTTTCTGATACCTCAACAGCCTATAATACCACAGCCCGCGCGGATATCCGTGCGGAAAAATACGTGGTAGTGGCTTATGATACCAGCGGAGGTCAGACTGTTTACAGTGGTTTCAGCCGCGAGCTGTCCACAATACATTTGCAAGCCTCTTATGATTCCTGCGCTAATGTTATCCGCTTGCAATGGACAACAAATCAAGCAATAAAAAGCTACACAGTGCTATATAGCAGCAGCAATGGCATCAACACAATAGCCCATACCACGGACACCAGCCTGGTATTTATTCCGCCGGATAATGGCAATTATACCTTTGTGGTACAAGCAGCCTTAAAATCTGCATGCCTGATAGACAGCATATTTTCCAACAAAGCCAGCGTAATAGTCAGGTATTACCAACGTCCACGCCTGTTATATATCCACAGCCTGGAAGCATCCTTTGACGACAGCATAAAAATCACTCTGCACATTACCATGCGCAATCCTGCTGCCCGTGTGGAACTAAAACGTGATAGCAGCACCGTAGCAGAATTTGACAGCGACTTTGACGGTTATATCTTTGACCCCGTAGCTACGGATACCGTGCACACCTACCGTTTATATGCTTATTCCGCGTGCGGACAGGTCATCGCCACTTCCAACATTGCACGTAATATCATAATCCACGGACAGGCAAGAGACCGCGGAGATACCCGCCTAAACAGCCTCAGCTGGACAAGCTTTCCCTACTGGGCTGGCACCACGCTTAACTACACTATTTATACCTCGCGAGACGGACACAACTTTTCACCTCTGGCCAGCACCACGGATACTTCATACAACCACAACCTGCATGATGATATAATAAACGGATTTCTCCCGCCGGATTATTATTACTACATTGCAGCCCAGGAAATTAACGACACTCTGATATGGCAAAATGCCACAGCTTCCAGCAACATCATCAAGATAACACAACAACCACTTTTACATTTGCCCAATACTATTAATCCATTAAGCCCAAATCCTGAGGACAGGCAATTCCGTGTGTATGCAGATTTTATGCAGGACTTCCAGCTTGTAATATATGACCGCTACGGCCGGATAGTGTTCCAATCACACACTCCGGAAAAAAGCTGGGACGGACATTTACCAGACGGACAGCTTGCTCCCCGTGATGTTTATTTCTACGTAATAAAATACACCAATGGCGGAAAAAAAGAAAAGGTTCACGGAACAATATCTATTGTTTATTAGCCAGGCTTGATTTTTAAAGAAATTTCATTTATTTTTTTAAAGATTAAAACAAATCTAAAACTTTTTGCTTATGTATGACCAATACGACATGTCAATGATGCACTCAGGTGCAAGAATGTTCTCTACCACATTCATTATCATTTATCTCATCCTCCTTGTGGTGCTAATAGTATCTCTGTGGAAAATTTTTGAAAAAGCAGGTAAACCCGGCTGGGCTGCAATCATCCCTATTTACAACATTCTGGTAACTCTGGAAATAGTTGGTTTGCAATGGTGGTGGATACTCATCATACTTATTGGTATGTTTATTCCTATTGTTAACTTTCTGATTATGATAGGCGTGGGCTTTTATATTGATTATCTGCTTGCCAAGAGCTTTGGAAAAGACATTGGCTTTGCCATAGGTCTGTTTTTACTGGGCATAGTTTTTCTGCCCATACTGGCATTTGGTGATGCACAATATCAAGGGCCAGCAGCCCAGGTAGGAGAAACAAATCAACCTCCGCAAGAGGACATAATGGAATAAAGAATTTCGCAGGCCGCCCCAAAGGGCGGTTTTTTTATGACAAAAAATTTCTATCTTTGGTAAAACAGCCAAATTCAAAAATATGTCATTAATAATCTCTATTTCAGGAATACGCGGAACAGTTGGAGGAAAACAAGGAGATAACCTCACTCCCAACGAAATTATCAAATTCACAGCTGCATACGCACAATGGATAAGGCAAAACAGCAATAAAGAAAAGCCCAAAATCATTATAGGACGCGATGCGCGCCTGTCCGGACAAATGATTGACCGCCTGGTGCAGGGCGTTTTGCTGGCAATGAACTGCTCTATTATAGACATTGGTATGGCTACCACACCCACCACAGAAATAGCCGTCACAGAGGAACAGGCTGACGGTGGTATAATCATCACTGCCAGCCATAACCCTATTGAATGGAATGCCCTT
This sequence comes from uncultured Bacteroidales bacterium, assembly GCA_964649975.1. Classification (GTDB taxonomy): domain Bacteria; phylum Bacteroidota; class Bacteroidia; order Bacteroidales; family S143-33; genus S143-33. The sequence continues at coordinate 71,306 of CAZYSM010000009.1, read as the reverse complement.
AAACTGCTGGATAGCAAAGGTGAATTCATTGACCATAAGGCTATTGCAGAAATTATTAACCTGTATGAGAATTTTTCGGACATAGAATTTTTTGATGCTCTGAACATGGGAGTGCTATTAGAAAATATTGACTATACACGCCGACATATAGACCTTATCACGGCTCTGGAAACTGTGGATACTATGGCTATTGCAGAGAAAAACTTTACAGTAGCAGTGGACTGTATTAATTCCGTAGGCGCAATAGCTATTCCACTGCTATTAAAGAAACTTGGTGTAAAAAATATCATAGAACTGAACTGTGTTCCTGACGGACGCTTTGCCCACACCCCAGAGCCGCTGGAAAAGAACCTCGGAGACCTTATGCAATTGGTACGTGAGAAAAAAGCAGACGTAGGTTTTGCTGTGGACCCCGACGTGGACCGCCTGGCTATTATATGCGAAGACGGAACTTATTTCGGTGAAGAATACACCCTGGTAGCAGTGGCTGATTATATCCTGCAAACAACGCCAGGAAACACTGTATCCAACCTGTCCTCATCACGTGCCCTGAGAGACGTCACCCAAAAATACGGAGGAAACTATTATGCCTCGGCTGTGGGAGAGCTCAATGTAGTACAAAAAATGAAAGAAGTAGGAGCTGTCATTGGTGGCGAAGGCAATGGAGGCGTGATATACCCTGCTCTTCACTATGGACGCGATGCCCTGGTTGGCATTGCACTATTCCTCAGCTATATGGCACGTTCGGGTATGACACCTTCGCAAATCCGTAAGCTATACAAGGATTACTATATGAGCAAGAAAAAAGCTCCACTCAAAAATCTCAAATTCAGCGATATAGCTAATAAAATCATTTCCTTTTACAAAGGTAAAGCTGAAATTTCCACAATTGATGGTGTCAAACTGGATTTTCCTGATAGCTGGGCACATATCCGTAAATCAAACACAGAACCGATTGTCAGGATTTATACTGAAGCCGAATCGCAAGAACAAGCTGACAAACTGGCTGATGAAATAATTAACCGATTTTTCTCTGAATAAAATATCGTTTTCTATGAATATCCGTGGAACATTAAAAATATTTGCAGGAATTATTTTAATAGCATTGATAACAGCTGGCTGCAGTAAAAAAGCAAATTATCCACCAGAGCCAGTAATTGATTTTCAGTACATCCTTGTTAAAGATACTGTTGAACAGTCCGAGCTGGCTAACCATGTGGTATTGTACGAAATAGTGTTCAAAGTCTTTGACGGCGACAACAACCTTGGTGTGCCCGTAGGAGATACCACAGCCGACTCCACTGCCAGAAACCTGTTCATAACCATTCTGAACAAAAAGAACGGAGAATTTGATACTGTTAACCTGCCACTGAAACTGACATATACCATTCCGCAGGCCCAGGTGGTAAGCATATATAACTATTTCAAGGCCATTGTGCTGGTGGATTTGACTTTTGACCCTGTGGTTATTCAAAACTTTCTGGATACCTTTAAATTTTCCTTTTATGTGGTTGACCAGGATAACAATATTAGCAATATACAAGAAACCCCTGAGCTGACAACACAGTTCAGGGGTGTTCTGGGTGATACGACCACGCTTATTCCTTGATTAAGGAATCACAAATTTTTGCGAAGGCGAGATATTTTTCAAGTCATATTTTTGCAGGATTAAATGTGCCAGGAAAAAGTTTGGCACACCATAGCCCACTCTGTTATCCGGTTTACTTGCCTTATTTCCGCTCATCTGGACTGCACGGAGGATTTCCATATTAGTTTTATCGGGATGAGCCTGCCACAGACAGGCCACAGCACCGGCCACAGTAGGAGCGGAAAAAGATGTGCCAAAGGAAATAGTCGGAGAATTACTTGTGCTGTAAACAATAACAAAGGAACCTACCGCAGCCACATCCGGCTTAACGCGCCCATCAATCGTAGGACCATAGGAAGAAAAACTAACAGGGTTTCCGCTGTAGTCTGTTGCGCCTACTGCTAGCACACTGTCCGCATCAGCCGGTGCATCAATATAATGCCAGTCATCATCACCGGAATTACCTGCACTGACCACAACAGCTATTCCTTTGGAAGCAGCAATATCTGCAGCAATAGTGCTGATGGCATAATTACCGTTCATCTCGGAATAGGTATAATTAAGCGTGGTGTCGTCAAAGGTTTCATATCCCAACGACGAACTGATAATATCCACACCGAGGCTATCGGCCTTTTCGGCAGCCACCAGCCAGTTAACTTCCTCAATAGGATATTCCGAGTTTTCATCCTCGGTGCGGAAAAGATAAACCGAGACATCCGGGGCAGAACCGACAAACTTTTTTGTATTTCCTATTATGGTGGAAAGTGCCATCATTCCGTGGGAACCAGTATTAAACACCGTGGTATCCATATCCACAAAGTCATACCATCCAAGGATGCGATGCTGGGCCCAGGCCGAATCAAAAGCATCCAGAGAATCCAGCTTCATAAAACCAGCATCCAGAAGAGCCATTACCACTCCTTTGCCAGTATATCCAAGTGAATGTAATACATTTACGTTCAAAAGGCGATTCTGCATTCCTGTGGTTCCATAATTATATACCTCTTTTACGTCAGGAGTTAAAGAATCAGTATCAGTTATGGTTATATCATAACCTTTATGGGCAGAACTATCCTGCTTTTTTGGTAAACGGTATTTTTTTATGCCCAAAGTATCAATAAAAGTAAAAAATCTCAGGCTATCCAGTCTGGCAGTGTCCTGACAATGAATAAGCGCAGCATTTAACCACCGTGAGGTGTAAACAACCTGATAACCTGCATTTTTCAGACTATCCACATAAACCCTGGAAACAGGTAAATCCTGACTTGTGACAGGTATACCATACTTATGACGACGCTGCAAAGCCCTCTCAGATAAAAACTCCTGGGCGTGAGCTGTGTCATATTCACAGCCTTTTTTATCCTTGAAAAAAACAAGATAATATCCGGGTTTGACAGGCAATTGTCCAAAGGACACTACCACCCCAAGAAAACTAACCAAAAGAAAAACAACAGCTTTTTTCATCATAAATAATTATTTGTCATTTACCGGCCAAAGTTATAAATTTGATTTAAATAAGCTTTAAAAACAAAGAAAATGAAAAAAATTATTCCACTGATATTTGCCTTATTATCAGGGATAATGCTGTGGGCACAGATGCAGACTTCATATTCGCTTGATAATGAAATAAATAAACTTTTACCCTCTGACCAGAAAAATGAACTTTCGCAGGCACAGAATTTTCTAAAACAAGGCACGGAAATAAAGAAACAGGCCGATGCCCTGGAAAAACAGGCTCAGGACATTATGGCTAATATTGACCTGCTCAAACGCAGTAAAAGACGTAAAGCCCGTAAAAAATACGAACAATTGCATACACAGGCCACAGATAAATACGTGGAAGCATATACAAAACTTATCCTGGGTCACAAAAAAACATACAAAGTTTATCTCAACAGCCTGGCTCTGCTGGAAAATAAAATATCCAGCGACATTAAAACAAAATTCCAGGCCTATGTAAATGAGGCTGGCAAGCTATATGACCAGGCACAATCACTTATCCGTGAAGGATATGCCAGCCAGGACAAAGCATTCAAATACAAAAAATACAAGCAGGCGGACGAAAAACTAACCCAGGCAATAGATTTTCAGAAAAAAGCTTATAAACTGTATTTTGACAAAAAATATCACATCTCTGCCCGTGCGCAAGTTACATCTCATCAGATAGCAAAACCAAAAACAGGAAAGCAAAATCCCACGTATAACCAACCAATGAACAGGCCTAAGTCCAATCAACCTGTCTCCACACAAAAGACCAACAGACCTGTTACCACACAAAAGCAGCAGACAACCTATCCTCCTGCTACAAAAAAACAAAATACCTACACCCCACCACGGCAGACTTATAATCAGCCCAGGCAGAACACACAAAATCCTTATCAAACCCAACCCAGCAATAGCTATAACAGAAGAAATAACTACCGCACATCAGCAGCTAAGATATACTTCCGTGTGCAGGTAGCAGCCTCCAGAGTGCGTCTTTCCCAGGCCAAGCTAAAAAGCATCTATCCTGGTGCTGTTTATATGGAATACGACCCTTACGACGGCAAATACAAATACCTGACAGCCCAGAAATTCTCCACCTATCAGGCAGCTAAAACCTTTAAGCTTAATTGCGGTGTTCCTGGTGCTTTTGTGGTAGCCTACAAAAACGGACAGCGCGTGCGGGATATATGCACAGTTGTTCCCTGCCAGAGATAAGCAAGGCGGGCTGCCCCGCCACGTAGCAGCTGCAGGTCAACTGTAAAAAACAACCATGCGGGGCAGCCCGCCGTAATTACTTGCAATAAATAAACTCACGGCGCCGCGCGCCAACGGAAATGCCAGAAATTTTTGTGCCGATGTAATTTTCTATAAAACGGACGTATTCTCTGAAGCTACCGGGCAGGTCGTCATAATCACGGACATTTGCCACACCATCCCATCCGGGCAGCTGCTGATAGACTGGCTTTACTCCGTCCAGGTCAAATGGGAACTCGTCAGTCTGTTCTCCGTGGATGTCATATTTAACGGCAGCCTTGATAGTGTCAAATCCGTCAAGGACGTCCGCTTTGGTCATAATAAGCTCAGTAACCCCGTTAATCATCACAGCATAGCGCAGAGCTACCAGGTCCAGCCAGCCAGTGCGGCGCGGACGTCCGGTAGTAGCGCCAAACTCGTGTCCCTGCTGGCGCAGGCGATCTCCAGTTTCATCCTCCAGTTCCGTAGGGAAGGGACCATTGCCCACGCGCGTGGTATATGCTTTGAAAATTCCAATAATCTTTCCGATTTTCACAGGTGGCACACCCAGGCCGATACTTGCGCCCTGCGCAATAGTGCTGGAAGAGGTAACATAAGGATAAGTACCAAAGTCAATATCCAGTAATGTTCCCTGGGCTCCTTCGGCCAAAACTCTCTGTCCACGGTCTATGGCATTGTTAAGGAAATATTCGGAATTTATCACGTGGAATTGACGCACAAACTCCACTGCCTCAAGCCACTGATCAAGTAAAGCCTCAATATCAAAATCCGTATAACCGTAGAAATCCAGCAATTTCAGGTGCTGGTCAATCCGCTGGTGCAGACGTTGCTGAAAATCCTTAGCAAGTATATCTCCCACCCGTAACCCATTACGGGCAACTTTATCCGTATAAGTAGGACCTATTCCGCGTAATGTGCTACCAATTTTGCCCTTACCCTTGGCTTTTTCATAGGCAGCATCCAGAAGACGATGCGTGGGCAAAATCAAATGAGCCCTGCGCGAAATCAAAATCCTTTCCTCTACTCCGCCAACATATTGGGAAATGTCGTTAACCTCCTGGCGGAAAACCACAGGGTCAAAAACAACTCCATTGCCAATGACATTGACAGTATTTTCGCGGAAAATCCCCGAAGGAATAAGATGAAGGACATATTCGGTATCACCAATCTTAAGAGTATGGCCGGCATTAGGCCCTCCCTGGAAACGTGCAATAATATCATAGTCTCCGGTAATGACATCCACTACTTTGCCTTTACCTTCATCACCCCATTGCAAACCAATAACAATATCAAGCATAAAACTCTGATTTTTTATTTTATTAAACGATTGACCAAAACCTCTAAAATTAAAAACAATATTGCCAAAATAACAAATAGTTTCCACAAACCTTGTGGCTGAGTTTCCTTGCTAATAGCCACAGTCAGGTCATTTAAAACGTTTGCTTGAACGCTGACATTCTCCCAATGACGGCGCTGGATAATTTTTTTCAATTGCCTGGCTGAGAAAAAATCCATAACCGACTCGTCTCTGTCGTAATTAAATGCCAGATAACGCAACAAACTGTCTTTATCATTTTGCAAAGCATAGATGCCAGCCCTTAGCGGAATGCCGGACAAATTCAAAATTACATTTCCGCCAGCATATCTCATTGGTGGAATAACCGAAAAATCACCCTGACGAAGCCGGTAATATTCCGAACCATTAGTAGCAAGCCTGATGATATTATCCCGGCCTATAACATAGAACAATCTACTGGCACGTGAGCTGCGTATGCCAACATTAACAAAAGTCACCACAAACAAAGGATTATCAACAAAATCCGTTATTCTCTCATCCATAGGAAAAGTAAAAATAAAAGTCTGGCCTTTACCGACAGAAGCCAAAGTCAGAAGCGGATCGCCACTGCGGGCAGTTAGAAGTTCACGTTCACGGGCATAGTCGGGTCTGCGCACAAGATGCTTTTTTATTCCTGGCAATAAATCATTTTTCTCATAGGAAAAAACAGCACCTTTATAAAAGTCATCGTGCAGATTTATCTCCCATAGACGTGTAAAAGCTGTATCTCTGCCTGTAAAAGGTCTTAATCCCAGACTAATCAATAAATTATTTACACCATCATAAGCTTTCAGCGAAGGCACTATAACAGCTGTCCCTCCGTGACGGACAAAGGACACAATAGTTGCTATCAGCCCGGAAGAATAATTTTCAAGCCCATCTAATATTACCACGTCATTTTCATTGATACGGGAATATGGGATGTTCTGTGGCTTAACCATTGAAAAATCAAATAAAGGATAAGAAAATAATGTCTGAATAGCACGGCTATGGTCAGGTGAAATCAACAAAATTCTGAAGCGTTCCTTGACCATAAAACTGAAATACAGAACATTATCAAAGGAAATATCATAGTCATTTATGCTTATTCTGGATCTGTTCCATCCGGACGAAGAAGGAGCAAAAGAAAAACTGGCCGTGCCAATGCTAACAGGTGGAATATTAATGTTTTCAAAACCACGCAAAGAATCGTTCACCCATAGCTCTACACGCAAATTTTTCACCGGATCAGAAGAATAATTACGCACAAGCGCCACCAGGCTATCCTTATGCCCAACCATATGATAAGGGCTAAAAAACATCACACTGTCCACACTAATATTTGCTACCTGTGATGGGGTTATTGGAATAAAAAAAACTTTCCAGTTCCCGGGAAAATTAATGCTGTCCAGATCAGCAGAAGTTTTCTGAAAATCCGACAGCAAAAAAACATAATGCAAACAAGATGTATCTGCGGACAACAAATTTTTTAGTTTATTCACAACGCTGGTAATCTTGACAGGACGGTCTGAGACCTTTATACCAGCAATAACATCGCGGACATTAATGCTGCTATATGAACGGAACTGCTCAGGAAAAAAATCATTGGTCAGCACAAAAAAACGGGCATCCAGCGGAAAAGCTTTAACAACCTCATAAGCTTTTTTCTTGGCCAGTTCAATATCACTGCCAGCTACCCCGCGGGCAGTCATACTGAAGGAATTATCCACATATATTGCTATCTCGCCTTTACAGGGTATTTGTGCCGTGGACGACCGCTTCACTGGTCTGGCAAAAGCAAGCACCAGAGCAGCAATAGCCAACATACGCAGGGCTAAAATCACATATTCCTTTAACTTCCGCCGCCTGCGCTTGTGCTGTTCAACCTGCTTGATAAACCTTAGATTGGAAAAATATACAGTGCGGAAAGCCCGTAAATTCAACAAATGTATAATCAACGGAATAGCGACAGCAAAAAGAGCCCACAAAAAGCCCGGATTAGCAAAGGTCATCAGCGGAATTTTTTTGATTAGGCAAGGGCCAGGTCACGCGCAATTTCAACAATAGGCTCATTCCACAGAGGCGCACCACGCACCACCAGCGAGAAAATCTTATCCGGATTTTCGGCAATTTTCGGATATATAGCCATATTCAGCTGCTTGATAGACTCTATAAGGAAATCCACAATCTCTTTTTCCTCAGTGAATTCTGCAATATCTCTCATCCTGGGCAACTCTATGCCCACACCTCCACGGAAAGATGTATAAATACCCTTGGGCATATTGATCCACTGTTCCAGATTTGTCTCAAAAAAATTACGGTATTTAGCACGCAAGGAGGGATTGGTGCCATTAGTGCGCACTAAAACATTCATACCCACGTGAGTATAACTCAGTTTCGGATGTTTTTGCTTGCGGAAAAAGCCAATATTAAACCCAAAGACATAGGTCATTTCCTCGCGCACAAAAGCCAAAGCCCGGAAATGCCAATCATCCGACAATTTTTGATGGGTATATTGCCCAAGATACTGACGGAAAGCAGGCTTGACGGAACGGAAAATTTCCAGACGCCAGTTTTTATCATTAACTTGTAAAGGATTCATTACTTTTCGCTTTGGCTTTATACAAATATACTAAAAAAAGCAAAAAACAAATAAAAAACGCCCCCGAAAAATTCCGGAGGCGTGTGTCAAAAAATTCAATAGCCAAATTTATTTGGCATTATTAGCCGGATAAGCAAGATACTTAAGGTCAATGTTAATAGTAGCAGTAATCTTGGCTCCAGATTTAGCATACTGAATGTTATTAACTTTCACAACACCTTTGACACCAGTAGTCGGATTATTGAAAGCGACCAAATCACCAACACCAACAACTGCCACACCATAGCCAAGATTGGAGTTTCCTGCAATATAATCAGAAGTTGTTTCATCAACAGTTACATTATCATTAATATACTGAGCATCAATATCAGACCAGGTAACTCCGGAGAGTTTCTTAAAGAAAGTTATCTGCTTATCACTGGTAGTGTAATTAATTCCATTAGGAGCATAAGCATCAGCAATTTCCTGAGCGTTAGGAGAAGCCAAAGTGTTTTTAATATCTACATCACCATTATAAACATAAGCAATCTGTCCATCAGTAGAAGTTCCACCTTCAAGAGAAACGCCATTACGTGTCATAACAAGCATCATCTGGTTATCCAGACTTGTAGAAACATAAGTCAATGTAAGATCAGTAGCTTCCACATACATAGTGGCGTTAACCACAATAGTAACGGTATAGTCTGTTTCCAATCCGCTAACACCATCGGTAACAGAGAAAACAATCTTAATCTGTTCGCCATCCTGGGCATCAGAAGGAACAACATAAGAGAAATCGTCTTCTACAGAATTCTCAGCGTTATAAACACTTGTCAAAAGGCCATTTTCGGTACCATTCCCGCGGATTTCCTTGATAGTGAGGGTGCCAACAGAACTTTTTTCAACAGCATCCGGGCTGAGAGTATAATGCCAGGTAAGAGTATCGCCAGGCTCAGCAGTAAGCATAGTATCGGCAGGATTGAGAACAATCGTAACTTTTCCATTAGATTTAGGATTACAAGCAGTGAATAATAGTCCGGCAACAGCAATTACTAATGCCAGAGTTAACTTAATCTTTTTCATAGTTAATTAATTTTTGGTTTAAAGTTTATTCCGAATGCAAAATACCATTTTTAATAATAAAAGTAAAGTTAGAATTATTTAATTTTATCAAAAGTCTTAATTATTCCGTCAGTTTTCCGTTTTTTTATGTATAAAGGAATTTCTAACTTTGATATGCAATAAAAAGACAATACAATGGCTCAAAAAACTTATACAAAGAAAGAAATGGCCTTAATATGCTGGACACTTGGCATCTTTGGTATACACCGGTTAATAATGGGCTATAAGAACTGGTTTTTACAGCTAATCACACTGGGAGGCCTGGGTATATGGATGGTAATTGACTTTTTCCGTATATTATCCGGACAAATGACAATGTATAACGGACAAGAACTACAATAATGACAATAAAACAAAGAAAAATATTACTGTTCCTGGTGTTTTTTGTTATTTCATTTATACTGTGGTTCCTCAATTCCCTTGACCAATACTACAACACCCAGATAAAAATACCAATAGAATTTGTTAATTTACCATCTAATAAATTTATTAAAGACGGGAACTACAGAGAGTTAAAATTAACAATCAATGGATACGGCTATGACATTATTAAATATACAACGAAAAATAAAATTACTGCGCTGAAAATCAACCTCTCCAATATAAAGCTTAAACCACTAAGCAGCAATGATACAAACTCCTATTATATTTTATCCAATGAGTTAATTCTGCCTTTATCGTCACAGCTCAGCCCCAAGATAAAAATCATAGCAATAAAACCCGACACACTGTATATTACTTTTTCGGAAATGATTTCGCGGCACATAAAAGTCAAACCGGATATCCACGTTACTTATGCAAAACAATATATCAACAAAGGGCCTATACGCATAGAACCTGATAAAGTTCTGGCCAAAGGCCCCTCGTATATTATTGATACACTGAAATATATACCGACAGAACATATAGAACTCACTGGAATAGACCAGGATATTAACCAGCAGATAAAACTAATTGCTCCTGAGGGTGTAAAAATATTACCACACAGTGTAACCTTGAGAATCAAAGTGGAAGAGTTCACCGAGGTTAGAATGAGCGTTCCAATAAAAACAATTAATGTACCCCGCGGATATAATCTTATCACTTTTCCAAATCAGGTTCATGTAAAATTCAATGTAGTAAAAGACTACTACAACAAAATAAAGCCAGATTACTTTACATTTGTAGTAGATTACAAGGATATTCAGACAAGTCCCACAGATAAGCTTCCGGTAAAAATGTTACATTCGCCGGATATTATTTTTGCTCTATCATATTTTCCGCACGCAGTTGATTACATTTTAGAACAAAAACAGCAATGAAATTAAAAGTAGGCATAACAGGTGGCATTGGTTCGGGGAAAACCCTTGTGTGCGAATTATTCCGGACACTGGGCATACCGATATATAACAGTGACCTCCGTGCCAAATACCTGATGAAAAATAACCCGGAAGTAAAAAAACAATTAATCGGAGCTTTTGGCAATATCTATACATCCGCAGGAGAATTGGATAAAGAAAAAATTGCCAGGATAATTTTTTCCGACAAAACAAAACTACAAATAATGAATTCCATTGTCCACCCGGCTGTAGAGAAGGATTTTGAACAATGGGCTGAAAAACAAAAATCTCCTTATGTAATAAAAGAATCCGCTCTTATTTTTGAATCAGGAAACCATAAAAAGCTTGATTTCACCATAGAGGTCTTCGCTCCGTTAGAGGAAAGAATATCACGAACTATTGCCAGAGATAAAAAAACTGCAGCACAAATACGTAAAAGAATAAATTCTCAAATGGATGAAAAAAAGAAAATTGCAATGGCCGACTTTATAATAATCAATGACAAATTCACCCCCATTCTGCCTCAGGTATTAAATTTGCACAAGTTTTTTTTGATTCATAGCTTATTATAATTAAATTTGAATTTGAGGTATAACAAAAATTTTCCTTTTATGGCGCTAAACATCAGAAAACTTAGCCTTAGAGCCCGAATAATACTGGGATTGACATTAATATCGGTTGTCACTTACCTTATAGCTCTGACTATCATTATTTTCTATGCCTACAAAGACACTTACAAAACCACTATTAAATACACTAATAATGTTCTTAGTGTATCTTCCCTATACTTCAGTCAGATTTTGAATCAACATCTGGAAGTACTACGCACAATAAAATATGCGGAAAAGAGCATTAGAACCACAGAAAAAAACGAACAAGCCTATCTTGAATTCCAACAAAAATTTTATAGCGACATTCTATATAAATATCCAGCCTTCCTGGCTCTGGGTACAAACTGGGAAATTAGCGCTTTAACACATAATCCCAATGTTTACGGACGAATACGTTATGAATATTACAAATTAGGAGGAAAAGTTATCAGCCAGATTGACACACTGGAAACACAGGGTGAAAACATTACAGGACTTTACTATAAATACAAGATTAGTAAGCAAGAAGGTATGACCGAGCCATACTATTATCAATATACTCCCAGCCAGGCTCCCATCCTGATGACAAGTTTCTTCACGCCTATTCTGGACAACGGTCAGTTTGAAGGGTTGGTTGTTTCAGATATTGACCTGGGATATTTCTACAGGCTGCTGATTGATATACGTCCGTTTAATTATGTGGATAACTTCCTGGTATCCCAGGAAAATAAATTCATTGCCTTTACCAATCACCAGGATTATACTAACCGTCCTATTACTGACTTTTTCTCTGACCAATATTATACCAAATATATTGTTCCCCACTTTGAAAAAAAGGAAGCTTTCTCCTTTATTTACAAAGATAAAGACGGAAATAAATATCATGTTTCGTTCTATCCTGTAAGAATAGGTAACTTTGAGAAACCATGGTATCTGGGGCACGTTATCCCGGAAAAAATACTACTTGACCCTGTACGACGGATTATACGCCTGTCTTTGACTATATCTATTATTTTGCTATTATTACTACTTATATTCTCTTATCTGGTATCCTCGTCTCTAACCAGGTTTCTGTCTCTTATCCGTCATTCAATGGAAAAACTGGCACAGGGACATATTGGTCAGTCGCTGAAACTGGATATCAGGGCCCAAAACGAAATGGGTATTGTTGCTCAAAGCATTAACCAGCTGATAGATAACCTTATGCGACTGACGCAGTTTGCCAAAGAGATAGGTAAAGGAAACCTGGATGCCCAAATAGAAAAACTTAGTGATGAGGATGTCCTGACACAGGCTTTCTTAGATATGAAACGAAGCCTGCAAATATCACGCATTGAAGAAATGAAACGTAAACAAGAGGAAGAAATCCAAAACTGGCTCATCCAGGGTGAAAACCTCTTTGCACAAATATTGCGTGAATACAACCAGAACCTTGAAGAGCTGGCTTATCAGGTCATTAGCAATCTTGTTAAATATACCGGGTCGGTGCAGGGCGGCCTGTTCATCATCAATGATGACAACCCCGAGGAAAAATACATTGAACTGGTAGCAGCGTATGCTTATGGACGAAGGAAATTCCTTGAGAAAAAAATTCCATATGGTGTAGGTCTCATTGGCCGTGCCGTGCTTGAGAGCGAAACCATATACATAACAGAGGTGCCGGAAGATTACCTGAGTATCAGCTCAGGACTGGGAGACCGCCATCCTAATTCCCTCTTGATTGTACCATTCAAATTCAACGAGATAATCTATGCAGTAGTGGAACTGGCTGCTTTTGAAGGATATAAACCTCACGTGCGCAGATTTATTGAACGTATAGGCGTAAGTGTAGCTTCTACAATAGCAAACCTGAAAATCACAATCCGTACACAACAGCTTGTTAACCAGCTGAGAACAAGGTCGCAAGAACTGGCAGCCCAGGAAGAGGAAATGAGACAAAATCTTGAAGAAATGAGAGCTACCCAGGAAGAATTGAGGAAAAAGACACAAGAGCTGGAGGCTATTGTTAAAGCTCTCAATGAAATCGCTGTGGTAGGCGAAATGACGCCTGAAGGCTATTTCCTTGAAGTAAATGAAAACTTTACCAAACTACTAAAGAAACAACGTCAGTCCATTGTTAACAGACACTTCCTCACTGTAATGCCAGGATTTGCTTCTGAGATAGACTTTGACAAACTCATTGAAGATATTGCCAAAACCGGCACACGAAGAATCAAAGGTAATATCACTGTGGGTGAACAAAAAATTTCTGTTACTCTGGAATTCGTGCCCATTATCTATGACGACGAAATACAAAAAATTATTATCATTGGGACAGATATCAAAGAAATTCAAAACCAAAACGAGAAAAAATAAGACTATGAAAAAGACCCTGCTATCGCTGATTATTGCTTTTACATTATCAATAACAGGATTATCCGCTCAGAAACCCGCAGATACTCTGGCTGCGGATAGCGCAATTAAAGGTTACGGACTGGATCAGGATTCCCTGGTGGATATTAATGCCCTCAAACAAAGCTCTCTGGATGAGACATTTATGCTAAAAACAGAACTTCAGACCCAGAAATTCCTCAAAAATATCTTTCTTGTAGCCTTTATCTTTATGACATTCATGCTTATTTTGCTTTTCTTCATAGCATATACAAAACTCAAACAGATTATTAAAATCCTGAAAGACAGTGAAAGAGAAATCCAAATACGCCAACTGCAAATTGATAAACTAAGCCTGATACTCAACAACACCTCTGATGCCGTTTCAATAGCCGATGAAAATGGAAAAATAATCTGGGCAAACAAAAGCTTTGAAAAAATTTTCGGTTTTAATCCTGAGGAAAAAGAAACAAATATTTTTGAGACCAAAGACCCGAATATCAAAAGTATGCTGGATAAATGCAAAAAGGAAAAAATTCCGGTACAGTTTACCGCGCAAATGACTAACGAAAAAGGCGAAAAAATATGGATACAACGCAAAATTATTCCTTTTGTAAACGAAAAGCAGGAAATACTTAACTTCACTGTTATTGATACCGACTACACAGCATTAAAACTTGCCACAGAAAAATAGCAGCAAAAAGGATAAGACAAAACAAAAAAGCGGCCTTACGGCCGCTTTTTTGTTAGTTATTAGCATTTTGCTCCGAGAGCTTTTTAACCAGTTCCTCCTGAACGTTGGGAGGTACCTGTGCGTAATGCGAGAATTTCATAGTATAAGTACCACGTCCGCTGGTGAGAGAGCTAAGTGAAGTGGAATAACGTTCCATTTCTGCCAGAGGCACCTTAGCCTTTATGACAGTATAACGACCTTCTGCGCTCTGGTCTTCAATAATAGCACGACGAGTGTTCAAATCACTCATAACATCACCAACGTTCTCACTTGGCACACGGATATTAACCTCATAAATAGGCTCAAGTATCTTGGGATTAGCCTCACGGAATGCCAGGTCAAAAGCATTACGTCCGGCCAGTTTGAAAGATACTTCGTTGGAGTCTACTGGGTGCATTTTTCCGTCAAAAACAATAACTCTCACGTCACGTACAAAACTACCTGTAAGTGGGGAGTTCTCCAGCTTTTCAAAAATACCCTTGATAATTGCAGGCATAAAGTTTTTGTCAATAGCACCACCCACAACGCAGTTATAGAATACAAATTTTCCGCCCCAATCAAGGTCAAATTCCTCTTTACCCTTGATTGTCAGTGTGATTTCACGGTCAGGGAACTTAAATCCTGTTGGGTCAGGCTTACCTTCCTCGTATGGTTCAACAATCAGATGTACCTCACCAAACTGACCTGCACCACCAGACTGTTTCTTATGACGATACTGTGCCCATGCCGGCTTGGTAACAGTTTCACGGTAAGGAATACGGGCAGGAACAAACTGCGTAGGTATCTTATAGATATTGTCCAGAAGCCATTTCATAGTATTGATATGGTGTTCGCCCTGACCACGCAATATCATCTGACGTAATTCCTTGGAATATTCTACAAGGAAGGTTGGGTCTTCTTCGTGGAGTTTGTATAAAATAGCAGCCAGTTTTTCCTCGTCAGATTCGTTTTCGGCTTTAATAGCAATCCAATATTTTGGTTCAGGATATTCAATCTCCGGGAATTTCCAATCAACACCTTTCTCTGTAAGTGTATGTCCTGTCTTGGTATCCTTGAGTTTTACTGTAGATCCGAGGTCTCCGGCATACATCTCAGATACTTTATCACGTTTACCTCCAAGGTTAACAAAAATCTGAGCCACACGTTCCTTTGACTGCTTCTGCTGATTAATCAAATCCTGGTTCTCAGTAAGCTTTCCGCTCATCACCTTAAAGAAAAGAACATCGCCAACATGATGCTCACTGGTAGTCTTGAAAATAAACAAAGAAGTTGGAGCTTCGGGATCAACAGGTACTTCTTTTCCGTCAACAGTTTTAGCAGGGGGCATCTCGTTAGGAGCCGGAGCAACATTAACAATAAAGTCCATCAAACGGCGTACACCATAATCTTTTTTGGCAGACGAACAGAAAATTGGGAAAATTTCACGATTAATAAACCCCTGACGCAGTCCGTTCATCAATTCTTCTTCGCTCAAAGTGCCTTCCTCAAAATATTTTTCCATGAGGCTTTCGTCAGCTTCAGCAGCAGCCTCAATCAATTTTTCACGCAGATCTTCAGCCTTATCTTTTTCACTATCCGGGATGTCCAATTCCTGAGCATCTCCTCCGTCACCTTCCCATTTCAACATCTTCATTTTTAGCAAGTCCACAACAGCATCAAAACCAGAACCGGGATTAACCGGATACTGCAACAACACAGCCTTGGAACTCAAATATTCCTTGGCCTCCTCAATAGTTTTCTCAAAATTAACAGTCTCGTGGTCAAGATGATTTACCAGCAAAATAACAGGCTTATTTTTATCAGCAGCAAAACGCCATGCATTCTCTGCTCCAACCTCTACTCCGTTTTGAGCGTTGAGTACCAATACCACTGTATCAGCCACATGTATAGCAGTAACGGCGCCACCGATAAAATCGTCATTACCCGGGGCGTCCAGAATATTAATTTTTTTATCCTTCCACGGAGCATAAAGTAATGAAGTGTAAACCGAATGCTCTTGATTGTGCTCAACTTCCTTGAAATCAGAGATGGTGTTATGCTTTTCTACCTCTCCTCTACGGGTAATAACACCTCCAGCATAAGCCATAGTTTCGGCCAGAATGGTTTTACCCGAACCAGCACTACCGACAAGAGCAATATTCCTAATGTCTTGTGTTTTGTAAACTTTCATAATCCTTTTCTTTTAACTTTTAATTTTGCCTATTATGAAATTATTTTCACTTCTGCACATTTAGTCCACAAAATTAAGAAACTTTTTGAATTTTAAAACACTGCCTAAATTTTTTTTATTTTTTATTTCAAAAGTTTTCATAGAAATCAATAAGCAATTACCTTTGTTAGGAAATAATCATTAAACTGTAAAATTACCATTATGAAAAAGCTACTGACAATACTTATTGCTTTTGTACTTGTTTTCTCGTCCGCACGTGCGGATGAAGGGATGTGGCTACTTTCCCTCATCGGAAAAAACTATCAACAAATGAAAGCCCTGGGGTTCAAATTGACCCCGGAAGACATTTACAGTATTAACCACTCCAGTATGAAAGACGCCGTGGCAGCAATGAACCACGGAATGTGTACAATGGAACTGGTATCCCCCAAAGGACTGATGCTTACGAACCATCACTGCGGATATCATGCTCTGCAACAGCTTAGTACACTGGAAAACAACTACCTGCGAGATGGATTCTGGGCTACTTCCTACGAAGAAGAATTACCTGTGCCGGGTATGACAGCCTGGTTTCTGGTAAGGATGGAAGATGTCACCGATAAAGTACTGGCTGAAGTAAATGACCAGATGAGCGAAAACGAAAGAGAAGCTGTTATCCGCAAGATATCCAACCGTCTGGTAAAAGAAGCTACAAAAGATAATGGATACGAAGCCGAGGTCAAAGAAATGTTTGACGGTAACCAGTATTTCCTCTTTGTTTACAAGGTTTACAAAGACGTACGTCTGGTTGGCGCACCCCCCGAGGCAATAGGAAAATTCGGAGGAGATACTGACAACTGGATGTGGCCACGCCATACTGGCGACTTCTCTATATTCCGTATTTATACTGCTCCTGACGGAAGTCCTGCCGAATATTCACCGGATAACATACCATTGGAAGCAAAATATTATCTGCCTATCTCCCTCAAAGGTCTCAAAGAAGGGGATTACACACAAATTATGGGCTTCCCCGGAAGCACAAGCCGTTATCTGACAACATGGGAAGTTAAAAACGTAATGAACCACGAAAACGCTATCCGTATTAAGGTAAGATCAGAAAAGCTCTCTATCCTCAAAAGCTATATGGACAAAGACCCGAAAATCCGCTTGCAGTATGCTTCCAAATATGCCTCAAGCTCCAATTACTACAAATATTCTATTGGTCAAAACCGCGACCTTAAACGCCTGAAGGTTGTTAAAGAAAAACGGAAAATCCAGAAAGAATTCAAAAAATGGGTTAATGCAGACCCCAAACGCAAAGCAGAATACGGCCAGGCTCTGAAAATGATTAAAGAAGCGATAAAAGAAGGATCAGACCTTGACGTAGCAATGAACTACTGGTTTGAAGCTATTTATCTTGGTCCAGAAATCACACGTCTGGCCCTGCGTGTTATGCAATCACTCAATCCACAGGCTGACGCTCAGCAAGCTAAAAAAGACAAGGAAGAATTACTTAAATATGCTGACGAATTCTTTGAAAACTATACCCCGGAAGTAGATAAAGAACTGTTTATCAAACTATTCCAGCTATACAAGGATAACGTAAAACCTGAGTATTATCCGGATGTATTCAAGACAATTGAAGAAAAAGGTGGTTTCCAGACTTATGCCAATGAGCTATATGCCAAAAGTTTCCTCACAGACAAAGAACGCTTTATCAATACTATCAAGAAAAACGATATTCAGGAAATTATGGCCGACCCGGGAATGGAACTGGCCAGATCAGTTCTCAATACTTATTTTGACCTCCAGAGCAAAAAAGAACCCTACGATAACAAACTCAAAAAAGGTAGACGCCTGTTTATGAAGGGTTATATGGCAATGATGAAAGAAAAAGACCCGAACTATCTGTTCTATCCGGATGCTAATTCTACCGAACGTCTTACTTATGGCACAGTCAAAGGATATTATCATCAGGCTAATCCAGACTTCTATACTACGACAGACTCCTATGATCCGAAAACACACTATTTCAAGCCTTTCACTGTAATTGACACTTATCTTGATAAAGAAAAGCATTACAAAGGCACACCAAACGAAAAAGAATTCATTGTTCCAGAAAAATTGCGCAAACTCATTGAAACAAAGGACTATGGACGCTATGCAGATAAAAAACTTGGCACAATAGTTACTTGTTTCCTTACAAACAATGACATCACTGGCGGAAACTCCGGAAGTCCAGTTATTAACGGCAATGGGGAGCTTGTAGGTCTAGCCTTTGACGGAAACTGGGAAGCCATGAGCGGAGATATTGAATACGACGAAGACCTCCAGCGTACAATATGCGTTGACATCCGTTTCGTGCTCTTCCTCATTGATAAATACGGTGGTGATAAACGCCTCATCAACGAAATGAAAATCGTTGAATAATAAAAAATACGCCGGCCATTGTGGTCGGCGTATTTTTTTAAACCTGTTGTTTAATCCTGCGGAAATAATGCGGAGAATCGCCCCAATCCTCCATTATAGGACGCAAATTATACATTCTCAACCGTTTATTCAGACATTCCACGCAAGCATCGCCACCTTCATCAGTGCAAGGCTTACCTTCATACAAAAGATAATCATTCCTGTGGTCTGGCGTAACATTAGGCATAATAACATTACAAGCCACATCCAGAGCTTTTTCCCTTCCCAATGGATCTATTGCCTGTAAAGCAGTGGTAGCAGCAATATTAATATCCGGCATTAATATGCGTAAAATAGCATTCATTTTCATTGTTAACATCAATCTATCTTTAAGAGGCAAAAGTTTATCTCTAAACTCATACAAAGGCGTCTGATGGTGCTCAATATAAGGTCCCATGCCCAACATATCAATATCAAAATCCCGGAAAAACAACAAATCGTCAGCTAAATCCTCCAGTGTCTGGAACGGTAGCCCTATCATCACCCCTGTTCCTACCTGATAACCAATATCTTTAAGGTAATACAAACATTCCAGCCTTTGATGATAATCATGCAACTTATCCCTGGGATGATAAAGACTATATTTTTGCGGGTTAGATACTTCAATACGCAGCAGGTATCTATGAGATCCGAGATCATACCAGTATTTATAGGTCTGATAAGTCTGCTCTCCTACCGAAAGGGTTATACCAATTTTGCCACCAGAAATACGTTTTATCTCCGAAACCAGTCTTCCTACACGGCGGATAAAATCCTTATCCGTGCGTTCACCAGACTGTAAAACAATAGAATAAATACCGTTATCAAAAGCAAAACGCACAGCATCCAGGATGAGCCTGTCATTTAAACTGTATCTGACCACACTGGTATTGCTCCGGCGGATACCGCAATACAAACAATCCTTGCGGCAAATATTGGAAAATTCAATTATAGCCCGGTAATAAACCCTCCGGCCAAAGTTCTCTTCCCGCACACGGCGACTATGATCAAATAGCTGTTTTAGTTCCTCCCCGTCCGTTTGCAAAAGCCTTACAATGTCCCGACGGGTCAGATGTTTTTTGTTTAAAATATCCCCGACCGACATAAGTCCTGTTTAACTTTATCCGAAAAATCAATAAACTTTCCGGATAAATCAATGACATTAGTCAGCCGGGGAATGAGAAAACGTTATTTTACCAGAATCTCTACCATATCCTGCTCAAGACTCTTGTGAGGCGACTCAATGATACGCCCTTTTTCCTTTCCGCCAACATAAAAGATAAATGTAGGAATACGCTCAATATTCAGGTCTCTAATATCATAATCACCAGCAGTTTTGTTTCTATCCACACAATAAATCTCTACACTATCGGAAGGATAATGTAAATAATCCAGTATTTTGAACATACGGGGCACTTCACGCCGGCTGTCGGGACACCAGGTGCCCATGACTATAACCATTTTGAAGTCCGGTAATTTAACTGTATCCAAAGCAGATGTATCCACCTGATAATCATCATATCCTTGCTGTGCCCACTGCCTGAATGGTTCTGAGAAAAGCACATCACGTCCCACCTTTCCCACTAACATTGGCTTACCAGACCTGGAATCAGTTATTTTCTTATAAGTCTGTTTCTGCCCATTGTTACATCCACCCAGAGCTATCAGTCCTAACAAAACAAAGAAAAATACCTTTTTCATAGCTTTGAAATTTTTTATTTTACTCTAAAATTAATAAACTTAAAATGTAAACAAAAAGCTACCAGCCATGAAAAAATTGTTTAAAATAATATTTTTTCTGTTTTTGCTTGTATTACTGGCAGCAGGCGGATATTTCATTTACCTCAAATACTTTGTGAAACAGAAACAGATAGCTGCGCTCAATGCCATACCTTCCAATGCTTTTGTCATTATCCGCACAGACGATCTTTACAAAGCCTATGACAATATATCCAGGAGCCAACTCTGGCAATACCTTGTTAAAACTAAATATTTTGCAGACATACAGGAGGATTTCAATACCATTGATAAATATATCCGTAGCACTTCCCTGCCCAAAAATTTTTTTAATAACCGCCCTCTGCTGGCTTCTATAGTTGTTATGGATGGAAAATGGGATATGTTATACGTGGTAGATATTAAACAACTGGGGAAAGCTTCCAATATCATTGAACAGGCATTATATAATATCCCTGATTACAAGACATTTAAAACAAAATTTAGTCCGGATAAAAAACACAGTTATACTATTTACAAAATGGTGTATTTGCCTGACCAATATCAAAAAATTTATATCAGCATTACAGATAACCTATTGATTATTAGCATGAATAAAGCAATAATAAGGGCGTCACTTTCCGCCCTATCCAGAAATTTATGGAAACAAAATCCTATCTTCATGGATTTACTGCAAAAAGAAAACTTCCCATCCCTGCTAAAAATATATGTCAATTTCAGAGAACTGGATGACTTTATCCGCACGTTCCAGATAGCCGACGATCCGCTCATTAATGAACTATCCAATGGACTAACCTATGCAGTATTAAACCTCAATATAAAAGACAATCTTTTATCACTGGAAGGCAGTGTTGCCATAGACACCTCTTACGGATATTTCTCTGGTTTAAACACCCTAAAACCCGGACAATTAAAAAGCTATACCATTATGTCGGACCAGGCAGCAGCCGAAATTGCCCTGAGCTTTAATGATTATACAAAATTCTACCACCAGCTCTTAAATACAATAAAAAAGCAAGACCCACGCCAGGCCTACGAAATGGAAAAAGCAGTCAACATCCTGAAAAAAACTCTTAACATCAATATTGAACAGGATATATTCAGCTGGATAGGCAAAGAAATCGCTTTATATAAACTCACACCAGAATATGGCAAAAGAGCGCAGGACATTGTTATAACAATCCATACATCCAACCCCATTTTGGCAAAAGAAAAACTGGATTACCTCACCTCCAAAATAAACAAAATTACTCCACTTAAATTCAAGGAATTTGATTACAAAGGCTTCAAAATTTCATACCTCAAAATAAACGGCTTCTTCAAACTATTCTTCGGAAAGCTTTTCAATCAGATAGAAAAACCATATTTCACCATAATTGAAAACTTTGTGGTATTTTCCAATTCACCAATAACCCTGGAATACGTCATTGACGATTACCTCAACGGCTATACGCTTGTTAATAACGAGAAATTCAATGATTTTATGTCTTATTTCTCTGCTAATTCCACCCTCTATGCTTATATAAATATGCCCTTGCTTTTTAAAAATATGATCGTTCTGGCCCCTCCGGCTGATAAGAAAAACCTTCTGGAAAACAAAGACCTGATAACAGGCTTCAGCCTCAATGGTCTGCAACTAATAGCAGACAAGCAATACATGAAAATAAAAATTAACTCCGTTTACGACCCGGACGCAAAACTGGATTTGATTATAAAACAAACAGAAAAACAAGCACAAATACAGAATATTCTACAACAAATAGATAGCCTGAAATTTAAAATCAAACTCAACGACAGCCTGCCAACCAACGGAAACATCACCATCTACTATCCAAACACTACCCAACCAATGATGCAGGGGGAAATACGCAATGGCCAACCTTTTGGACTGTGGAAAACTTTTTATCCCGACGGAAATATCAAAACCCTACAAGCCTTTGACCAGGACGGAAAACTAAACGGCATTGTGCAAATCTTCTACGACAACAAAGCTAACTCCAAACTAACAGAATTCTACATCAAAGATGACAAAATAAACGGTGTCCTATTGCAATACTATCCTTCCGGACAAATAAAAGCTAAAATAGAATACAAAAACGGACAAAAACACGGACATATAACAATCTATTACCCTGACGGAAAGATAAAGGTCCAGGGAAAATATAAAAATGGACAGAAACACGGACGCTGGATATTCTACGACAAAGCCGGCAATAAAATATCGGAAGAAAAATGGAAAAACGGACAAAGGAGATAATCAGTAAAAACTGCCTTTCTTGACAAAATATCCTGATAACTACAAACTTTTAACATACTATTTTCGTAAAATTAAAGATAAAATTAATAATTTCGTCAAAATTTAACCTATTCAAACCATGGGACGAAAAATTAAAATAATTCTTACTGGAATAATTTTTATTTTATTTTTTGTAGATAGCTATGCACAGCCATGGCTCAAATACCTTCCTAAAAAAGAGACATATACACTGACTGATTTCCGACAGGCTTTTAGTAGATATGTAAAAGACTATAAAGAATTACATCCCTACCTACTCAAAAAAGGCAATGAATTAAACGAAGAATCTATTCCGGGCTATTTTCAATTTAAAAGATGGGAATGGTATTGGAAATCAAGAGTTAATCCTATAACTAAAGAGTTTCCAGATTATCTTGCCTTTGATGTAATAAAACAAATGCAATCTCAAGGAATAAAATCCGTTGGCGGCACCTGGCAATCTTTGGGCCCAGCTAACATAGACCTTAACGACAGAGGAACAGGACGTATAAACTGCGCTGCCTTTGATCCCAATAACGACTTACATTTCTGGATAGGAGCCCCGGCAGGCGGTGTATGGGAAACAACAGATGGAGGACAAACATGGACATGCTTAACTGATAATAACCAAATACTTGGTGTGAGTGACATTGCTCTACCCCCGGATTATGATGCTACTACAAACCCTGTAATATATATTGCTACTGGAGACAGGGATGCCCTTGATGATCCTTCAATAGGTATTCTTAAAACTACTGATGGAGGACAAACATGGGTAAAAACAGGTCTGTCTTTCAAACCCAAAGAACAGGTTAAAGTAAGCCGTATTATTATTGACCCCAATGATAAAAATACCATCTGGGCTGCTACTTCTGTAGGTATATACAAATCTACTGATGCTGGAAACTCCTGGACTCTTAAACAAAGTGGAAACTTCATTGATATGGAGCTAATACCTAATTCCACAGCAAATAATAATCCAGGGCATCTTATTGCTACAACTTACGGAACTGCCCCCAAAGCCTTTCTTTCAACAGACGATGGAGAGACATGGAACGCAACTTTCAATGGTAGCTCTTCGGAATTCCGATGTGACGTAGCTATCGCTCCCAGCGACCCTAATAGAGCTTATATAATTACTGGCAATGCATCTGACATGGGATTATACGGTATTTATAAATCAACTGACGGTGGCCAATCATGGACAATGGTATGGGATGGCCAGGCAAACAATCATAACTTATATTCTTGGGACACGAGAGGAACTGTTAGTCAAGGAGGACAGGCTTTCTATGACGTAGCTCTGGCAGTATCCAATACAAACCCGGATGTTTTGTATGTCGGCGGGGTAAACTCCTGGATATCCACCGATGGAGGAAATAGCTTTAACCCTGTTACTTGCTGGACTTCTGATAGCTATTATAATACTGTCGGTGCACCTGTTATACATGCCGACCATCATAACGCATATTTCCGTCCTTCGGATAACCGTTTATTTGACGTAAACGATGGAGGAATACAATATTCAGATAATCCAACTGCTGGTAAAAATAGCAATTGGACTAATATTACTGCCGGACTTGTAAACGGACAAGTATATGGAATAGGCGTAGCTGATAACGTAGCAGACGAAGTAATTGCTGGCTTACAAGATAATGGAACTAAATTATTAGATGCTGGAGCGTCATTGTGGCAGGATGTTAAAGGCGGTGACGGAATGAACTGTGACATTGATCCCACAGATGATAATGTTCAATGGGGCACTTACGTCCGCCTCCAAATTGACTATACAACTGATAAATGGGCTTCTTCTCCTCAATCTATACGCGCTAGCGGTAATGCCCAATGGGCAGGACCTCTCCAGGCTGACCCACGAGAACCAAACACTATATACATAGGAACCGACAGAGTAGAAAAATACGTCGGAAGCCAAAATACTGATATGACAGGAACAGCCCTGGACGGAACTAATTATATGACTGCATTGGACGTATATAACGATGGTAATAATCTGGTTATATGGGCATCAAGTCCCTCTGGAGTCTGGCGTTCTGACAATACGGGCCATAACTATGTTAAAGTCAGTGATAATGGTTTACCTCCTAATGAAGTCACGGATATAGCTATAGACCCTAACGACTATAACCATGTTTATGTATGTATGGGCAGCTATGATAATAATGTAGTGTATGAAACATTTGATGGAGGCCAAACTTGGCAAAATATATCTGATGGTCTCCCTCCTGTACCAGCAGGTGCTATAGCCATTAATAAACAAAATACTTCGGTATATGAAGTTTACGTCGGCACAGACGCAGGAATATGGGTAAAATATGGCAATAATCCATGGCAACTTTTCAATACAGGTATTCCATTTGTCTCAATTACAGACCTTGATTTTCATTATGACAACAATAATCCGGCTAATACCAAATTATTCGCATCCACATATGGACGTGGTATATGGGTATCTGATTGCTATCAACCACCGAATCTTGATGCTGCCTTATCAAAAATTATAGAACCTGCTGATCAATATTGTGATGAAACCTCCATTACACCATCATTTCAAATAAGTGGTATAGGTAATCAGGATATTACAAGTTTTACCATAGCTTATCAAATAGACGGAGGTGCAATACAAACAAAAAATTGGACAGGTACATTATCCCAGGGGCAAAGTGTAAATGTAAGTTTTAGTCCAATAACTCTTACATATGGTACACATAGCCTAAAAGCCTATATTTACAACATAAACGGAGGAAATGACCAGAATCAAAATAACGACACACTGAAACTTACCATCAACGTATGGAATAATCAATTACCATACACACAAACATTTGATGATTTTTCTCTCAGTATAGGATATAGCGGAACATCTGTCAACCTGGAACAATGCTGGACTAATGATGAGACAGAAAGTAATCTTGATTGGAGTGTTAATCAAGGAGAAACCCCTTCTTCCGGTACAGGTCCTAACGGCGACCATACCTCAGGAACAGGAAAATATCTATATACCGAAGTTTCTGGAGCTTATAATATAAACGTATATCTTCTAACCCCTCACTTCAACCTACAAAACTGGCAAAACTGCCAGATGGAATTTTACTATTGTATGAATGGATCAGATTGCGGTACATTAGGTCCTGTTTCTTATTCTACTGATGGAGGAAATACCTGGACAGACTTAAACGTTACCTGGCAAAGTACAGGCAATAGCTCCACCACAATTTCTGGAAATCAGGGGAGCAGCTGGTTTAAAGCTTCTGCCAATTTATCAGCTATAGACCAACAACCCGATGTAATAATACGTATAGCTTCCACCACAGGTAATAACTATGCAGGCGATATAGCCATAGATGACTTTAGTATCTGGGGGGACCAGGTATGCACCCCGCCTTCCACTCAAGCTTCAAACATACAATTTACCCCAGACTACAACTCTATGACAATACAGTGGACACGAGGAACAGGAGATGCAGTACTGGTTGTCATGAGACAGGGAAGTAATGTAAATACAGATCCTGTATCAGGAAATACATATAATGCCAATTCTACTTTTGGAAACGGAGACCAAATCGGTGCAGGAAACTATGTAGTATATAACGGAAGTGGCAATTCAGTTACAGTAACCGGACTGCAAGAAGGTCAACAATATTACGTAGCAATTTATGAATATAATACTGTGGACAACTGTTATCTAATACCAGGTGCAACTGCAAGTTCAACTACTCTAATTCATGATCCTCAAATAACTTCTGTTTCACCTTCATATATCTATGCAGATCTAGGAGGTACGATAACAATAAATGGAAATTATTTCAATAACATTACATCAGTAAAACTTGGTGGTATTGACGCTGCAAATTATACAGTTGTTAATAGTAATACAATAACAGCTACTTTCAATCCTGCTCCTTACTCTGGATCTAACCTTGAAGTTACAAATAATGGTGGCACGACCTCATATACTTTTAATGTAAAAACCAGAAATATTATTCCTGTAGGTACCGGCACAGATATGCATCCATCCATAACATCTGCACTAAACGGACTTTCTTCTTGGTGGCAGAGTAATGCTTTTGATACGGCCAAAGTTATTGAAGTATATAATGGTACTTATCAGGAAACTATAACGCCACCAACAGGACTAAATCCTGATGCAAACCATTATTTAATTATACGTGCTGCCAATGGAGAACATCCTACTATTGACGCAACTGGCTTGAACTATGGAATTAATAACTCTTTAAATTACTGCGAATTCTCCGGGTTTGACATCAAAAATGCTACTACAGCAGACATCTATTCTCAGGGAACTTACAATATCATAAAATATAATCGCATTACAAATACATCTGATGGCGATGGAATATATCTCAAAAATGCTTCTAACTCGCAAATTTTAAATAATCTCATTTATGATAATTATGGAGATGGTATTAAAATAGAGGCCTCTGATAACACATCTGTAATAAATAACACAACTTATGGCAATGGACATAATGTTGTTGCCTTAAAAAATGTCACAATATATTATGAAGATTTTGAAACAAGCGGAGCACCAGGTTGGTATCAGACAAATTCTGGAGGCAGTATAATAGATTATTCTGGGTCGCCCAATTATTATGTAAGTCCTACACATTCAATTGGTTCATATACTGACAATACTATTTATAAAAAATATGCAATTGATGTATCTGGATATACCAATCTTACCATATCTACATGGGGGAGAAATGATGGATATATGCTTAGCAGTGAGTACATTAAAGCAGAATATAGCTTTGATAATACAAACTGGACTACTTTCCTTGATTTATCAGGAGATGTGGGACAATATACTTATGGAGAAGCTTCTGGTATCACCCCAGGTAGTGATAGCTTGTATATACGATATGTAATAAATGTGTCAGGACAAGGTTCTACAAGCTACTGGTGGATAGCCGATGATTATAAAGTCACAGGCGATCAGACTGGGATCAGTGGACAATATGGGGCTGGCCTGCACCTACTCTCTGGTAGCGGATACAATATCCGTAATAATATATTCACATCTAAAAATAATGGCGATTATGTTGCCATCCAAATAGAAAATAATGCATCATATACCAGCGATTATAACCTCTATTATTCTTGGGGAAATACAAACCTAATAAAGGAAAACGGAAATAATATCACTTCGTTGGCAGACTGGACAAATGCCGGCACAAATGATATTTCTTCTAACCCGTTATTCGTTGATACCACTGCCCGCGACTTCCATATACAATCAGTTTACGGTTCATACCACAGTGGAGAATGGCCACCATTAACGGCAAATAATGGCTCGTGGACAACTGACGCCGCCACATCACCAGGTATTGACGCAGGAGATCCTGCTTCCGACTACTTCATGGAACCACAAAGCGGAAATAGAATAAATCTGGGAGCATACGGAAATACCCCACAAGCCTCTAAATCACAAGTCATAAATATTGTATGGACAGGTTCAGTAGACCAAAACTGGAATAATGCATCTAACTGGCAAAACAACATTATTCCTTCTTCTGATGATGATGTCATAATACCGTCAGGTTGTCCTAATTATCCGAATATCAACTCTGCTATACAAGTAAAATCTATCACTTTACAGGATAAAGCTCAACTAACCATTTCCTCCGGAGGTAATTTCAATGTTTCCACTTCGTTAATTATAGGAGAAAACAGCACTGACTCCGCTATTGTTAGCATGGAAGGAGGTAGTGTCTCAGCAGCTAATTTATCTGCCAGCGGAAAATCATTAATTAAAATTAATTCTGGTAATATTTCGGCTAATACAGTATCCCTTGCAGCAACTTCTTATGTTAAATATAACGGATCAGCCAATCAAAACATCTATAACTGGAAATACGGAAACTTAATCCTTGAAGGAACTGGCAATAAGTATATAACAGGAGACGCAAACAACCCTACTTATACAGAAAACCTTATAATCAACACCTCCTCTCTTGTAATACCGGAAGGGAAAGCTCTTACTGTCAACGGAAAAACAATTAACAAAGAAGGTATCAATGGCTTAACCATAAAATCTACCAGCTCCGGGGATGGTTCATTAATACAGAATACTCCTAACGTAAGGGCCACGGTAGAACGTTATCTTACCGGAACCCAATGGCATTATATTGGACCTCCAGTAAAAGGTGCGAATATTAACCTTTTTAATACTAACAACTTTTATGTATGGGATGCAACAAAATCATGGCAGGGGCTATCAGACTACTCACCCTGGATAAAATATCAAAAAGATACTTTATTCTCTGCCATAGGCTATGCTTACTATTATTACGAAACCACAATTAATTACCAGGATACTTTAAATACAGGTTCATATACAATAACATTACATAACACTCCTTCTTCGGACGTAGCTTATGAAGGATGGAATTTAATCAGTAATCCCTATCCATGCTCTCTTGACCTGGATCAGCTGGTAAATCAGCCTGCTTTCCAGAATGGAGATGTAGAAATGGCCTTTTACTTCTTTGATGATGCTTCTAAAACTGGACAACAATCCAACTATCGATATTATGTTGCGAGTAATGGAACAGCAACAGGGGTAGGTACTAATAATGCCACAAATATAGTACCTATGGGCCAGGCTTTCTTTGTTAAAGCATATACCGATGGGACACAGATAATAATAAGTCCTCAATACTGCGTACACGGAAACCAGGCATTCTATAAGAAATCTACAACCAGGTCAAAAAATATGTTTAAATTATCAATCAGCGACAAAAATAATCAGGATGAAATTATATATAGATTAGTTGATGATGCAACAAAATTCTTTGATAAAAAATATGATGCTATCAAGAAATTTACAGATAAATATAATGTTACATTATTTTTCTTAACTCCTGATAAACAATACTCTATGGCCATTGCCTCGGATAATCCACAAACAGATTATACAGATATATTCCTGGGATATACATCACCGGATGATACTTTAACAATCAGATTAAATGCTGATGACTTTGACCAGGTTAATAATATTTATCTGGAGGACAAAGTAAAAGATACTATTATAAACTTAAAAAAACAATCATATACCTTTGTTACTTCGCAGGGACATTTCAATGATAGATTTATATTACACTTTACATTAAACCATGCTCCAATAATTGCAAATAAAGAAATATTTGGCCTGGTTAACCAACAAATAAAATTTTCATTACCACCAATGTATGATCCCGACTACAATGATAAAATTGTTGATACTACATTTTCACTACTCCCACAATGGCTAATATATAACGATTCGTCAAAAACATTTTCGGGTATTCCTTCAAAAGTTGGCAAATATAACTTTAAAATTATCGCAAACGACAGGTTTAATGCACAGGGACAAGGAGATATTACTATAACCATACAAAAATCTAATGATACTCCAAAAGTGGTCGGAAAAATTCCTGATATAATTGTATTTACAGGAGAAAGCTATAAATATAAAATACCTCAAATATTTGAGGATCCCGATAGCAACAAACTATTGTATAAAATAAATATGGCTGATGGTTCTTCCATTCCAGAATTCATCAGAATTACAAAAGATCCTTTAATGCTTACTCTAACTCCAAAAGAAAGTGATATTGGCACCTATAAAATGAGTATTTCAGCTAAAGATCCATATGGATCTCAAGCTCAAACGAACTTCTATATCATAGTACAAAAACAAGCAATTAACCAGATAGAACCGTCTGACGGGAAAAAGACCATTGTCCTGTATCCAAATCCCGCATATAATTACATAACAGTAACTTATAATGGTCAGGAAACAATTAATAAAATAG
Source organism: uncultured Bacteroidales bacterium (assembly GCA_964649975.1). Classification (GTDB taxonomy): domain Bacteria; phylum Bacteroidota; class Bacteroidia; order Bacteroidales; family S143-33; genus S143-33. Next base: position 40,502 of record CAZYSM010000009.1, on the reverse strand, counting down.
CATTAACCGATGCCTCAGGGAAACAATATCCTATTAATCAAAAATTCTCCGGGAAAACATTTACTATAAACACACAGAACCTTGCTAGTGGATTATACATATTAGAAATAAAAACCCAAGGAGGCATATACAAAGCTAAATTCATCAAAAAATAAAAAACGATCCGCCCCATATCGCAGGGCGGATCGTAAAAAATCAGGGCTTAGCAACCGGATATGTCTTATTGCTTTTTGGCTTTTTCCTTTAAACTGACAGGCTGCTGGCCTGCTATCATCTTGAGGAAACCAATTTCCTTAGGTGTTAGATAACGCCACTGCCCCCGTGGAAGGTCTTTTTTATCCAGAAAAGCAAACTTTATTCTATCAAGCTTGATGACTTTGTATCCCATTGCAGCAAACATACGGCGGACAATATGATATTTTCCGCTATGTATTTCTATACCTACCTTTTTCCTGTCATCCGGATCAACATAAGCAGCACTATCAGCATAAATCCGGCCATCTTCCAGATCTATACCTTCCACCAACCTATCCAAATCACGCTTTTTCAAAGGACGGTTAAGAGTAGCGATATAAACCTTAGGCACTTTACTGCTGGGATGGGTAAGCTTACGTGTAATTTCTCCATCATTGGTCAATAGCAACACACCAGTAGTATTGCGGTCAAGGCGCCCTACTGGATACACACGTTCTTTAACCTTACCACCGAGCAAATCAATCACGGTACGGCGTCCCTGAGGGTCATAAGCCGTTGTTATCACATCCTTGGGTTTATTCATTACGATATATACCGGACGCTCACCTGTAAGTTTTTTTCCTTTAAAACGTACATCATCCGTGGGCCGGATTTTATATCCCAGCTCAGTAATTACTTTTCCGTTCACTGTGATATATCCAGCCTGGATAAGCTCATCAGCCTTACGTCGGGAGGCAATACCTGAATGGGCAATAAACTTGTTCAAACGGATGAGCTCCTGGTCACCAACAGTTTTTTTATCAGCTTTGGAGCTTTTAGGGCGAGTAGAATTTTTAGATTGTTGCTTAAAATTTTTCTTTTGTCTCTTCATAATTTTACAATTTTGCCGTCTTCACGACGGGATTTCGGATGGCAAAGATAAAAGCTTACCACTGTAAAGTCAAGTAATTTAAGTTTTTTATGAAAACAAAAAAGGCCGGCCAGGAGACCGACCTTTTTTATAAATTTATTTGTTATACTTAAATGCCTTCAATCCGGCAAAACGTGCAGCTGAACCCAGCTCGTGCTCAATCCTGATAAGCTGGTTAAACTTGGCTATACGTTCGCCACGGGAAGCCGAACCTGTCTTAATTTTACCAGCAGCAGTAGCAACGGCCAGGTCAGCAATAGTAACATCCTCGGTTTCGCCAGAACGGTGTGAAATAAAACATCCATAATTATTTTTGAATGCCAGCTCCATTGTTTCAAGAGTCTCTGTCAAGGTACCAATCTGGTTAAGCTTAATAAGAATGGAATTAGCAGCACCTTTGTCAATAGCTTCCTGCAAAAGTTTTGGATTAGTACAAAGCAAATCGTCACCAACCAATTCTACTTTGTCTCCCAATTCCTTAGTGAGCAATTGCCATCCTTCCCAGTCGTGTTCACTCATACCATCTTCAAGCGAAATAATAGGATATTTATTAATCCATTCTTTCCACAGCTCAACCATTTCCTCGGAAGTCTTATATTCCTTGGTAGATTTCCAGAAGTAATATTTTCCATCCTTCCACAGTTCGCTGGTAGCAGGGTCAAGGCAAATGGAAATATCTTCACCTGGCTTATACCCAGCCTTTTCAATAGCGGAAAGGATAAGTTCTATAGCTTCCTCGTTAGATTTAAGAGCTGGCGCAAAACCACCTTCATCACCAACAGCGGTGTTGTAACCTTTGTCCTTTAATACAGATTTGAGAGCGTGGAAAGTTTCCGAACCCATACGTATAGCCTCGGCAAATGAGGAAGCACCATGTGGAGCAATCATGAATTCCTGGAAGTCCACATTATTATCAGCATGTTTTCCGCCGTTAATAACGTTAAGAGAAGGAACAGGTAAGAGAGAGGCATTAACACCACCAATATAACGGTACAACGGAATATTTAAATATTTTGCAGCAGCATGTGCAACAGCCAGCGAAACGCCCAGGATAGCGTTAGCACCAAAACGTGCTTTATTAGGTGTGCCATCCATCTCAATCATAGTATAATCAATCAAACGCTGGTCAAGCACATTCATACCAACAATTTCCTTGGCTATATGTTCATTAACGTTACGCACTGCATTAAGCACGCCTTTCCCGTTATAACGGGATTTGTCTCCATCGCGCAGCTCAACAGCTTCCTTCTCGCCAGTGGAAGCTCCTGATGGCACCAGTGCACGAGCTTTCACACCATTTTCAAGTTCTACATTAACCTCTACAGTAGGGTTACCTCTGGAGTCCAAAACCTCCAATGCAAAGATATTCTTTATTTTCATGGCTTTATAGCTTTAAATGTTTAAGAATTACAAAACAAATTTAACATTTTTATCTTGCTAAAAGACAAAAAAATTAAGCAAACGATTGAATAAAGTTTTTTTATGAAAAAAAATTTTAAGCCCTTGGGCGGGAATTTTTTATACCTATCACGGAAATATCATCCCTTTGTTTCTCATCTCCGAGGTATTCCACAATAGTTTCCTGCAGGATTTTTTTCTGTTCCTCCATGGGTTCACTACCAATTTTTTGCAGAAGTTCCATAAAATTATTTGTTCCAAACTTATGCTTATTCTTATCAACCTGAGTAATGAAACCGTCGGTTGTCATATAAAAAACATCATGCTTATGAAAAGTAAGAATAGTATTTGAAAACTTTTCCGGATTCTTAGAAATAACAGCATATCCCAGCGAACGGCGCGTACCACGGTAACGGGTGACCAACTTGGTGCGGGAATTAAAATAAAACAAATCCATTTTAGCACTTGCAAATTTAATTTGAGGCTCGTCTTTATCTTTCTCTATCTGCACCACAGTAGCATCCATACCTTCGGTTTTCTGCCGGGCTAAAAACTTTTTCATGTCAGCATCCAGCTCGTCCAGAATTCTATTAGGTTCCTTTAAATGTTTTTCTTCAATAAGAAAATTAAAAAGATAAGTAGCAATAATAGTAATGAACGCAGCAGGTACCCCATGCCCAGTAGCATCAAAAAGAACAATATAAATAAAATCAGGCTTCTTATCGCTAAACCAGAATCCGTCTCCAGAAACAATATCCCGAGGCATAAAGAGCAGAAAATAATCAAAATATTTACTCAATCCATTAATATCCGGCATCAAAGCAGATTGCAAATCCGAAGCATATTCCAGGCTGGAAGTAATAATATAATCTTTCTCCTCCAGAGCAGTGCGTTGCTCTTCCAGTAACCTATTTTGTTTTTCCAGCTTACGACTCTTGCTCTCCAACTCCTTTGTGCGTTTCTTGACCAGATCTTCCAGATGAATGTTATTATATTCCAATTCCTCCTTTAACTTCATATTTTGATAAAAAGTATCACTAAAAATCTTTGCCAAAACCAGGGACTGTCCAAGAACAAAAGCAAAAATTCCAACAGGCATAAGGGAAATAGTATTAATAACCCTCATATACATCAAAATATCATTAATAACAGCTGCAAATAATACCAGGAAAGCTACAGCCAAAACAGAAATACCCGGAGTTTTTCTCTTTAAATGTCTAATAATCAAGTAAATTCCATAAACGATAAAAATTATATCAACAAGTTGAAAAACAGGCAATAATCTGGTAAAAGTCAGTGTAGGCCATAAAAGAGTTAATGAAGCAACAAAAGCATAAGCTAACAAGAAGATCAAAGCATATCTCACATATTTATCCCTACGCATTACCTGATAAAAATAGTAATACAGGGCAGGAGCCAAGAGAATGAACGAAAAATACTCAATCCTATACTTAACATCATAAGTCATATTCGGAAATACAGAGGTGACAAAATCAGTATTAACAATAAATACCCTCACAGCCAGCAAAAAGGTAAAAATAAAGAAAGAAAAAGCAGCAAAACTGCCACGGTAAAAGAAAATAATGAAAAAGTTATAAAGGGACATTATCAAAATAGCCCCAAAGAGTATGGCACTTATAATCAGGCTTATATTAACCCTGGCAAAAATTTGCTCAGGTAGACCTAAAACCGGAGGGGTAAAAAAACCTCCCTCACGGTGAGCATAATTAGCTACCTGCACAATAAGCTCATTACGGTAATCCAATTTAACATCTGCAGTAATAGAATGCACTGAAGGAATAAAGGCAGAAGAAGAGACTGCAGGTTTACCTGAAGCACCTAAATACTGACCGTTCCACCACAGTTTAAAAGACGAATTAACCGGCGGAAAATACAATCTCAAGACTTTTCCTTTATCTCTGGAAAGAATTATAAGCCTATAAGTTGCATAACCTGTATCTGGAATATTTTTTCCATTTATAGTAATTTTACTCCAATAATAAGGCACCCATGCATAAGCATCCGCCACCACCCATTGAGGATTAAAATCAGCAGGTGTCAATAATTTATGCCAGTAAAACTCCCATTCTCCAATAAGCTTAACTTCGCCATTATCAAAATTCCATTCTGTCAAATCCAAAACGCCTTTTTGAGCATAGGGAGGCACAAGGGTATCATGACCATACCCGGATAGTGAAAAAAATAACAAAGACAATAAAAGTAATATATGGGCAACCCACTTCATCAAAGCTCCATATTTTTAACAAAAGCAGCTATAAGAGCTTTACCGGAATATTCTGATCGTACAATGTAAATACCAACATTAACTCTATTTCCGGCTTTGTCTATTATATAAGATAAACGAGAAGTATTAAGCAAAGGTTTTGTGGCATTGAAATATTCCAGCAAATAATTCACATCATCCAGCCCGACATCCTCAGGCAATTCTGGCAGCAAAGCACTAAGACGTTTCCCCAGAACAACGTCTCTTTTCACTTTCCATAGCTCTTCGGCATAGCGATTAAACAGAACAATATGTTCGGTATCATCAATAATTACAACAGCCTGATCCAGTTGGTCAAATAAACCTGTATATAAGAATCTTAAAGTTTGTTCGGATTGCAATTTGCTTTCCAGCTTAGACTTTTCCTCATTGAACTTAGCTGTCTGCTGCTCAAACAACTCGTCTTTTGTTCTGATCTCTTCCTCTTTTTGTCTAAGCGCCTCCTGAGCTTTGACTCTATCGGAAACATCAAGTCCAATAACAATAATCTTCTGGATTGAGTTTTCAACAATATAAGCAAAATAATAAGCTTCTAACCAGATATGGGTTTTATAGGATGTAATAATTTTATGGGTTGCAATATGTGCCTTTCCAGAGGAGATATTACGCCATATAAGACCAAATTCCTGAGCTTCTTCCACTGAGAACAAATCAGTAAAAGGCTTATCAACAATCTCTTCCTGCTTATATCCAAGTAGGGCAAGGAAATTCTTATTTACCTCAATAATGTTTCCATTCAGGTCCAGGCCCAGACGCATAATTACATTATCGGCAAAATGCATTGCAGCCAGCTGCTCATTAATAAACTCTTTTTCCTGAGTTCTATCCAGCCCAAGGAACAATATTTTAACCAGCTCTCCCTGCTTGGTCTTTACAGGCATCAAAGCTGAGCTAATCCACCTGTCTTTTCCATCATAAGTCACAAAATGCATGTCCCTGTCAACAACATTACCATTTTCAACGATATCCTGCCATAAAGTATCAAAACTCTCACGCTCGGTTTCAATCAAAAATACGGTAAAATGCTTGTTAGCAATTTCAAAATAATCTCTATATCCCAGGGCATTAACAAAATTCTCGTTAGCATAAATCAAAAAACCGTCATTAGAAAATTCTGCTCTCAGGAAAGCCTTATTAACAGAATTGGTGAAACTGATAAACTCTTCACTTTGTTTAGCTGCCTCCTGCTGCAATGCCTGTAATTCCTCCATATTGCGACGCATCCTCTCTTCCTGCTTGGCAAGAATCTCAGCCTGTTCCTGAGATTCTTTAAGCAGCTGCTGGGTCTGGAGATTTCGCTTAATATTAGCGATGGTAGAAGCAATACTCTTGGATACCTGTTCTATAAACTCTACATGATATTGCTCAAATTTATTGAAAGAAGCCAGCTCAAGTACACCATGAACCACTTCGTCGTCATCAATCAATGGTGATATAAGGATAGCCCGGGGATTAGCCCCTCCCAGACCAGATGTAACTTCCACGAAATTTTCAGTAGTATCATTGAGTACCAAAATATTTTTTTCTATAGCAGCAGCCCCGATAAGTCCTTCGCCCCAGATAAGTCTTTTGTCCGGAAACTTCTTTCTATCATAAGCAAAAAAGGCTATCATATCCAGGAACTTATCTCCTTTTTCCTCGGTTACAATGAAAAAGGCTGCCTGTTTGGCATCCATATATTTGGTGAGGTAGCTGGTAACCTTTTCCGCAAGTTTATTGAGATCATCCACATTTTCACGCAAGATAGTACTAAACTCAGCTAATCCTTTGTTAATCCAGTTACGCTGCTGTTCCTCTTTACGACGTTTTTCCTCCTCAATACGCGAACGTTTTATCTCGTCACGCAATAATACCAGAGACTGAATAACTCTGTCTTGCAAAAACTCATTACTGAAATTCACTTCAGTATTTCCTCTACGCAATTGCTCAACAAAATTGTAAATAGCACGATTTTTTGCATTAAGCCAGATTACGTCCTCCTCAATATCCCTGACCTGACGGGTAAAATCATTAATAACATAAACAGTAAAGAAATAAACAAGGAAAGGTAAGATCTCCACATAAAATAAAACAGGATGCCTGAGATGAAAATCCCAAAAAGTTCCAAAAGTTATAGGTGTTTTAAGCAAATAGAAATACAAAAAGATAAACAGAAATACATATAATACCGCTGCAATAGTAATCAATCCAGTGTAAGAAGGGAATATTTTGGATATACTCAATACTTTCGCGTCAGTTTTTTTCATTTTCGTGGACTTTTCCCATTATTTACAAATTTAAAAAAATAAGAGATATTCACAATAAAGATTTTAGCAATTTATGCAAAGAAAGTTTTTATAATTATTTTGACCAGGCGCTCTGGGATAAAAGGTTTAACCACCCATCCACTAACACCCGCCTCTTTGGCTTTCAATTTCTCATTCAAGTTCTGGCTGTAGCTCATAATCAAAACGATTGTATCATAAGTTTGCTTAATTTTCCTTGCAATATCTATACCGCTAACATCCTCTACCTCATCATTAAGCAAAACTACATCAATTTTATAATTATGTAAAATATCAAATATTTCTCCGGAAGTAGTTGCAGAAAACACTGCATAATTAAATTTTTCCAGAGTAAACTCCATTACGTCCAGAACAGTCGTAGAATTGTCAACTACTAAAAAATTATACATAATTATAATTTTTAGATGGAAAAATCTTCATCTGTTTCAAATTGATGATATTTCAGAGCCAGTAAAGACAAAAAATCGCTCACCTGATTAGCTGCCTCCTGGGTACCCTGCGAAATAGGCTGCTTTTTCAATTTCAGCATCCATATTCCATACATAAACTCCAGCGCAATTTCTATCACTGATTTATTTTCCCTGCTTTTCTCAGATTTATTAAAAAATTCTGCAAGATAAGGCATAGTCTTGTTAAAAACTTGCTGATAATCCTGATGGAACGGTGACCTCATCAGTCTGATATGTAAATCATTAAGGTCTTTTACAACACCTTGCAATACTTGTATATGGCCCTTTTCCTCCACATTCTCATTTTTCATAGTCTCAATCAAACTCTCATACCAAAAACGCATGGCCTCACGCGTATCATCCTTTACGTCAAATTTAGAAACTATATACTGATCTATTTTTTCCATATCAAAATCCAAAGCTCTAATCATATCTTCAACCTGCCACATATAAAGAATATATTCCACAATATTTTCCCTTTTCTTCTGCTGTGCTATAATCATATCAATAATTTTAAAAGTTAATATAAAAATCTTTTGTCAAATTAATGTATTGTTGTGAAAACTCTTTTCCATGCCTTATAAAAATAGATTTTTCCTGACATTTACTTATTCCCTTTCCAAACTTCAAAATAACCCTTTTGGGCTTTTTACCCTGTACAGAAAAAATCAACACTTTCTCCCTACAAAATAGGTATTCAAAGTTAAAAGCTTGATTTAACATATCAAAGTTATCATACGGAATTATTATATATGCATATCCACAGTCGGAAAGTAAATTAGCTATACTTGTGGATAATGTTTTATAATCCAGCTTAATATCATGACGGGCTGTCCTATCTGTATCTGCATCCGAAAGTAAAGAATTCTGAAAATACGGAGGATTGGAAATAATACAATCAAATTTCATCCCGGCAAAGTCATAAGCTGATATATCACCATATAAGGCTTCCAATCTATCAGCCCAGGGGGAAAGAGAAAAATTTTTGGAACACAGATTAAAAGCCTCACGTGAAATATCAATGCCATAAATACGTGCCAGAGGATTTTTCTGAGCCAATATTAAAGAAATAATACCTGTACCACAGCCTAAATCCAGAATTGTGCGGGCTTCATTGCAATCTGCATAGGCGCCCAGTAAGATACTATCAGTAGTGATTTTAAAAACCCTGTCGTTATACAAAACTTCAAAGCGCTTTAGTCTAAAAGTTCCTTCCATAAATCACAGGCGACTTTTTCTTTAGACCTATTGTCAGGTGATAAGTAGCGGGCAAACGATATGCCAGGAAAAAATTCATATAAACGGGCACTTTTTGGACATACGGCATTGACATATAATAAAATTTCAATCCTGTCATAAAACGATAATAATCAAGCGAATAAATCAGAACAGGTGATAAAAATCTGTCCGTACTTCTGCGGAAACTACCGTGATAATCCGCATAACTAACCATGGCTCTAAGCCCCAAACCCAGATAATGATTAACCCTGCCAGAACTTCCAATATAAAAACTTTTATCTAACTCTGAAAAAACACTCCAGCGCCTTTCCCATAGCTGCAAATAGGAATTTTCTCCGGTTTCAAACATAACCCTTTTATCAAAAATCCGCTTATCAAAGCCCACCTGCCATTCTACATTTGTATTTAATTCTTTAAGACCTAAAGATAAACCCACAAAATAATCGGCCCAGCCCAATGATTGATTTATTGAAATAAGATAATCCAATGCATAAAATCTATGAGCAAAGCCTGAATTTTTCAGTAATCTTTTTGCTTTATAATTCTGTGCTAAAATACTAAGTTGGTAAGTATCAAAATGTTGGTCAACAAAATTATCAAAAGCAGGTTTTTGTTTCAATAAAAATTCAAACGTAGGATAACTACGCTGATACACAGCAATATCCACAGGAGAGGCCAGATTATTATCCAGAATATCAATTCTTGCCCCATTTTTTTTCAAAGCTTTAGCTGCAAGAAGACAGTCATACTGAGCTGCCACATGTAAAGCTGTAAACCCGGTATCATCCTGGCGGTTAACATCGGCTCCGTAGTACACCAACATGTTTACCATTACAGTATCATTGTAGTAAGAAGCTAATTCCAAAGGTGTCCAGCCCAGAATAAGAGTATCCGGATTAGCGCCGTGGAATAATAGCTGGTCGGCAGCATAAAGATTTCCGTAGATAATAGCATAGTAAAGGGGTGTACGACCGGAATAATCAGCAATATCCGGATTAGCACCACGATCCAGTAATAGAGACAGCACAGAATCCTGATAGTTCATTACAGCAAAAGACAATACTGGCGGGTCATAAGGAGGCACTTTATTAATATCCGCGCCTTTATTCAACAATAGTGATATAATATCATAATTGGCATTTTCTACAGCAAACATCAAAGGAGTAACACCGTATTCATTTTCATAATTAGGATTGGCCCCCTGGCTAAGAAGCAATGCCACAGAGTCCTTGTTGTTATTCATAATTGCATTTACGAGCAAGTCATTAATACTCCTGTGCTGGGAAAAAACCACAAAAGGCAAGAAAATAAAAGCAAGGAAAATAGTTTTTCTCATGGCATCCGTATTTAAAAATTACCCCCGGAAAAAATTTTTCCGAGGGTAAAAAGATTATCTGACAGGATTAAACAGTCGCCTGATTTTTTCGGCAGTCCAATTACGTGCAGTCAACCAGCGGTTTAGTGGCAAATGCAATCCTGTTGTAATATAAAATTTCATTTTGTAATTCACATTCTGATATGGCGACACAACCCCTTCAGAAGTAAGCGTTTTATAATTCTTATTTATTACTCCGTTAAAGACGTAATCAACATCAAGATAAAAAACATTAAAGTTCAAACCGAAAAATGCAGCAGTGGAAATACGATGAAATTCAGGTCCGGGCAAACTACGTACATTATAAGCCTGATTCCATGTAGAAGTCTGATAGTTTTGCGCAAGGATATTGACATATTGCTTAAGTCCTACAGTCATATATACTTGATTAACAAAAAGATTCCTTGGATTGTATTTAATAAAGAATGGAATAACCACAGAAGTAAAACGATATTGATCCTGAGTAAAAAAGTTGGAATCCACAGTCATATACTTAACGGAATAACCGTAATTCTGTATCTGTGCACCAAATACAATTCCGAACATATCATTCTTAGCATCAATATGGTATAACAGTCCGAAAGTGCCACCAGGCGTATAATTAACAGTCCTTACCGCTTGCATAGCCATATCACCAAAAGGCGTACGGGCCAACAGATAAGGATTACTTTCTGGCAAAGGGACAATACTACTGACAAGCCCAAGCTTTATAGATAGATAACGATATTCATTTTTCTGACTTTGCCCAAAGCCATAAAAGCTAAAAAGTAGTAATATTATTATAGAAAAAGCAGTCCGTTTCATAGATAAAAAGTTTTTTATTATGGTAGATATTCCCAGATGTCATTAAGTATTTGATTTTTATAATTTCCGCCACCGACAAAAATGCGTACTTTCAGACCGTGTTCCACTTGCTGTTTCTTAACTACAAAACATATCGCACCCGCGCGTGGCGAACCCTCAAGGAAGTCCTCATGGATATGGCTTTTGGTAAGCCAAACACCGTTCTTCAGGTCATAAGCATACCAGTCGTTATAATAGGTATTATCATCTGACTTACCAGTACCCAAAAAGAAATATTTATGCAATTGTCCATCCCTGGTAAATTCCACATAATTAGCCACAGCATCATAACGCGGATAAAACGGGACAGAAGCCAGGATTTTATTAAAATTATTCGGGTCAATATTAGGGTCAAACAGATAATAATCATTAAGAGGTTGTCCGCTAGCATCCTTTCCCCCTCCAAGGAAAGCAATAGTACCATTAGAGATGGCCACGGCTTCGGTACGGCCGTCAATACCAAAACTCTTCAATGTCCATACACGGTATGGATCCACATATCCGGTATCAGAATCTTTTGTCGGGTCATAAATATATACGTCGGAGCGTACTGTAGCCCTCCTGCCAAAACCTACATAGCCCCACCATTGATTATTATAATAAATGGAAAATCCAATAGCGTCAAAACGCTCGGTATTCTCAGGCATACCAGTACTCCTAATCCATCTATTAGCAGGATAGAAATACTTATAAAAATCTCCTGAATAAGAGGTGTCGCTGAGATTATATTTACCCGTGCCTACATAAATATAATTACCAATAGCAAAAGCCACGGCTTTATACCTTGGGCCACCCTGGAAATCAGACACCTGGGTCCAGGTATTATTTTCCGGATCGTAGCTATAAAAATCATCCAATAAAGTATATCCATTAAATCCTGTGCCCATATAAACTTTATAGGCGTCATTTTGAGCATCATAAACCTGTACAACAACCGCTTCGGTTCTTGAGTCCAATGGAGCACCACCCTGTTTCATCACCCCGCGATAGAACCATATATCCTTAGGCACAGCCGTACGGAAGTGAGTAACGACCTGATTATAAGCAGTATCTATCTGACCAGAATTAAGTTCTTTAAAAATCAAGAAGCTACGGGCATAATATCCTGTATCCAGCTGCAAGCCATCAAGATCGGATATATAAGTAATTGCGGAGTCGCCTGGAGAAAAGCTCACAGAATCACTTGTATTAACAACCGAAGCAGTGGCAAGTGTAGGATTAGGATTAACCTGCGACCATATATGTCCGAATTTTATAATCTCCACAGTATCCGGAATATTGAATATATGGGCTTTAAGACGTGCAACATGTATTCCGCTATAAAGTACAGAATCGGGGTCAGCCAAAATAAAATGATAGGCCCCATAGCCATTAACCATATTTTTGGGACTAATATGCCGCCATACAATAATATCCTGCTTGGTCTTTTTACAACCAAGGAAAAAGGCGGACACAACAAAAATTATTGAAACAATAAAAAATATCTTTTTCATACCAATTTCTTTTTACCATTTAACAATAAACCAATCCTTGTCAGCACCTTCCAATCTGGTGGGCCGAGAAGTATCGGCAACCACTTCAATAAAAATAGAATCCTCAGGAAGAAAACGCCTTGTCATTGAAGTAATAAGCCCTCTATCAAAATGATGCGGATAAGGATTATAACATTCCATAATAGCATGACGAGCATCTCTATCAAATTCCACAAGTTTGTAATAACCTATCTCACCACCTCTGTGGTTCATATGATATGCCTCATCTATACTATTTAATGCTTTCTCCAGATTATCAATACCTTCTGGGAATATAGCATTTTTAGGAATACCTTTACCAATAGCAAACAAGGTGTTTGGACCTATCTCATCATTAATATATTTTAAAGCTTTGAGCAAATTAGTCAATGGATACCATTTTTCCTCATCAACTTCTATAATATCAAACATCCGTAATATATTAAGCATCTGTTTTTCAAAAATAACGTCAATAGACTTAGTAATATTTTTCACAACTGTACCGAGCACTTCAACATTTTCATCAAAAGGAATAAATTCAGCCATTTTTTTTAAGAAATTTGAGGTTTATTAAACAAAGCTAAAATATTTTTTTTATAACGACCAAATAAAATTTATTTAAAACTCAAAGCAATATCAAGCATTATTTGCCTGAAACAAAGGAAATTCAATATAAAAAACAGTACCTTTTCCTATTTGAGTATCAAACCAAATTTTTCCACGAGCATTCTGTACAATATTTTTAACCATAGACAGGCCCAGCCCCATACCACTAGATTTGGTGGTAAAACTTGGAGTAAATAATTTTCCGCGTACCTCTTCGGGAATACCTGTACCGTTATCAATGACCTTTACCAAAGCCTTATCATCCTTACGCTCCAGTTCTATTACCACTTTACCCTTTACTCCTTCGGGGATAGCCTGTATAGCATTCTTAATCAAATTGATAAGAGCACGAGATATTTGTTTATTATCCGCCCAGATATATACAGGTCTATCCTTTATAACAGCCTTTACCTCAACATTATTTATATTTTCATACAATTTTACCAGGTTCTCAATTTTTTGAGCCAAATCAATTTTTTCGTTTTCCGATTTAGGCATTTTAGCAAAGTTGGAAAACTCTTCTGCTATGTTTCTCAGGTTCTCAATCTGCTCAATAAGGGTACGCGTAACTTCATTAAGTCTCTCCCCAAAATCCTCGTCATTATTTTCCCAGGCTTTTTGCAAAAGCTGAATACTCAATTTCATCGGAGTAAGAGGATTCTTAATCTCATGGGCCACTTGTTTTGCCATATCCCTCCAGGCACTTTCACGCTCAGATTTAGCCAACAGCTGGACACTTTCCTCCAGTTTATCCACCATATTATTATATTCTTCTACCAGCTGACCTATTTCATCCTTACCATTATAATCAATTTTTTCATACTTATGTCCTACTTTAAGGCGTTTGATTTTTTCCTGTAATTCCCTCAATGGTGCAATAATCTGCTCGGATAAAACATAAGCAATAATCACAGTGATAAGGAACATTATGATATACAAATTAGCCAGGGTAACAAGCAGATCTACAATTTCTTTCCTCAATTCCTGTGGGTTAGCAAAATAAGGAATATTAATAAATCCGGAAACATTTTTGTCAATATCAGTAATAACAGTGTAAGCAGAATTATATGAAAGCGAGCCAATAGCTTCCTTATCCAGAAACTCAAGATATTTATCATTCAATAATTTTTCCAGAGCTCTATAACTCATCCTTTTCCCGAGTAATTTATTTTCAAAAACAGCCTGGCGCGAAGTAGCCAGTAAACGTCCACTTTTATCATACAGATTTATATCAATGTCCAGGACAGAAGCTAAATTTTTAACAATATACTTCAATTTATAATTATCATCCGTGGATAAGCTTACCGACTGCAACTGCTCTACGGCTCCCCTGGTACGCGAGAGCGTCTGCTTTATTTGCTGATAAAATTTCTTTTTATAATTCTGAACACTAATAAAAGCCGCAGTAGCACCAAAAATCAAAAAGGAAAGCGTTAATACACCAATCATAAATAACAAAATCCTGGTGCGGAAGGAAAAAGCCCGTTTACCCGAGCACAGGCTACACAAAGAGAAAATCAGGGTAGTGATAATCACAAAAAATACAAACAAGTAGGCAAAAGAAATAAGTGCATTCCAGAAAGTAATAGCCTTATGGCTGGTAACTATCAGATAATCCTTTTCCCGGTCAAAATTAACAAAATGATTATATCTATGCCACTTTACAAATTTACCGTTTTTATATATTTGTTTCCAGAAATCTGAAGTCCTGGGATATATAAAATCGCCGGTTTTATATACTAATTGACCATTTTTGTAGACTGCATACTCAAAATCCGCCTTACCAGCAGTATTTTCCTTCAATAATAAATCCGGATAGCCTATCCTATTAGCAGTAACCGAAGGATGCAATTCCAGTATTAAAATCTTATCGTTATGGGGATAATAGACGATATATCCAGGTAATTCGCCCATTCTATTAATAAAATAGACGTATGATGAAATCCTTACCCCCTCCCTTTCCATAAGTGTTTTATATCTATCTGCGCAAACTTGATATTGATTTTCTCCTTCAAAGCCAGTATCAGATCCACAAATAGTCAAAGAAATAGCATATTTTTTCAGATATCCGCCAAGATATTCCAAATATAGATAATCCAATATTTTTTCTTTGAGATTAGTATTCCACTTATGGTCCAGGTAAGCCTGCAATATATCGTCTTTGTCAAACTTTCCGGTTAAATGTGTTAGCAACTGCTCGGCAACATTATCCCTAAAATATTCCAGATGACTTGCCTGATATTCCAGCTTCTTACGAACACTGGTATTAAGCCCGGACAAAATTATAATAACGGTCATAAAAGCCACAAATGCATCTACTAAGATCAACAGCCTCAAATTTTCATTACTCCGATAAGCAAGAACAGCAATTATAAGTAGCAAGCCAGGATACAACAGCTTATAAATATCTCCGTAATAATGATTAAAAATAAAGCTAATAGCATAAACGACAAGGCCAGAAATCACAACAGCTGCCAGGGAAATCCATAAATTCAAATATTTTGACAACACGCGTAAGCCTCTATAATAGAAGAGAAAAAGGACAATAATCGTAATACCCAGGTAAAACAAAACAGCTATACTTTTGAGCGGGAAATACGAAATTTTATATAACTCAAAATTAAAGCCCTTTTGTAAAACAAGGTTGTAAAGCAAATCATAAAACAGGTATAACAAACTGATAACAAAAATATTAAACAAAAACAGGACAATTAAATCAAAAGTAAAATAGTTCTTTTCCGGCCTGATAGAATAATAATCAACTTTTTTATAAAAGGCATAAATTATGAAAATAAACAAAGGAATATCCACAAACAGGTCACCCAGACTATAAAAGCCTAAAATAGGTTTAAACAAATCGGAAGTATATAAGAATGCAGGATAATGGAAAATCAACATTAATATACGTAAGATCACTATACCAACAGTAAAAAATACGACAGAGGAAAATTTCCAATCCTTTAATCTTAGTCCTAAATATATAACAAGCAACCATACGGCCATAATAAACAAAGCTATTGGCCAACCGCCCTGGGTACCAGTCGGAGTATTATGTATGACAGGTACAAGTGAAAACAGATAGTCCCCCGAGCGATCTTTAACATCAAAACCATAGGATACAGGAATAAGTGAAATTCTCACTTGGCCTGGTATAAAAGCAAAGCCTCTGGCAAATCTATCTTTCAAATATTTATTGGTATAAGGAAATTCATCCTTTATTTTTATTAGTCCGATAATATCATAAGAACCTGACCTAATACGCTGTATTTTGTACCAGGAACTACCTATTTTATTGATATTCAAATCAAAACGTCCATCAATGACATCCGGGACAACCAGATGATTATCAGTCCAATACTTCAAAGTATCATACTGATAAATAAGGAAATAAATATCTTCGCCAGAGTATTTATTATAATCAAAATCCTTAAAGAAAAATATACCGTTCTCCTGATGATATGAATGAATATTAAGCTTCTGCAAAAGCTGCTTTAATGCGTTATCAGTTAAGTATTCTTTTCTGTATAAAATTTTCTCAAATTGCTTTACATTAATATCTCTATGTTTAAGTAACTTATATTTTCCAGAGAGCAGAAAAGCAAATCCCAAAAGCAATAATGTCAGAAATAAAATTATTTTAGAAATCAATAATTTTTTCACTGCAATAAAATTTAATGATGATAGGGCAAAGATTTAATGATGGTAAAAGCTCTGTATAACTGTTCTACAAATATTAATCGTACCAGCTGATGCGAGAAAGTCATCTTAGATAAAGACAAACTATCATATTTTTTTAATAATTCTTGGCTAAAACCAAAAGATCCACCCACACAGAAGTTTAATCTTCTCACTCCTCTATTCATTAAACCTTCTAACCAATGGGCAAATTCTACAGAAGAAAATTGCTTGCCGTTCTCATCCAATAAAATATTATACCCGTCATCAAGATATTTCTTTAACAAAATGGCTTCCTTCTCCTTCAAAACATCTTGAGGAAGTGATTTACTATTTTTTATATCTGGCAATTCCACCAATTTAAATTTTACAAATTTATTAATTCGCCTTGAATATTCTTCTATCCCAGATTTCACAAAATCCTGAAATGTTTTGCCTATTACAATCAACCGTATCTCCATAGATATATCTCTTTTAAATAATTATTACAAACCACGTTCCACATTTGATTTTTTAGAGTAAGCCAAAGGGCAATCAAGACAATATCCTAAAAATCAAAGAATTACAAAATAACTTTATTAATTACAAATTTACAATAATTGTTTATCAAAATAAAACAATTATAAGAATTTGGTCTATCAAAATATGTTCTGATTAAAAAATTATTGATTTTGAAAAACCTAAATAGATAAGATGAAAAAAAAGTGAGTATATTTGGAAGGAAAAAGTATTTTTTCTAATTTTGCAATGCTTGTTGGTGAGGTGGCCGAGTGGCTGAAGGCGCCGGATTGCTAATCCGGTGAGTCGCGATTAGCGGCTCCGCGGGTTCGAATCCCGCCCTCACCGCTGCACTGGATGGAGCGTCCGAAAAAGGCGCTCCGTTTTTTATTTACTCCAAAATGTTCTAGCCTTAAATCAGACAGTCTGTTTCATTTCAGGACATTCTTAACCTCATCTATGCTGACCAAACCATTAAGGATAGCATAAATGGTAATACCAGAAATTGTTTTTATTCCCAGCTTGGAAGCAATATTTTTCCGGTGAGTAACCACGGTATTAGGACTAATTGACAAAATATCTGCTATCTGCTGGCTTGTATATCCCAGAGCTATCAGTTTGACAATTTCCTCCTCCCTTTCCGTCAGTTTGTTTTCTGCATTTTTATCCTGTTGATCTTCCGCTGTTTTATACCTGTCAACATAATACTTGATTCTATCAACAAAATAAGATAGCTCAGCTTTGAGAGGGAAAAAATCGTCAATTACTTTGAGGAATTGGCTCTTTGGACGTCCTACAGAAATAATCACCACCTTTTCCCTGGCACGAATTTCCTTCAACAAATCCCTGTCTAACAAATCTTTATCCCAAATAATTATCAAAAGTAGATTTTCGTCATTAACTTTCCTCAGATCCCCTGGTGTATGACAGGTAAGCACGGGAAAATCAAAAGCTTCCCTGAAAAGACATTCAAATCCTTTCTGGACAATGGCACGATTACTATATATAATGATTTTTGCAGCAGGCATAATCAACTGAACAAGTAAAACAAAGAAGCAAATTTATGAACAGGCACTTTGTTTTCAAATTCAAAAGAAAAACCTTTGGGCACACCTGCAAATCTAACATTCACTTCTCTTAATGATAATTCTTTAAATATATCATCATTCTCATCAATCTCACCTATAAACTCAATATTACTATCCAGACCAAAATCATTTATCACCTTAAAAATGTCATACAAAGCTTGCTCCTGTCCCTGACACCTGAAGATATTATAAAACAACACCTTACCTTCATTCACAGCCAAGATATCCATCAAAAACTGCCTGAGGATACGAATGACAATAACGGGTTTGGAAGCTGCAGAGGAAAGTTTTAAATAATGATTTAGCAGAGGAATACCTTGATGATAAAAATTTATAATAGGAAAAGTATTAACAAAATAATTCGTAATATCCGAAGATATACCAAAAAGCAAATAAGACTTAATATCAGGTATATAGTTAAACTGAATTTCCTCACCGTCCTTCAACTCATTATCAATTTCAAAATAAAATTTCAATTTTTTTCTTTCAAAATATTTTTCAGGCATAAGCATAAACTTATCCGAAGGATAAATAAAATTAACTTCCTTGTATTGTTTCTGAAGATAAGGATCTTTTTTTATTGTCTCTCCAACCACTTCCAAAAAAGTTTCATCTGTGGCAGGGGTATCAAAGCTATGGCTAACCAGTGCTACAAAACGCCGCCGTATATTATCTATAATGGTGTAAGCCAGATGTTTATAATCAATTTCCATTGCCAGACTGTAAGCAGTAATCTTTGACAATGAAAAAGTTTTATCAAAAAGACTTAAGTTATCCATATCCCGGGAAATTAATTTTTACGTAAAGTTAAATTATTTATACTTAATAAACAAAATTGTAAAAACAAAACGGGGCTGTCCGCACGGACAGCCCCGTTTTCCAAAATACAGACAAAACTGTTAATCCCAATTACCCGTAGTTTTAACTTCGGTCATAGATCCTATAATCAAGCCCGGGAATTCTCCATTCTCCCTTGCCTCATCATTCATATTAATAACTTGCTGTCTATCCAGACCCTGCAAGAAAGTATTATTATGGACTTTCACCTCAAAAACAGGCATCTTAACTTTTGCCTGGGTGGTAATAAAACCAGCATTAATCTCAAATACTTCTTTCAGATTAGTAAATGGAACATATTTCAAAGTATCAATATCATAAGGTTCCTTGAACAAAGTATCTCTAACGGCTATCTTAACAGTATCACGACGTATAAAACCAAGCTTTAGAGCCTTTAGCTCTGCTTCTTTAGGTGTTTTAGACATATAATAAATACTGTCAGGCACTGTACCAAAAGCTTTAATCACCTCAATGGAATCATTCTTGGCAAAATTAATCAGAGAATCCCAATCGGCTGTATAATGTCCATATTTGGACAGGAAAGCCACCTCAACATCCCTGATTTTTTCCAGCTTTTGTTTAACAATATTAGCCCTATAATTATAAGCTTTCTGGAAACGGATAGGTACCATAATCGTCTCATAAATCATATAAGCCAGAACCAGGGCAATAATAAAAAGCGCTAACTGAATAACTATTTTTACACCTTTTTTCATCGTAAATTTATTTAGTGTTTTATTGATACCACAAATGTAGAAAAAAGAATTTCAATTTTTAATATATCGTTTCATTTTTAATAATTTCTTCAATTATTTTTTCCAACGTAATGCCTTCAGCCTCGGCGCGATAATTAGGAATAATCCTATGACGTAAAATAGGATAAGCCACGGCCTTGACATCCTCAATATCCGGTGAATATTTTCCGTGGAGTACTGCATGAGCTTTAGCTGCAAGCACAAGATACTGTGAAGCTCTGGGACCAGCCCCCCAATTGAGATACTTATCCGCCCATGGATGCGCCATATCAGTCCCCGGACGTGTACGAGTAACTATTTTCACAGCAAAATCCAAAACGGTATCACTGACTGGTATTTGTTTACGGATAAGACTTTGATAAAATAAAATCTCCTTGCCGGATAAAACCTCCTGCAGGTCTGCCGCTTCGTGTTCGGTTGTCGCAGCAATTTTCAACTCTTCTTCAAAAGATGGATAATCCAGCACAATGTTAAACATAAAACGGTCTAACTGCGCCTCGGGTAAAGGATAAGTACCTTCCTGCTCAATGGGATTTTGCGTGGCTAATACGAAAAAAGGACGTTCCAGTGCATATCGCACACCTGAGACTGTCACAGCTTTCTCCTGCATAGCCTCCAACAAGGCTGCCTGTGTTTTCGGGGGTGTGCGGTTAATCTCGTCGGCCAGTATAATATTAGCAAAAATAGGACCCTGAATAAACTTAAATCTACGATTCTCGTCCAATATCTCAGACCCTATAATATCCGAAGGCATCAAATCCGGTGTAAATTGTATCCTCTTATATTTAAGTCCCAAAGATCTGGCAATGGTGTTTACCAATAATGTTTTAGCCAGACCTGGCACTCCAAGGAGTAATACATGTCCTCCGCTGAAAATAGCAGTTATGACACTGTCAATAACCTCGTCCTGGCCTATTATAACCTTATGTATCTGTGTTTTGAACGCTTCAAATTTTTCTCCTAACTGGTCTATAGCTTTAATGCTGTCATTATCCATGTATTAAAACAAGCTTATCGGTTTCAAAGCATAAAAATAAAAAAAGATTTTAGAAAAGCGATAAAAGAAAAATCCGATATTTTTTTTTGTAAATTTAGAATTAAAATTTTAGCTTTGCACTCGCAAAAAAGGTTCTGAACAAAGGAGAGGTGGCCGAGTGGACGAAGGCGGCGGTCTTGAAAACCGCTGTGGGCGGAAGCCCACCGGGGGTTCGAATCCCTCCCTCTCCGCAGATTTTTTTGTTTTTTACAAAAAAGCACTATCTTTGCCAGTGCTTTCTACGGGGTGTAGCGCAGTCCGGTTAGCGCGCCTGCTTTGGGAGCAGGAGGTCCCGAGTTCGAATCTCGGCACCCCGACCAACTAAACTGGGGCAGCAAGCTGTCCCAGTTTTTTATTAACAACAAACCACCCCTACATTATCTTGATATTCAGGTATTTACAAACAAATCTTATTCCTTTCTTTAATCATACCAGACCATAATTTTACTATTGTGTTTTAACAACAAAACAGATAAATTTATATACGAAGGATAAACAAAACTTTCTGCATTATGCTTGAATTTATTGCCTTTTTCTATTTATTTACTCTCGTATTAGGGCTATTAATAGCTCCAATTATTCATGCCTGGGATAAAATAAAACAGGCGAAACTTTATATTATTATGCCATTATCAATTATAATTCCTATAATATTCAATCTGTACGAACTTGCTTACGTAATATTTCTTATTGATTATATAATTCTATGTGCTATTGCCCTATTTGATTGACTTACTCTCACGCTCCTTTATATCCTTGCAACACTTATATGAGAGAAAATAAAAAATACTTCATTACTACAAAAACTATTCTTGTCTTTTAACAACAAAACAAATATAAAGGACAAGCTCACCAGGATAAAAGTTAAACCAACACCTTTATTTATAGTTTTAACTGGGAAAAGGAACTTATACAGTTATACATAAAAAGCACAATTTTGACCCTAACACAGGTTGGTCTGAAGTAGCTACTGCTGAGACACTGAAGCAGCATAATCATGATGAAATATTTGCAGAGCAAATAAATATAGATGCACTAATTAACGGAAAAACTGCTGAAATCAAATTATTAAGCACGCCCAAAATAATGGTTTTATAAGAAAGATTATAGAGAACAAACGTGCGGAAATAATTATCATTTACAGTCAATACTATTTTGATATAAACAATCTAAAACACAGGATTTACGGACTAAAGGACAAGATTAGCGCAGAATTTCTGTTTTTATATCTATAATGATAATCTAACAATTATAAAAAAATGCGGACGCCGTATAGGCATCCGCCTGTCAGAGAGGAGTGTACATCCCCTCTGCCGATGTACACAAGTTATAATCTATTAATGTCAAGTTCAGCACTTCCGAAAGAATTACATAATTCGCAATTTGACATTTATTCTTATTTTTTTAATTTTTTTCGGAAATAAGATAAAATCACTGAACTGGGATGGAAATATTTTTTATCATAATATTTTTTATACTCCTAATCTCACTTCCTGTGGCATTGACCATACGTTATTGGGAAGATATCAAAACTGATGGTTTTCTATATGTACTAATTTTAATTATGATGCCTGTTCCCTTCATAGGCAAAAACATCTTTGAAATAGTCTTTATAGAATATCTCATTTATACAGGCTTTTTAGCTATTTACAGTTTAATTAATGAATTATAAACAAATCTTGCATATATGACAACTTTAGTTATTATAGGATGGATTATTATTATCTTCTGGTTATTAGATAAATACTTTAAATATTTAACAGAAAAAACTTTTGAAGCATTAGCTTTAACAATTTCATTATTTTTAATTCCTTATTTAATATCTTTAATTACTGACAATATTTTTTTGATTAGTCTCCCAGCTAGCATAATTTTTCTTATTATTTTAGGAAAAATACTTGACTATTAAACCTTGCTCCCCTCTACTCTCTTATATCCTGCAATATTGACCAATGTAATGTCACGCCAAATATATACCTGCTTTTTGCTGATACTAAGACTCATTTTTATCTCTCAACAACTACAACCATCTAATAAACAGAATATTCCACAAAAAACTAATAAAAAACGGGGCGCTCACCGAAATCATGTCTTGGTGAGTTCCCCGTTTAAATAAAAAGCCGGGACCTACGCCCGGAGGGGTCCAGGGCGTCACTCCCGGACCACTGTTTTACGACGCAAGACTAATATACGAAATCCATCTATTTTTGTCAAGTAATGCAAAAACAAGAGGCTATCTAAAAAATCATGATGGGGATGACAAAAAAGTCAGAAATAAAAGAATTTGATTTACACAATACACTGATTATTAAAGTTTTAACTTTTTAAAGTTTAATTGACTTATTTTAATCTCGTTATTAGGATATTTTATTGATTTTCAAAATTTTACTTCCCCTAAATTAATGAAATTAATAACTAACCTTTACTCTCCCACTCTTAATATCCTGCAATATTTGGACTATGTAATGCCACGCCAAAATATCTCGCCCTTTTGCTGATACTAAGACTCATTTTTATCTCTCAACAACTACAACCATCTAATAAACAGAATATTCCACAAAAAACTAATAAAAAAACGGGGCGCTAAGATAAATCTATTACAGCGCCCCGTCACGTTCCATTATTACCACCGGAACCAGTGGGCGGTCCGGGGCGTCACTCCCGGACCGGCTATTTAACGACGCAAGGCTAAGATATGAAATTTATTACTTTTTGTCAAGTGGATAGTTATAATATCAGAGAGCATTTACAAATTACTTCATTTTTCTATTACATCCTAACTATGCATTTTTCCTATCTTTCAAACATCACTAAAAGCAAGCAATATCTAAATATTACCTTTTATCCATGCCATAGCCTTATCTATATCCGGGAAAAGTCTTCGTTCAACCTGCGGAAAAACACTTAAACTTTTATCAACCATTTTTTCCAGTCCTTCAAGGGTGCGATCATCCCGTGGTATTATGTAAGCTATCTTTTTCAATCCTACCTGAGCAAAACGTGGCGAAATATTTTTCACAATCCAGTCATTTGCTTCAAGCGTAGCCGGAAAAACAGCATCCGACCCGTCCTGGATCAAGTAATCCGTATCCAATATTGTTAGATACTCGTAGGCCCTAAACATTATTTCTTTATATTCAATAAGCGAAAGATCAAGCACTTTGACTTTCCAGCGGATAAGCATAATTTTCTTCTGCTGCGAATAAAAAATATCATAATACCCCTCTGAAACAACCAGGTCCATAAACATTAATTTTTAACAGCTATTTCCTCAGGAATATATTCACGGATTTTAGCAGCAATAGCTTTAAATTCTTCATCAGTAAATTTCAATTTTGGTGCAACAATACACACTTGAGGCTCATTCTTAAAGGGCACCAGATGAATATGGGCATGCGGCACTTCTGTTCCTACCACCATAACGCCAACACGTTTGCACTCTATGGCTTTGTCCAGAGCCTTTGCTACTTTTTTGGCAAAAACAATCATATCAGCAAGTAAATCATCCTCAATATCAAACAAGTAATCAATCTCTTGCTTAGGAATGACGAGGGTATGGCCTTCTGCTACCGGATTAATATCCAAAAAGGCCAGGAATTTGTCGTCCTCTGCTATTTTATAAGCCGGAATTTCCCCTTTTACTATCTTAGTAAATACCGAAGCCATGACTATTGATTTTTTTAGTTTTATGCAAATTTAAAAAATTATAAACAAATTTCCTCTCTAAAACCTCAAAAAGAAAATTCTAAATCTTAATGGAAAAATATATTTTTGAATAAATGCAAAAGAACAGGAAAATGAATGATTTTAAAGAACTTACATTACTTGAGAATGAAAAAGTTTTGCTTAAAATAGAAGGAAATGCCTACACTACATCTCCAAATCCACTGGTCAGATTTTTCACAGCAATCTTCCGTTTTTTTGCAATGATTTTCGGGTATAAGCTAAAAACTTATTTGATAATCACTAACAAAAGAATAGTAAAAATTGACAAAGAAACGGTTTTATATTTCATTCCGCGTAACGTTGTAGTAAATACTCTGACAAAAAACTCCATACGGGAAGTAGGATATTCTCAGACACGCAGATGGTTATTTTTCAAATCATTATATTTCCATCTACAATCCTACACCGAAAACATCAATATCCTTTATAAAGGATCCTTGAAAGATTTGAACAATCTTGTCTATTCTGTTGTAAAATTCATCTCAGAATAAAAAAAGCCGCCCCGACGGCGGCCCAATAGGAAACAAAGCGCTATGACACAGTATTATATAGAAATATCCAGAATTTCAAATTCCAGAAGTCCAGCAGGCACCTGAATCTGAACTTTTTCTCCTTTCTTTTTTCCCAAAAGTCCTTTTGCAATAGGCGTATTTACAGCGATTTTACCAGCCCGGAAATCACTCTCGTTCTCCGGAACAATGGTATATTCTACTACTTTATCAGTTTTAAGATTTTTGAGCTTAACACGCGTCATAATATTAACAGTCTCGGCATTAAGCTGACTTTCGTCAATCACTCTTGCATTACGTATTTTCTGCTGAAGCTCGGCTATTTTCATCTCCAGCATACCCTGTGCCTCTTTGGCAGCATCATATTCGGCGTTCTCGGATAAATCACCCTTATCACGAGCTTCGGCAATTTGCTGGGAAATACGCGGACGTTCTACCTTGGTGAGATATTCAAGTTCTTTTTTCAGTTTTTCCAGGCCTTCCTTGGAAACATAAAAAGTCTTGTCAGACATAAGCTATTTTTTTAATTTTTAAGGAATTAAAACAAAAACAAATCCCCGCCTTCTGATAACTCAGCGGCAGGGATTATTTCTGTGACAAAGATAAAACTTTATTTATAAAACGTCAAAATCATTTACTTACATTAAACCTAATGTGCAATATATCTCCTTCCTGGACAACGTAATCCTTACCCTCAAGATAAAATTTTCCGGCTTTTTTAACTTCCTGCTCAGACCCGTATTTGATAAAATCGTCATAATGCATAACCTCGGCACGGATAAATCCACGCTGAAGGTCGGAATGTATCACTCCAGCAGCCTCAGGAGCAGTAGATCCGCGACGGATAGTCCAGGCACGGATTTCTTTTGGACCAACAGTGAAGAATGTCTGCAAATCCAACAATCTATATGCAGCAGCAATGAGCTTATTAACACCGGGTTCAGTCAGACCAGCATCCTTGAGGAATTCCTCCCTGTCCTCAGGTTCCAGCTCGGCAATCTCAGCCTCAAGCCTGGCAGCAATGATAAGCACCTCTGCCCCGGGGTCATTTTCCTTAATCCAGGCTTCCATAGCAGCACTATATTCGTTGCCTTCGGCAGCAGCTTCATCATCTACATTGGCCACGTATAAAACTGGCTTTATGGTCAAAGGAAAAAGCTCTGCAAGTAATTCTTTCTCAGCGTCTTTAAGTTCCAAAGTCCGAAGGTTCTGAAAATTTTCAAGATGTTCCTTGGCTCTTTTGAGGACTTCCACCTGTTTTTGTAAGGATTTATCGCCAAAACGAGCCTTTTTCTCAATCTTTTCCAGACGTTTTTCAATGGAATCCAGGTCCTTCTGCTGCAGTTCAATATTCAATGTTTCAATATCCCGGATAGGGTCAACTGAACCGTCCTCGTGCGGAACATTAGGGTCGTCAAAACAACGCACGACGTGCACCAGAGCATCTACATTCCTGATGTCATTAAGAAAAGAAGAACCACTACGTCCACTGCCACGGCGCAGGCCAGGTATATCCACAAACTCAATGGTAGTATGAATGATTTTTTCGGTAGGTTGCAGTTTTGCCAATTCGTAAAGACGAGGGTCTGGCACCCGAGCCGTTCCAAAATTTGACTTAGTGGCAAAACCTACGCCAGCCTCTGCTTTTGTGTCCGAAAAACAGTTAAATATTGTAGTTTTTCCGCTGTTAGGAAGTCCAACTATTCCAACTTTCAATGCCATAATGTAAAACTTAAAATTTTCAGCAAGGCAAAATTACCAAAGTTTTTGTAAATACGGATAATGTTTTGTTTTTTTGAGAAAAAGCAAACGATCTAAAAAATGGAAGTCTGGACAGTAGCGATATTGATAACAGCCGGAATTGTAGTAGGCTTTGTAAATACTCTGGCCGGCGGTGGATCGTCAATTTCCCTGGCTGTATTTATTTTACTCGGGCTGCCTGCCAATGTAGCCAATGGAACAAACCGCATAGCAATATTGATACAAAACATAGGTGCTGTTGGAAATTTCCGCAGGCACAGGGTTCTGGAATGGCGCAAAGCCATATTGCTATCCTTACCAGCAATAGTAGGAGCTATCATAGGATCGTGGATAGCAGCAGACCTCAACGAAGAAACCATCAAAAAAATAATCGGCATAATCCTTATCATTCTGCTTATAGTGATGGCCTTCAATCCCAAACGCTGGATAAAAGGCAGAGCAGATTTGCAAAAGAAAAAATTTTCTCTCTGGCAATATGTATTATTCTTTTTCATAGGTATTTACGGAGGATTTATACATATCGGCGTAGGGTATGCCCTGTTGGCCGGGATAGTTCTTGGCGCAGGATATGACCTTGTCAAAGCCAATGCAATAAAAGTCCTGATTATTCTGCTGTGGACGCCATTAAGTCTGGCTGTATTCTGGGGACACCATCAGATAGTATGGTCCTATGGAATAATAATGGGCATAGGTAATTTTGTAGGAGCACTTCTTGCCTCACAACTCGCTGTTAAGAAAGGCGCTGTCTTTGTTCGTTATGTGGTGATGGCGATTATAGCTGTGATGTCAATATACCTGCTTGGCGGAATAACCATCAAGTTATAATCAGGCCACTGGCTATTCCCATTCAATAGTAGCCGGGGGTTTACTGCTAATGTCATATACAACACGGTTCACGCCTGGCACCTGATTAATTATCCTGTTAGAGACATCTGCCAGGAAGTCGTATGGCAGGCGTGACCAATCGGCAGTCATTCCGTCCACGGAATTGACTGCCCTCAGAGCAACAACGGATTCATAAGTTCGTTCGTCGCCCATCACTCCGACGGTTTGCACAGGCAGGAGTACGGCAAAAGCCTGCCATACACTGTCATAAAGCCCATATTCTTTGAGAACCTCAATGAAAATATTATCCACTTTCTGGAGTAACTGCACTTTCGCGGGCGTCACCTCTCCGATGATACGTATAGCAAGGCCTGGGCCAGGAAAAGGATGGCGGTATAGGATTTCGTGGGGTATTTGCAAAGCCTCGCCCACCTGTCGCACCTCGTCCTTGAAAAGCAGACGCAGAGGCTCAATAACTTTAAGGTTCATTTTCTCTGGCAATCCGCCTACATTGTGATGGGATTTAATTGTCTGTGCTGCGTGGTGGCCTACAGCGCTTTCAATCACATCCGGATAAATTGTTCCCTGAGCCAGCCAGCGGGCATCTTTTATTTTAGCAGCCTCACGGTCAAATACTTCTACAAACTTCCGTCCAATAATTTTACGCTTTTGTTCGGGGTCGGTCACCCCGGCAAGGGCTTGCAGGAATTCCCCAGAAGCATCCACGCCTATAACATTAAGTCCCAGACGCTTATAAGCATCCAATACGGTTTCAAATTCTTTATAACGCAATAATCCCGTATTCACAAATATTCCTGTCAGTTGAGTTCCAATGGCTTTATGCAGCAGGAAAGCTGCTACAGTGGAATCCACACCTCCGGAAATTCCGAGGATAACTTTGTCGTTGCCCACAGTATCCTGTATCTGTTTGACAGTAGCTTCAATAAAAGCCTCAGGTTTCCAATCCTGACGGGCACGGCATATATCCACAACAAAATTTCTGAGAATCTCTTTTCCGGGCAAGGTATGATACACCTCGGGATGGAACTGCACCGCAAAAATCCGTTTTTCCGGATTATGGAATGCAGCAATGGGGATAGAATCCGTCCGGGCAATAATTTCAAAACCTTCTGGCAGCTGATCTATATGGTCGGAATGTGACATCCATACCTGCGCCCCATCATCAATGCCTTTGATCAGAGGAGATTGAGAGACCAATCTCAGTGTAGCACGTCCATATTCCCTTTTATCGGATTTCTCTACTTTTCCGCCCAGGTGTTGCGTGATATACTGAGCACCATAGCAGATACCAAGAACAGGTATTTTACCCAGAATCTTATCCAAATCAATGACAGGATGGTCGCTATCGTGCACCGAATAGGGGCTGCCCGAGAGAATCACTCCTTTGACTGAGGCATCCAGGGTAGTAAGCTTATTAAAAGGTATAATTTCAGAATAAACATCAAGTTCGCGTATTTTTCTGACAATCAACTGGGTATATTGAGAGCCAAAATCAACAACAAGTATTTTGTCCTGCATAAAAGGAAAATTTTTTTATCTCCCGGGCAAAAATACAGTTTCCCTGTTATGTTCAAAATTTTTATGTGTTAAAAATAAGACTAACTTCTACGTGTTTTGTATTTAGTCCAGTTAATAACCAATGAAAAATTTTTCATTTTTTCTCTGAGAAAAGAGTTAACTTTTTCTGCTGAAACACTTTTCATATCCGGACGGAATACGGAGATACCCTTGAAATCTGCTATCTGCAAAGATTTATGGGCAGCAGCAGCATCCAAACGGTTAATAGCATTTCTGTTTTCCAGTTCCAATAAAATCTCGGAAAGTAATTGTGCCCTATGGTCAAACTCAGGTGAGTATTTAAGATCCAAAGCCAGAAACTTACCAATAGTCATTAATTCTTTGACTGAAAAATCCTTCAAATTATCATCCATATCACAATCAATTTTTTAATTTTTGAAAAATATAAAGGAAATGAAAATTCCCACACCTATTAAAAAAACAACAGCTCCGGTAATATGGTTAATAGCGACCATAAACCGTAGTTTGATTTTATTACGGAATTTGTTTACTATAAAGGAAAGGGAAAACCACCAGAAAACAGCTCCTACAAAAATAAAGACAAGAAAAATAAAGACCTGAAACCTGGTATTAAGCATAGCGCTAATGCCAAAACTGGCGAAAAAACTACCAAATCCGATAATAGTAACAGGATTTGAAGCAGCAATCATAATACTGGTAACAAAGTCATTAGCTAATTTCACACGAGATATTTTTCCACGACTTCTATACTGTTTAATTGTATCAGAGCGATAAATTTTTATTCCAGAAAAAATCAGAAAAATGGCTCCTATAATCCCGAGTATTAACTCGTGAGCGAGCATAAAATCCTTAATAATAGACAATCCAAGGACTGCCACAGTAGCATAGAATAAATCCACCAGAGCGGCAGCCAATCCGATAACAAACCCGGAGGTAAGGCCGCCGTTCATAGTTTTCTGAATAGAAAGCACAGCCAGGGCACCAATAGGCATAGAAGCAAAAAGTCCTATCAAAAAACCATGTATTATAATATTAAACACCCAACAAAAATTTTAGTCTGTTAAAAATCTGTCAAGGAGCTGGTCCTCATTGAACTCCTTAGCCATTGATTTCACCACATCAATAGGTACATCGTACAAATCCAAAATCATAAAACCATCAATACAATAATTAAAATCCGGGTCCACATTGAAAGTCAAAACCTTAGCTCCCAAACTAATATATTTTTTGAACAAAACCGGTAATCTCATTCCGTTTTCTATTTCCTTAATGATATTATCCAGCTTATTAACATTGTTTCCCATCTCGGACAGCAACAGATCAATATCCACAGATTTAATTCTGGATTTATAAGGCATCCTCGGTTTAACAAGTTTAGCCAGATCAGGATTAGAATAATATTTATTGAAAAACTTGACAATCAAAGTCTTAGATAATTCGGAAAATTTATCGCTTATACTAACAGGGCCTACGAGGTACTGATACTCTGGATTTTTCAGCAAGAAGTATAAAATACCTTTCCACAGCAAGAACAAAGGTAAAGGTTTTCTTTGGTATTCCGGAATAATAAAAGCCCGACCAAGCTCCAGACTACGTCTGAGCATTGGTTCAAAGTCCTTTTTAAACTTGAACAAAGATGCAGTATATAATCCTTCTATACCAAAACGGTCAATGATTTCGTCACCTTTACCCATACGGTAAGCACCTATCACACGTGAATTTTTTCTATCCCATAGGATAAGATGGTGGTAATAGAGGTCAAACTCGTCCAGGTCCAAGGAATTCCCGCTACCCTCATCTATCTGACGGAAAGTTATTTCCCTGAGGCGTCCCAGCTCAGTCACCACATCCGGAATGGCATAAGTGGGGGCCACCAGCACATCTACATCATTAACAGAAAATTGCAGGTACTCCTCCTTAGCGTTGTCTATCTGTTTTTTTATCAATTTGGGGTCAATAGGATCAGCAATAGGCAGGAATTCAGTTTCCTTTTTCTTTTCGCGCTGTGGTAAAAATTTAAACAAAGAGGTCTCCAGGCCAGCCCCCAGGGCATAAGTCCGCGAGCGCAGGTAACGGCTGGCTGTATGAGCATCAAATTTTTCAAGTACTTCAGGTGAAAT
Source organism: uncultured Bacteroidales bacterium (assembly GCA_964649975.1). Classification (GTDB taxonomy): domain Bacteria; phylum Bacteroidota; class Bacteroidia; order Bacteroidales; family S143-33; genus S143-33. The sequence goes on along the minus strand of CAZYSM010000009.1, from coordinate 9,017 downwards.
AGGTTTGCCTATACGCACAGGGATTTTGGAATCAACTTTCTTTCCCACTTCCCTTTCCAGGCGCAGAGCTTGAAAAATCGGGTGAATAATCCCCAAAACGTGGAAAATAAAGCTATTCTGGTTATTAATAAATACTGGAATAACCGGCACTTTACTAATCTTAATCAAGCGGATAATATCTACATCCCACTGCGGGTCAACAACAACATTTTTGGCAGGATTGTATTTTGCCGGTCTGATAGCCGGAAAAACAATAATGCCTCCACCTGCCGAAAGATGATTATATATTCTTTTGAGATAACCGATAGTGGAAAAACTTGCTTTATTATCCGGCAAAGGCAAGGAAATTTCGTTTATTGGCTTAATTTCGTGATATTTACGGGCAATAACCAGCTTAACGTCCCTACGGCGTTGCGAAACAAGCTTGTATAGCAAAAAAGCTTCCACTCCGCCCAGCGGAAAATTAGAAACAATAATAAAATTCCCTTTCTCAGGGATATTTTTTAGTTCATCCTCCTGTACAATGCAGGAAAGATTAAGCTCCTGAAGAATATCATTGACAAAACTGTTGGCAGCCTTTTCTTTATGTGTGGAATAAAGCTCGTTAATACGCTTAAAACGAGCAAAGTTCACAAAAAACTTAAGGGTAACATCAGAGATAGCATTACCCGAAATAGGGGTTAAATCATAAGGCTTAATCTTCTTTTTCATAGGAAAAATTTTTATGCCAATTGTACTTGCGGGCTGATATATCTGTCCACAGTACTTTTATCTCCCAATTTAACCGGGTACGAAGCCTTAAATTTCCCGCGTGCTATAGATCTAAGGCGATTTCTAATCATTGTACGCCGCAACTGTGCCAGGCGGTCGGTAAACAAAATTCCGTAAGTATGGTCATATTCATGCTGTAAAACCCTTGCCGGCAATCCCTCAATGATTTCATCGTGGAACTGGAAATTCTCATCATAATATTGAATATGCACTTTATCCTTTCGTACCACATCTTCCCTTATGCCAGGAATACTCAAACAGCCCTCATTAAGCACAGTATCCTCCCCAAGATATTCCACTATTTTGGCATTTATAAAAACACGTTTAAAACCTTCGGCCTCAGGAAAATCGTCTGCATAAGGGGTAGCATCAATCACAAAAAGTTTAATAGGTTTACCAATCTGCTGAGCAGCCAGACCCACTCCATCGGAGTCGTACATTGTGGCAAACATTTTTTCAATCAGTTCCTGCAGCCCCGGATAATCTTTATCTATTTCCTGGCCTACCTGACGTAATACTTTATGACCTATGATATAAATTGGCAACATATCTCTCAATATATTAAAATTTTTGGATAGACAAAGGTAAAGCATTATTATTAAAAGCTCTACCAATTAAAATGATTTATAGATTTTTTAATATAAATTGTATCTTTTCTTCTGAATTTCATACCCATATCACCCAGGATACTTTCGTGTTTTCCCAATACCAGAAAACCGTCATCATTAAGCTCCTCATAGAAAAATTCAAATATCTGGTTCTGAAGCTGAGGCTCAAAATATATCAGGACATTGCGGCACATAATTATATCAAAACCTTTACCAAAGATATTAACTCTTTTGACCAAATCCAAAGTGGTAAAAATAGGTATCTGCCGGTATTTTTCCTTAACGTGAAAAATAGATTTTTTAGGGTCTTCTTCAAAAAAGTCCTCAATCCTGGGTCTGGGGGTAAACTGGTCAAAAACAATATCAAAATTTTCTTTGTATTCCAATACATCCTTAACTCTATACTGGCCTGCACGCGCCACCTCTATCACATCCTCGTTAATATCTGTGCCGTAAATCTCTGTTTTTTCAAGTAATCCCATCATATCCAGCAAAAAAAGCATAGAATAAACTTCCTGTCCTGTGGAACATCCAGCAGACCATATAACAAGCTTTTCTTTATCAAAAAAATATTCCCTGATAAGCTGTTTCAGATAAACCCACACATCGGGGTCACGGAAAAATTCTGTAGTATTAACTGTAATCTCTTTAACAACTTTTTCCAAAAACTCCCTATCGGCTACTATTTTCTTTATCAGTTCTTTTACATTGGTAAAATTATAATCTGAAATAATCTTTTCCAGACGTCTGGTAAAAGATTTAACGGAATAATTAGTGAAATCATAATCCGAAACTGCCCGTACAGTTTCCACAAAAAGCATAACCTCCTCGTATGTAGGAATATAAGTCATTGGGCTTTCATCTTTTCGTATTCCTCAATCAAGCGATTGAAAAAATTTTCCCATTTGTTCTGTACTTTCAAAACCTGTTCCACTACTTCGCGCACACATCCCTCTCCAGCCGGACGGTCGCATATATAATCAGCCACTTGCTTAATCTCTGGGGCAGCATCAATAGGACATGCCGAAAAACCAGCAGCTTTCATAACAAAATAATCAGGCAGGTCATCGCCCATATATAAAACATTACTGGCATCCAGAGAATATTTTTCCAGAAAACGCTCAAAAAAATAAAGCTTGGTCTGTCGTGTGCCCATATATATATCTTCCACACCCAGACGGGCAAAACGTTCGCGCACCGACTCATCCTTTCCGCCGGTTATTATAGCCACTTTATAACCTTCTTCCAGAGCAATTTTAACAGCCAACCCATCCTTGGGGTTCATCAGACGTAATAATTTTCCGTGCTCCTCCACAAGCATATACTTGGAGAAAACGCCATCCACATCAAAAGCAAAAGCATGGATTTTTTTCAACTCCTGTCTGTAATTCATCTGCAAAAATTATTTACACAATACAGTTATAGCCCACACAGGAAAATTAGGTTCTCCTGCTGTTATTTCAAAGGTAATCAAAGAATCCGGTTGTGGCAAATTTACCTTGTAATACACTGTATCTGAATATATTACCATATCACGTATTAACCTGCTGGGATCAATGTTTTTACTATCACCAAAATAAATCTTCACCTCATCAGAATGATAAAACTTACGAAAGCGAAAACGGAAACTACTGACTTTAGCAGGGAAACGGAAAGTTTGAATATAAGTCCTAACATCCTTTTTGTAAATATAAGTGCCACATGAGGTATCCTGGGCAACAATTACACCAGGCATAGCAACAAACAGGGTATCATAGCGTTGTGGCATAAGAGAAGCTTTAATCTCCTTGCCATCAGGCAGAACAACTCTAAAATCCAGGGGTTTATGCTGATCAACCTTTACATTGAAAAATCCGGAATCATATCTCAGTACCTTCTCGGAAGAATCAGATAGCAAATATACAGTAGCCTCTTTTACAGGATCGCGGTCATGTTTGTAAACCAGAAAAACTTTTGCTGTATAAGGCTTAAATATTTTTTTCTTTTTAACAACAACTTTAACAGTATCCTTGGTCAGAGGTTTACTTTGACTTTTGGCAGGAGGATTTTTCACAAACCATATAGCTACTATTCCTACTATCACAAGTGCAGCAATTACCAGCCAAATTTTCTGAAATTTTTTCTTCAGATCAGGCTTAATATTAATTTCTATTTCATCCTGGCATTCATATTCATATCTGTAATCCTTGTTGCGGTATTTAAACTCTATAACAATCTCCTTGCTGCAGTCAACATCTTTATATACCCCAGTGCCATCTTCGTCAGTAACTACATGTTTCCACTCACGGGGCGTTATGATCTTAACGGAAATGTTAGTAAGGGGTTTCTCGCCTTGTAAAAGTTTTATTTTAATATCCTTTCTTGGAGTCTGTTCAATATGCGTTTTGAAAATAACCTCTGTGCTCTGCTTATAATCCACGGTGCGCTGGGATATAGCAGAATTTCCCACAATATGACGGATTACGACAGGCTCTGTGGTGATAATATCATTAATTACAGCAATACCATCCTTGTTTGTTTGCCGCACAAAACGTTTGTCTCCGTTTATAATTTCCAGGACAGCGCCTTCAAAAGGCTGATTATTAATGTCCAGGACTTTCACGATGAAAAATTTTCCGCTAAGTCTCTCTCCGTGAAAGATAAGCGGCATTTTGGTATCCCGGGAAATTCGATAACTACGGGTAACTTTCCTGGTGTCGGTAATTTTCTGTTCTACAACGATTTCCGTCCCAAATTTAATTTCCCCAAGATTTATTATTCCATTAGAATCCGAAGAATATTTTTGTTCACTACCATTGACAATAATGTTTACCTCGGTATTTGGCAAGGTTTTCCCGTTTTTATCTGTCAATTTGATTTGAACTTTTGTATAATCAGTTTTTTCCAACTCAAAGACAAAAGTCTGTTTATCAACAACATATTTTTGAGTTTTCAATACCTTACCTTCATCATTCTTTTGTATTACCTCAAATTCGCTCAAAAGTTCAATATCTTTCAGGAGTATCCGTCCGTCCGGGCCGGTAATGAATTCCTTTTCCTCACTGTTATATTTTATTACCAGGGCATAATCAGCTACTGGCTCATTATCAAATTTCACCAACAGATCTATATCAACAGTTTTAGGGTTAAATAATCCTGCCACAGGATTAAGCTCCTGCTTTTCATTCTGACACCAGTTAATCAAACAAAATTTAGCTTGATTATCCTGGGAAACAATCAAATAAACATCATCAATACTCTGTATAGTGAAAAGATTATCCAGCAGATAGACTACTTCCTTTCTTTTTTTATCATCCTCAACTTTTAGCAAAGCATAAGTATAAACATTTCGGACCTGATTTTCAAAGACTTCAAGGAAATTTTCAAGGACCTCCTCTGCTTTGGACATAGGATAAATATTACCCTCAAACTCAGTATTCCAGCTTATTTTTTGATTGGATTTAAATTCCGGAGCTGCAAAAATTTTATAAGCATCGGGACTGAGCAATTCTTTTATTTGCTCATACTCTCTGGTATATACCTCTCTGATACTTCCTTTTTCTTTACACAGTAACTTAACAGATTTAACATCTGTAGTAGCAATCAATTGCGCCATTTTCCATAAATTTTGTTATGTGGACAAAGAAATTACATCCTTACGATATTTCAAAATAAAAATAAACATTCCAATACTTGAAATAAAATTTTAAATTTGTGCAAACTCAAAATCAAGTTGTATGGGCAAACCAGTGGAGATTACAGATGCTAACTTTCAGCAGGAAGTTGTAGAAAGCGGGAAATTAGCTGTGCTGGACTTATGGGCTGTATGGTGCGGACCGTGTCGTCTGTTGGACCCTATTTTCAAAGAGCTGGCTGAGGAATACGAGGGGAAAGCCGTCATTGGTAAAGTAAATGTGGATGAGAATCCAGAAATTCCGCAAAAGTACGGGGTTCTGAATATTCCAACAATTCTGTTCCTCAAGGGCGATGAGTTGGTAGATAAGATAGTAGGAGCCGTTCCGAAGCGCGTTGTTAAAGAGGCTATTGACAAGTATCTGCAATGAAAAATCTCAAAGAGATACAAGACCTCAAATCAATCCTGGCCCTGGATTTTATTGCCAGGGCTGTTGTTGAAGGTTTTATTACTGGATTGCATAAAAGTCCTTACCATGGTTTTTCTGTGGAGTTTTCTGAACATCGTCCTTATAATATTGGAGAATCTATCCGCTTTATTGACTGGAAATTATACGCCAGAACCGAAAAATTATTTGTAAAAAAGTTTGAGCAGGAAACTAACCTGCGTAACTTCATTGTGCTGGACACCTCGTCATCCATGCTTTTCCCGATGAAAAGCGGAAAAGCTGATAAGCTGGAATTTGCCGTTTACATCAGTGCTGCTCTGATGTATTTATTCCGCAAACAACGTGATGCCAATGGACTGATTTTATTTTCGGACAAAATAGATTTTTTCGCCCCGGCCAAACTTAACGAAGCTCATTTTAATTTCCTGCTGACACAACTGCAAAACCTGCTTGAAAACCAGCATCAATACCAGGATAAACAAACCAACCTCATAGATACGCTTCATCAAATAGCCGAACGAATACCCAAACGATCTCTGGTGATAATTTTTTCTGATTTGCTCGTGAACACAGATATTGAATTATTAATCAATGCATTGCAGCATCTCAGATATAACAAGCACGAAGTAATAATATTCAATGTTCTGGATACTAATCTTGAAATAAATTTTGATTTTGAAAACAGACCTTATAAATTTGTAGATATGGAAACCGGTGAAAAGCTGCGGATACATCCCAAACAAATACGGGAGGAATACAAAAATAGCGCAGAAGAATATTTCCGGAAAATAAAGTATCAGACAGCTCAGATAGGGACAGATTTTGTGTTAGCGGATATAAACCGGGATTTTTCCGAAGTCTTAATGGCTTACTTATTTAAACGCCAAAAAATGTTTTAGCCATGGTTGTAAAAAAAGCTTATTACTCCATCAGTGAGGTTGAAAAAATGCTGGAAATACCACAGTCTAAAATACGTTATTGGGAAAAGGAATTTAAGCAGTTTGTTCGTCCCAAACGCAGCCGTCGCGGCGATAGGATGTTTTCCGAAAAGGACATTGAAAACCTCAAGCAGATAAAACATCTTGTCCAGGAACTGGGTTTCACGCTTGAGGGCGCCAAGCAATATATGAAACACCACAAAAAAGAACTTGACCCCAAAATGGCGGTCATTGACAAACTGAACAAGATAAAAAAAATGCTGGAAGATATGCGGGACTCCATTGATTGATAAAAAAAGGCAGCCGCAAGCGGCTGCCTTTTTTATTATTTCTCAACTTTTTCCTGCTCACGTTGCATTTCCTCCAGCTCCTGGAGATAACGCTCTGCATCCTTGGCAGCCATAGCGCCAGAAGCAGCGGCTGTAACAGCCTGACGATAAATTGGATCCTGCACATCTCCGGCAGCAAACACACCCGGAACATTAGTACGTGTAGATTTGCACTCGGTTTTTATGAAACCATGCTCGTCTGTTTCAATCCACTCCTGGAAAATATCAGAATTAGGATGATGTCCAATAGCCAGGAAGAAGCCATCAATCGGTATATCGTAAACTTTCTCATCTTCCTTACCGCGGCGGAATACTACGCGGACACCCTCCACCTTGTCCTTACCCAGGACATCAACGGTCTCGTGTTCAAAAAGAACTTCAATCTTCGGATGGTCCAGAACGCGTTTCTGCATAATCTTAGAAGCGCGCATATAAGGCTTACGCACAAGCATATAAACTTTTTTGGCCAGGCCTGCCAGATAAAGAGCCTCTTCGCAGGCAGTATCCCCACCACCGACAACGGCTACAACTTTATCCTTATAGAAGAATCCGTCACAAGTGGCACAAGCCGAAACACCGGCACCACGCAAACGTTGTTCATTTTCCAGACCAAGATATTTGGCAGAAGCACCGGTTGCAATGATCACTGCATCGGCCGAGATAACCTTTTCCTCGTCAATAACAAGTATAAAAGGACGACGAGAGAAATCAACCCTTGTGACCTCTCCAAAACGCACATCAGTTCCGAATTTTTCGGCCTGACGTTTAAAATCCTCCATCATAGCAGGCCCCTGCACACCATCAGGATAGCCAGGATAGTTCTCAACTTCGGTAGTTGTAGTCAGCTGACCGCCCATCTCCATACCAGTGTATAACACCGGATTGAGATTAGCACGCCCAGCGTAAATGCCTGCTGTATATCCTGCAGGACCAGATCCTATGATAACCAAGCGATGATGTTCTTGGGGATTGTTCAAATCCAGTTCCTTTTTCTGTGCTGATGCATCCAGAGAACCGAAATTCAATGTTCCAAACTGTGCCATATTTTTTTATTTAAGAGTTTTTAGTCCGAAATTCAGTGCACGCAAAGAAACAAAAAATTTTTCTTTAAAGCAACTCATTTAAAGCTTGTTAATACAGGGATAATTTATTTTAGACTTTAAGACATTAAAATTCTAAAAATTAAAACATGGAACACAAAAAAATATTAACCGCATATCACTGACAATAAAAGGAATATCTACTTTTTAGACCAATTTCACGCAAAGACTTAAACATTGTAAAATATTAGACTAAAAAAATCAAATTTTCTATTTTTAAAGAAAAAACAAAAAATGAAAAAACGCATTCTCATCACAGGTGCATCCGGTACTGTAGGAATTAATACAATAAACAACCTCATTGACAACAAAGACGTTGAACTCACACTGTTTGACCTCAACACGCCTCGTGCCAAAAAAAGGCTAAAACCTTACAGGGACAAAGCCCGTATTGTATGGGGAGACATCTCGGAAAAAAACGCCCTTATTCCCGCATGTATGAACCAGGACGTTGTTATCCACCTGGCTGCAATAATTCCGCCTATGGCAGAAGATTATCCCCCACTGGCATATAAAGTAAATGTCATTGGCACAAAAAATCTTATAGATTTACTGGAAATGCTTTCGCCACAGGCTCACATAATCTATGCTTCGTCGGTAGCTGTCTATGGCGACCGCCTGAAAAATCCCTGGATTAGCACCACGGATCCGCTTAAACCATCAGAAGGTGATGAATACGGAAAGACCAAGATTATTGCCGAAAACCTCATCCGTGCTTCCAGCCTGACATGGACCATAATGAGATTATCCGCTGTATTTGGCGTGAAAAATCATAAAATAAGTAAGATGCTGTTCCACATGCCATTGGATACGCCCATTGAAATCATCACCCCGGAAGACGCAGGCCGAGCCTTTGCCCGCGCAGCATTAAACACAGATAAAATAAAAAACCGTATATTCAACCTCGGCGGTGGCGAAAAAGCAAGGATTTTGTATAAGGATTTTCTTGACCGTAGTTTCCGCATTTTTGGCCTGGGTGGCCTGGACTTTCCTCCCCAAGCTTTTGCTAAACGCAACTTCCACTGCGGATATTTCAAAGATAGTAACGAACTGGAAGCAATCCTCCATTTTCAGCAGGATGACATAGAGACATATTTCAAGCGGGTTGAAGCCTCTGTGACCATAATACAAAAATTTTTCACGTATCTGTTCCACAAAATGATAAAAGCATCACTCCTGAAAAAATCCGAGCCTCTAAAAGCCTTAAAAA
>CAZYSM010000008.1:0-77299 GCA_964649975.1 uncultured Bacteroidales bacterium | reverse complement strand
GTGCTAAATACATCGTTGCCGTAAACATAGATAAAGATGCTCCTATTTTTGAAGTAGCAGACTATGGAATAGTGGGAGATGTGCATAAAATTTTGCCTGAGATGATAGAAGCAGTAAAAAAAATAAAACAGCAGTAATCTAAAAAGGGGGCGTCTGAAAAGTCGCCCCCTTTTTAATAATCTTATAATTTTCTATCTTACTTTTTCTTTTCCGACAGATAATCCTTTTAGAATATCTTAAAAATTTATGCTATCTTTTACTTTTTGGACAGCCCCTTTTTTGTGTTTCCTTGTTGCTGTTTTTATTATAATTGACTGTAAATCAGTATTTTTGTTCAAGGTATTCAAAAGCGTCTATTAGGGATTTCGTTAAAATAATTTTTCGGGATAATTTGGACTTTCATGAAACGCCCAAAATTGATTTGGTCTGAAAAATCAAGATTTTATACTATTAACCCTGCCTGAGTCAAAAAATTCTAATGAGATATATGGGGTAAAAAACGTTTCGGTGGAGGTGATCGCCTAAATTTTTATAAATCAGATGAATATGTCCATCATTTTTGCATTTTTCCGGAAAACTTCCGTAGCAGGCAAAAAATAAGGCAGGACGGTGCAAGCTAACGCCTGACAACACGCCTGCCTAAAATTTTTTCCTGCTTTGGCGAGCGTGGGCTGGCTCTCCGCTCAGTCTCCGCTGCCAAGTATTTTTAACGCTCGCAACTGCAAAGCTTTTTCCGCTACAACGCCTTGCGTAAAATACACAATCTATAAACCTAACGCTGTTGCCACAAGCTCGGCAATATCGTAATTCTTAACCTCTTGCTCCTTGTTTTTGTATTTTATGCCGTCTGTTAGCATTGTCATACAGAACGGACAAGCTGTAATTATTATCTCTGCACCTGTGCCTAATGCTTCCTCTGTCCTTTCAATGAATACCTCCTTATTTCCTTTTTCTGCTTCCTTGAACATTTGAGCACCGCCAGCACCACAACAAAATGAATTGGCTTTATGACGTGGCATCTCTTTAAGGTCTAAATTCAAACTATTTATTACAAAACGCGGTGCTTCAAATTCTTTATTTATACGCCCTAAATAACACGGGTCGTGATAAGTGACTTTTTTACCTGCCAGTTCCGTATTTTCTAATTTAATTTTTCCACTTTTTATCAGTTCTTGCAAAAATTGTGTATGGTGTATAACCTCAAATTCACCTCCTAAATCGGGATATTCATGCTTAAAAGTATTGAAGTCGTGAGGGTCGCAAGTTAATATCTTTTTTACTTTATAGTTTTTAAAAGTTTCTATATTTTGTAATGCCTGCATCTGGAACAACATTTCATTACCTGCACGCCTTACCACGTCGCCAGAATCTGTCTCCTCTGTTCCTAATACAGCATAATCAATTTTTAAATATGTGAGTATTTTTACAAACGCCTGCATAACTTTTTTGTATCTATCGTCAAAGGCTCCAGCACTACCTACCCAAAGCAAATATTCAGGATAATGTCCTTTGGCTACCTCGTCAGCCATTACAGGCACTTCCACAGGTTCACCTTTTAAAGTCAATTTTTCTGCCCAAAGCATTCTGTCCTCAGCATTAAACTGCCAAGGGGCCCCATTATTTTCAACATTTGAGAATACCATATTCAATTCAGTAGGTGCAGAGCCTTTTTCCATTACTAAATACCTTCGCATCTCAATAATTAAGGTAGGATGGTGTATCATTACAGGACATTCATTAGCACAAGCATTACACATTGTGCAAGCCCATATCTCCTCCTCTGTGATATAATCTCCTATAAGAGCTTTCCCGTCGTCATAATTCTTACCTTCTTTCAGTAAGCCAGGCGCTTTTTCGTCCATACGTTGCCGTAGGTTCATCATTAATTTTCGTGGTGAAAGCAATTTCCCGGTAATATTAGCAGGACAAACCGAAGTACATCTACCACATTGTGTACAGGTCAGAGAATCCAAATAAGTTTTCCACGTCACATCGTCAGCGTCCAATACTCCGAAACGTTCTATCTCTGGTTCTGTTTCTGTACTATCAAAGGCTGTCTCTGGATTCATCAAAGACTTAACTTCCGCAGTAATCTCCTTCATTGTGTCAATTTTGCCCATAGGATCTAAGCGACTGAGAAAAACATTAGGAACAGATAAATACACGTGAAAATGCTTAGAATAAGGCAATATATTGGCAAAAACAAATATTGTTTCTATGTGTATCCACCAATTTATTTTATACAATTTGTGTAGTGTTTGGGCGTCTAAACCTCCAAACCATTGTGCAAAATACTTTCCTAATGGATATAGTCCTTTTATTTCTCCGCCTGTTTTTATCATGTAAGCGTAATAAAAAGTATTAATTCCCATAAGGGTAATCATCAAAATAAAAATCAAGAGTAGTGCTATAAGTGCGTCAATATGAGACTTTTTGGTCATTTCTATTCCTTCAAATCGCTTTACCTTAAATAAAACTCGCCTAAGAATAAAAATAAATACCACCACTGCTATTATGAGAGCGAAAATATCTCCTCCTGCTGTAATAAAATCATAGAACCATCCTAACGAAGCCAAAGTTCGTTCTTTCCCCGTAATGCCGTCTATTACCATTTCTATTGAATTAAACAAAATGATTAAAAAACCCCAAAATACCAAAGCGTGCATCAAACCTACTATCGGGCGTTTTAAAATTTTAGTCTGAGCAAAGGCTACTTCTATGGTCCGCCATAGCCTTTTGCCTATCTCTCTGACAGGATAAGGCCTTAATAGCTTCATTATACGATAATAACGCCAAAAACTGTATAAAACCCCTGCTACGGCTAATAATACTGTAATGGTAAAAATTACTTGTGCAATCATAACAATAATTTTTGTATCAAAATTTCTTTGAATATAGGAATTTTACAATATTTCTCTAAATTTTTAAAAATTTTTTATTGTAAAATTGTTTTTGGTTTTAATCTGTAATTCCAGATGAAAAATAAGCTATAAACTGCTGAAAATAAGGGGCTGATGGGAAAGATGAAATTTTTTTCACAATGTTTTTAAATTAAAAAACTATAAAATCAGCTAATTCATTGATAAGCAGTTTCCAATATAGTGGGAAAAGCCCTGTTGGACACAGGATTTTGTCTTTCATAATTATTTTTTACCTCCGGAGTGTCCCTCGCAAGGCAGTTGTTTTATAATTGAAACTCCAAATTCTATCCTAATCTTTCAAGGAGATTTTGATATTTTCTCTGATTTTTCTCGCAAGGAATTCTTGTTCTTGACTAACTTAAAATCGTAGTGATCTCCCTCTGATTTCAGCAAAACAAGAATATATCCCGCATAGAAAAAATTTTCATGGTAGGGTGCAAGTTCCTTTCTGTTTGTAATCACAATGCAGTTTTTTCTTTTTTAGACAGCGTCCTGTCGCCAGAAGGCAAAGAAATTTCTTTACATTCTATTGATTTACAGGGGCTATCTATATAACGAGGGGATGCCTGTTCAGGCATCCCCTCGTGTGAGTTATTATGGATTATGGTATTAATACATATCCATTCCGCCCATACCAGGAGCTGCAGGTGCAGGCTGTTCTTTTTCGGGTTCGTCAACTACAACAGCCTCGGTAGTGAGCAACAGACTTGCGATAGAACCAGCGTTTTCAATAGCGATACGTGAAACTTTTGTTGGGTCAATTACGCCGCTCTTGAAGAGATTTTCATATTCACCGGTAGCAGCGTTGAAGCCAAAGTCACCTTCGCCTTCCTTAACTTTGTTAACGATAACGCTACCTTCCCATCCGCCGTTTTCAACAATCTGGCGCAGAGGAGCTTCCAGAGCTTTGCGGATGATGTCAATACCAAGTTTTTCGTCTTCGTTAGCTGGTTCAATTTCATCCAGTTTTTTGATAGAACGGATGTAAGCTACACCACCACCCGGAACGATACCTTCTTCTACAGCAGCACGTGTAGCGTTGAGGGCGTCGTCAGCGCGGTCTTTCTTTTCTTTCATCTCAACCTCGCTGGCAGCACCAACATACAGAACAGCTACGCCGCCGCTGAGCTTAGCCAGACGTTCTTCAAGCTTTTCGCGTTCGTAGTCGCTGGTAGCTTTTTCAATCTGAGCTTTGATTTGTTCTTTACGAGCTTCAATCTTGGTAGCGTCGCCGTGACCGTTGATGATTGTAGTGTTGTCTTTGTCAACAACGATTTTGTCAGCAGTACCCAGCATATCAAGGGTGGTCTTTTCAAGTACCATACCCTTTTCTTTGGATACAACTACGCCGCCAGTGAGTACTGCGATGTCTTCCAGCATTTCTTTACGACGGTCACCAAATCCAGGAGCTTTAACAGCAGCAACTTTGAAAGCAGGATTACGCAGACGGTTCAGTACCAGAGTAGCCAGAGCATCGTCGGTAACATCCTCAGCAATGATGAGCAATGGACGACCTTCCTGCAATACCATTTCCAGCAAGGTCTTGATGTCCTTGATAGAAGAAATCTTTTCGCTGGTGATGAAGATGTATGGATTTTCGTAAACAACCTCCATCTTTTCCGGGTCAGTGATGAAGTATGGAGAAATGTATCCACGGTCAAACTGCATACCTTCTACTTTCTCTACTGTGGTTTCAATACCCTTGGCTTCTTCAATTGTGATAACGCCGTGGAGTTTAACAGCTTTCATTGCGTCGGCAATAGCCTGAGCAATTTCTTCGTCACCATTAGCAGAAATCAGAGCAACGCTCTTGATTTTGTTGTAATCGTCGCCAACTTCCTGGCTCTGTTCTTTGAGGCTTTCAACAACTTTGCGGATAGCTTTGTCAATACCACGTTTGAGGTCCATTGGGTTAGCACCACCAGTAACGTATTTCAAACCTGCGTTGTAAATAGCCTGAGCCAGAACAGTAGCGGTTGTTGTTCCGTCACCTGCTTTGTCACCGGTCTTGCTGGCTACTTCTTTAACCAGCTGGGCACCGGTATTCATATAATGGTCAGAGAATTCAATTTCTTTGGCAACGGTAACACCGTCTTTGGTTATTTGAGGAGCACCAAATTTCTTTTCAATAACAACGTTACGGCCTTTGGGTCCGAGAGTAACTTTTACGGTATCGGCCAGAGCGTCAACGCCTTTCTTTAACAATTCGCGAGCTTCAAAATTGTATTTAATTTCTTTTGCCATATCTCTTTATTTTTTTGGGTTTAGTTTTTTTAGATTTAAGAATTTAAAAAGTGAAAGGATTAAAAATCAGAAAGATTACAAAACAGCCAGAACATCGTTCTGGTCAAGGATTAAGTATTCTTCGTCGTCAAGGATGATTTTGTTACCTGCGAATTTCTGATAAATAACGCGGTCGCCAACATTAACTTTGAATTCTTCGTCCAGTTTACCTACTGCAACAACTTCCCCTTCCATAGATTTTTCTTTTGCTGTCTCGGGGAGATACAATCCTGCCGAAGTTTGCTCGGGCTCATCAATAGGTTTTACAACAAGACGTGCACCTAAGGGTTTAATTTTAAATTCTGCCATAATTCCTCGTTTTTAGTTCCGCTTTCCTTGTTGTCATAATTTGTGCCAAAAATAGGAGTGTTGGTTATAATATTGATTATCAAGTAGTTGTTTTATTGTGCAAAAAATAAGCTATTCTGACAATTTTTCACCTGTTTTGTCATATTGTAGAAGGGAAAATTTAGAAAATTCTTTTTATTTGTTGATTTTAAGAAGAATAGGTTTTGTGTCAAACTGACAATTGTTTTAAAAATTTTTTTAATAAATTTAGTTGTGTTAATTTTCAAAAAAAATTCCTCAAATGAAACGTATTATCACCTTAAATGAGTTTATCATCAAGCGACAGGCGGATTTCCCTTATGCCAAAGGGGAGTTGTCCCGATTACTCACTCACATTGGATTGGCCGCCAAGGTTGTTAACCGTGAGGTTAACCAGGCCGGACTGGTGGATATACTTGGCAGCCTGGGCAAGACAAATGTTCAGGGCGAGGACGTGAAAAAACTGGATGTGTTTGCTAATGAGAAGTTTATTAATGCAATGTTTGGTAGTTCGGAGATTGCCGGAATGGCCACCGAGGAGCAAGAGGATATTATTTATGATGACACTGAGATGGCTAAGAATGCCAAGTATATCCTGTGCCTTGACCCTCTGGATGGTTCTTCCAATATTGACGTAAATGTGTCTATAGGAACAATTTTTTCCATTTTCCGCAGAGTTACACCCCGCGGACATAAACCTTCGCTGGAGGATTTTATGCAGGAAGGTTCCAAACAGGTGGCTGCCGGATATATTATTTACGGTTCGTCCACAATGATGGTCTATACCACAGGACGGGGGGTTAATGGTTTTACCCTTGACCCGTCTATTGGCGAGTTTTGCCTTTCACATCCCGACATTAAAACGCCCCTCACTGGCAAGATTTATTCTGTCAATGAATCTTATTATCATTCTTTTTCTGCTGGAGTGCGCAAATTTATTGACTACTGCAAAGAACCTGACAAAGAGTCAGGACGACCTTATACTGCGCGCTATATAGGTTCGCTCGTGTCTGATTTTCACCGTAACCTTCTTAAAGGCGGAATTTATATGTATCCTGCTACAAAAAAGCATCCTAACGGAAAGCTTCGTTTGCTCTATGAGGCAAATCCTATGGCTTTTATTATTGAGCAGGCCGGAGGTATGGCTGTTGACCAGAAAGGTCGCAGGATACTGGATATTAAACCCGAGGAACTGCATCAAAGAGTGCCTCTGTTCATCGGTTCCCGCAATATGGTTGAGCAAGTTATGGATTTCATAGAGCAGGAGGATGGTGTAAAACCAGAAAATGGAATAGACTAATTTTTTACCTATCTCTGCAAACGTTTACGGGACAAAACGCCTTCCTCTAATGGAGGGCGTTTTTTTATTTATCTGTAAAACCAGAGATATTTTTAATCAAAATTATACTTTTGCACAAAATGAAAAAGATTAAATAATGTTCCTGGAAGATAAAATTTTGCAGCTAAAGGGAGTGCTTTCGCAAATGCGGCTTAAACCCCAGGAGGAAAAAATAGCAGAAAAGATTTTTTCCGGAGATCGTTTGACCTTTGACGAAGGAATGTTTCTTTACCAGCAAGCCTCGTTTAATTTCCTTTCGGTGATGGCCAATTATGTTAAGGAAAAAATTTCGGGCAATGATGTTTATTTCAATATCAACATACATATTGAGCCAACAAATTATTGCGTTTACAACTGCAAGTTTTGTTCCTATGCCCGTAAGATAGGCCAGGAAGGTGGCTGGGAATATTCCCTGGAAGAGATTGAACGTATAGCCAGCCATTACAAGGATACCCCTATTACCGAGGTTCATATCACGGGCGGAGTGCATCCCAGACGTGATGTATATTATTATGCCGAGATGATAAGGCGTATCCGTGAGATATTGCCTGATGTGTATATTAAGGCCTTTACAGCAATTGAGCTGCATTTTATGTTCCGCAAAGCCCGCGTGAGTGTGGAGGAGGGGTTGCAAATCCTCAAGGAGGCCGGTCTGCAAGCCCTGCCCGGAGGCGGTGCCGAAATCCTTGACGATGATTTGTCCAGACAGTTGCACGACAAACCTGGCTATCAGACCTGGATAGAGATACACCGCACGGCACATCAGCTGGGCATACAGTCCAATGCTACAATGCTTTACGGACATATTGAGAAATACCAGCATCGTTTGATACATATGGAACGTATCCGTTCCTTGCAGGATGAGACGGGCGGGTTTAATGCTTTTATTCCGCTGAAGTTCCGCAATAAGAACAATCCAATGTCAGATGTTCCGGAGGTGACAGTCATTGAAGATATGCGTAATTATGCTGTGAGCCGTCTTTTTCTGGACAATGTGCCACACCTGAAAGCTTATTGGGTGAATATTGGCAAGAAAAATGCCCAGCTGTCCCTGGCTTTTGGCGTGGATGACCTTGATGGCACTATTGACGATACCACCAGGATTTATTCTATGGCCGGGGCTGATGAAGACCATCCCCGGATGACTGTCAGCGAGATGACAGAGTTGATACGCAGTGCTGGCCGTCGTCCTGTGCAGAGGGATACTCTATACAAGGTCGTCAAAATATATGACTGAATTGCTCACGAAATTGGCAAAATAGTCCAGCAGGGGATCCCTCGCCCCCATTAGCAGTACTACTGTATGCGGACGGGCTTTTTCACGGATAAGATCAGGCAGGGCTTTGCGCAGTTCCAGATAATAGGCGTTAACGCCCTGGTCTTTCATCTGTTTGATATAGTCCTGTGGATTAACATCCTTGGGGGCTGTGCCGCCTGCGTAATATACGCGGGACATTACGAAAATATCCTGTGGCCGCATAGTGCTGGCAATTGTTTTTACCAGTTCGTTGCCCCATAGCTTTAACGGAGAGAAACCGTGAGGCTGGAACCAGGCTATTACCTGGTTACCCAACTGTTGTGCCGTTTCTATGGCTGCCCTGATTTTTGATGGGTTATGTGCGTAGTCATCTATTATTGAGAAATTAATGCCGCGATAGATTATTTGCATCCGCCGTGCTATTCCGCGGAAAGTTTCAAGAGCCTGGATAGCTTTTTGGGTGGATACCCCGGCACAGGTGCTTGCAGCAATAGCAGCCAGGGCGTTCATTGCATTGTGCTTGCCCAGCAGAGGGATATTTACTGGCAGTCCGTTAAGGGTGAAGGATATACCTTGCCAGTCCATTGAGAAATTACTTCCACTGAAACCGCATTGTTTTTCCCAGCAAAAATCATATTGTTGGCCGCGTGAGAATTGTGAGGCAATGGTATCCGAGGCATTGGTAATAAGTGTATGACAGTTATTGGCAAAGGTGTTAAATATACGGATAAGTTCGTCAAGGGCTTTGTGGTCTATATCCACGTTGAGTATGAGGCCGACTTCTGGGTGATATTTTACGAGCGAGCCGTCGGATTCATCGGCTTCAATGACCAGATAATCGCCTTTTCCAATCCAGGCATTTCCTATATATCCACGGGATTGTATGGAGATGAGCGGTGCACCGGTTATTAGCGAGGGGCTAAGTCCGTTTTTTTCAAGTATATGAAAAATCATTGCCGTGGTGGTGGATTTGCCTGCTGTTCCGGATACTGCAATGGTTTTGAACCGTTCGGTAATGGCTTGCAGCAAATCACTACGGTGGATAATGGTTAGATTTTTTTCCCTGGCTTGATGCATTTCCGGCACGCTTTCTTCAATGGCTGTGGATACTATAACTATGGCATCATCCGGAATTTGTCCCTGTCCTTGCGGAAAAAGTTTTATACCGGCTTTTTCCAGCTGCTTGATTATGGGATGTTGAGGTTCTTGCACGAATAAGCGGTCGGATCCCAGAACTTTTTTTCCTCCCAGGGCCAGGAATTGTGCCAGAGCACTCATACCCGCACCTGCTACGCCGATGAAAAAGAATGTATCTCTTTGTATTATAGACATTTATGTAAAAGTGTTTTTGTTTCAAAAGATAAGGGAATATACTCATTAGTCCAAACCCGATAATTTCGGTAAGCCAAAATTTATTTTTATTTTTATTAAAAATTCAATTTTCCCGAAGATGAAAAAAATTATTTTTAGCCTTGTCCTATTTTTGTTTCCGCTATTTTTTTATGGACAAGTCAATGTTAAGCTTTCCAAGTCGGATATTATCAAAGGTGCGGTTGTTCCGCTAAAAGGATCAGACAAAAGTAAAATCGGGAAAGCCATACGTTATGGTGATTATAATTTTGAAAAAAAGACCAAAGGAGGCTTTCTGGAAGCACTGAAATATTACCGGGAAATTTATAACTATAATCCTGATAATCCAGCACTTAATTATAAAATAGGCATCTGTTACATAAAAACGCTTTTTAAAGGCAAAGCTCTTCCTTATTTGAAAAAAGTAGTTGATACCCTGCCAGATTTCACCCCGGATTTATTTTACTATTATGCCCAGGCTTTGCAGTTTAATTATAAATTTGACAAAGCTATTGAATATTATGAAAAATTCAAACAATCGTCTTTGTATCAGAAAGATAAGTATTACAAATTTTTTACGGACAAACATATAGTAGAATGCCGGAATGGAAAGCAATTAATACAGGATACCCTGCCTATAGCTTTGATAAATATGCAGTCGTTGAATTCTGCTTATGATGACTATGGGCCTGTAATCACAGCAGACGGAAGCAAAATTTATTTCACTTCCCGCCGTCCCAATGACTATGAGTTAAAGGATGCCGACGGACAATATTACGAGGACATTTATTACAGTGAGGTAAAACAGGGTCATTGGGCACAGGCGCGTAATGCTGGCTATCCGCTTAACACGCCAGAACACGATGCTGTGGTAGGTCTGTCTTATGACGGACAAACTATAATTATCTACCGTGACGAAGACCTTTATTGGAGCCGGTTAGAAGGTAATAAATGGTCTAAACCAAAGAAATTTCCTGCCCCTATAAATTCCGATGCCATAGAGAGTTCTGCTGCTATCTCAGTGGACGGAAATGTGATTTATTTCGTCAGAGGAAAAACCCAGGACCCACTTACCAGTAACGGTGATATATATTACAGTGTGCGTGATAGCAATGGCAACTGGTCAACCCCGGTGCGGCTTCCGGATAACGTTAATACACCTTATGATGAAGACGGTTTGTATCTGCATCCGGATGGTAAGACGCTTTATTTCAGTTCCAAAGGACATAATTCTATGGGCGGATATGATGTTTTCAAGACGGTGCGCCGTGATGATGGCACCTGGACTGACCCTGTCAACCTGGGCTATCCGCTGAATACACCGGATGATGATATATATTTTGTGATCTCTGGTAATGCCAAAGTAGGTTATATCTCGGCTGTGCGTGAGGACACAAAAGGTTTTACAGATATTTACCAGGTGCATTTCTTCACTGCTAATCCTTATATGGCCGGTGATGAGCAGTTGTTGGCTGGCCTGGCTAATCCTAAACGGGAGACCTCGTTTGAGCCGCCTGCAAAAATCGTCCTGGTCAAAGGACGTGTTGTGGATAAAAGCGGAAAACCTGTTGAAGCTGAGGTGGTTATCGTGGATAATGAGACGGGAAAAGTCCTTTACAAAGTTAAGACCAACAGTGCTACCGGGGAATATATCGTAAGCTTGCCCAAGGGTAAGAATTACGCTGTGGTCATTCGCAAGGAAGGTTATCTCTTTAGCTCGGAAAATTTTGACCTTGTCAACGAAGATACCTACAAAGAAGTGGAAAAAACGGTTGTCCTGGAGGATATATCCTCGCAGAGCACCACACAGCTGCGTAATATTTTCTTTGACTATGACCGGGCTAATCTCAAGCCAGAGTCTTATCCTGAGCTTAACCGCCTTGTGGACTTTTTGAAAAAGCATCCGCAGGTTAAGATAGAGATTGCCGGACATACCGACAGCATAGGCACTCTGGAGTATAATATGCAGCTGTCGCAACGGCGAGCCCAGGCTGTGGTGGATTATCTGGTGCGGCATGGAATAGCACGTTCGCGCCTGATAGCAAAGGGTTATGGCCCCACACGTCCAGTAGCACCTAATAACACACCTGAGGGTAGAGCAAAGAACCGCCGGGTAGAGATAAAAATACTTGAGGGTGGAAAAAAATAAACGGGCTACCGTCTGGGGCAGCCCGGTAGATTATGCCTGGGCTGGTCCGCCAAAATTAATCGGAGCACCAGGCCCAATGGGATCAATGTCTTTGATTTTTCCGAATTGTTCTTCGTAGCGTTTTAGGTTATCGCCCAGTGCTTTGTAAAGACGTTTGGCATGTTCGGGCGTGAGGATAATACGTGCTTTGACTTTTCCTTTTGGGACACCTGGCAGGATTTTGATGAAGTCCACGACAAATTCGGCATGCGAATGCGCTATAATTGCCAGGTTGGAATAGATGCCTTCGGCTACATCTTCGGGCAATTCAATATTTAATTTGTTGTCCATTTTGTCTTTTTCCATGGTATTTGGTTTATTTGTTTGTCTCAAAATTAAAGCTTTTTTGTGGGTTTTCAAAGTCAGGTCAATGAAGCGGATTCTTTTTTTTCTCCTGGTTCTTGGTTTGATATTGGATTTATTCTGGGGTCAGGTGTGGAAAAATTTGATGGATAATAATATAAGCGCGTTAGGAGATATTTTCCTGTATTTTCGTTTGCCGCGTTTGTTAAATGCCGTGATTTCCGGAGCGGGTCTGGCCTTGACGGGGCTGGTTTTACAGACAGTTTTTCAGAATCCGCTGGCAGGGCCCTATGTGCTTGGTATCAGTTCGGGAGCGGCTTTTGGCGTGGCGCTGGCTCTACTGTTCTTTTCCGTGGTTTCTGTGAATTTATCATTTGCGGCAATGTATGTTTTTGCCATTGCTGGATCAATGGTAGTTATGGCTGTTTTATCACTACTGGCACGCCGTTTTTCTATGGTTACTGTAATAATTTCCGGAGTGATACTGGCAGGTTTTTTTGCAGCTTTGATAAATATCCTGCAATATTTTTCCCCGGCTTATGCTGTCAAGGATTTTGTTTTGTGGACTATGGCATCCGTGGATATGGCGGATTACAGGATAATTGTTTTAAATGCTCTGGTTGTAATAATGTTTGTTCTGTGGCTTTCGCGTCAGGGTAATTTGCTGGACAGTCTGTATCTGGGCGATGATTATGCCAGGTCAATAGGAGTGGATGCTGCACTTTTCAAACGGAAAATATTGCTTTTTTCCGGATTGGTCATAGCTGTATTAACTTCGGCATACGGCCCCATTGCTTTTGCAGGGGTAATTTCTCCGCATGTGGCCAGGTGGCTTACCCATTCTTACAGTCATAAAACGCTTATGATCCATACCTTGCTTACGGGTATAGTGATAATGTTATTTGCGGATTTTCTTTCCCATGCTTTTAGTTTTTCCCTGCCGCTCAATTCAGTTCTCTCCCTTTTCGGGCTGCCAGTGATGCTATTGTTAGTATTGCGTAATCCGCGTATGGTGGCATAGTTTATCCGCCGGTGTAGTAGATTTTATCCTGGTCATTGCTCAGGTCAATATCATCTGTGCGGAAAGAAAATCCTACTCTTTTGCCTGTAGGCACTCCAATTTTCCTGGCTTCCAGCATTTGTTCCACGGTTGCAATTTTGACAGAGTCGTATGGAGGCACGAGCAAATCAAATTGCATAGAATAGAGCACAGCGGATTCTATGACATCGCGCAAAGCCTCTTTGGTAACTTTTCTATTGTAAAAATCTTCTGTCAGATAAGCACTCTGGCGTTTGCCTTCAACAAAAAAAGCATTGTCCTTATTGATGAATATGCGAGCTATTAAGTAGCCCATATCTTCGGTGCGTCCGTAACGGAACGAATCTGCCAGAAAGTCATATATACTGATTATGCCCACGTAGGCAGCGTAATTGTCTTGTTTGACATATTTTATTTTCCATATCCGGTGGTCGCGGTCAAACTGGAAAATATTGGAGTGCATGTAAAAAATCAGCATATCGCCAGCCACTTTGAGCTCTGACTGAAAAATGCCAACATTCCTGTATTTCAGCAAAATCCTCTGGTCGTGTTCTTTCAACTTCTCATTAAAGTCGTTTTCCATTTCCTGGGTAATTTCTTTTATCCATTTGAAAGCCTGGAGCGTATTATCAAAGATTTTTTGTTTGAGGGTGGCTTTTTCTACCAGTAAATTGTAAATTTCGTTTGACTTATTTGCGTTATTACTTTCCATCTTTATATTTTTACGGTTTAATCAAATATAATATTTTCATCTTTGTTAATGAATGGAAAAACATTAATTTTGAAAAAATTTCGTAGCTTATGTGGAGAGAAGTTTTTTTATATACGATACCGTCTTTAGTGGTTTTTCTTACGGCTTATGTGGTTATGCACACTTTTCTGGAGAGGGAAAAAGCTCAGATGCAATTGAAATTAAATCTGGAGAATGCTAAAAAGTTGGTGCCTATACGTCTTCAGGCTTATGAGCGTCTGGTTTTGTTGATGGAGCGGATTTCCCCGGAGTTGCTTATTCCGCGTGTTTATAAAAAAGATATGACACCTGAACAGTTCCATTATGCCCTGGTGACTACGGTCAGGCAGGAATACGAACATAATCTTTCGCAACAGATTTATGTTAGTGCCGAGGCCTGGGAAGCAGTGCGTTCGGCTAAGGAAAATATCCTGAAACTTATTAATACTGTAGCATCGGATGAGAAATTTAATGATTCTGTGCAGAAAATGAGCCGTGTTATTATTGAGACATACGCCTCGGTGGATAATACTCCCACTGATCAGGCCATTGCTATTCTCAAACAGGAAGTTCAACAAATTTTCGGATAAGATGAAACTATCTGCTAAATATATTTTCCTTTTATTACTTTTGTTTGTTTTTGCATGCAGGAATGATGCACCGCAAAGACAAAACGTCAGATTGCACAGTCATATTGATACAGTGAGCTACAGCCTGGGGGTTACTATTGGAAAAACGTTAAAGAAAGAAGGATTTACACGTATTAATCCGCAGGTGATGATGGCTGCTATGGAGGAGGTACTCCATGGCACTAATCCGGACAGTTTGCAGATTCATCCAGATGTGGCTGAGGATATTCTGAAAATCTATATGTATAAGGAGCATAAGCGGATGCTTCCGTCAGAGAATATGGCCTGGAAAAGTTTTATGGATAAAAATGGACGGCGTCCGGGCGTGCACGTCCATAGCAGCGGCTTGCAATACGAGATATTACGGCGTGGCAGTGGGCCTACTCCTGGATTGACGGATAATGTTGTGGTGCATTATAAGGGATATTTACCCAATGGTATTGTTTTTGACAACAATTATACGCGTACCCCGGCGGTTTTCCGTGTATCTTCGGCAATAAAAGGCTGGCGTATTGCCCTGTTGATGATGCACAAAGGGGCTAAATGGCGGATTTATATTCCGCCCTATCTGGGATTTGGAGATAAGGATCTGAAAAACATTCCGCCAAATTCCGTTCTTATTTATGAAATAGAATTATTGGACATCAAACACATAAAATAAATAAAAATGGCATTGGAAATTGAAGGAAGAATACTTAAAATTTTACCTATAGAAACCGGCATGGGATCCAGAGGTGAGTGGAAAAAACGCATCTTTGTGGTTGAGACTCTGGAACAATTCCCACGCAAAGTGGCTTTTATCACATGGAACGAAAAAGCTGAAGCCCTGGATAATCTCAGGACAGGTACACGGGTAGTTGTGCAGTTTGCCCTTGAATCGCGTGAGTATAACGATAGATGGTATACTGATGCAAGAGCTTATAACATTAAGATCATTGAGGAAAAAGATATTACTAAAATTTCACCAAATTCTGGAGAAACTACTATACAAGAGCCAGGTAATATTCCGTCTGGGCCGGAAGATGAGCCATTTTTGGATGATGCAGACCTTGACAATTCTGATGCATTAATGGAGGGCTTTGAGGATGATGATACGTGGCTTGGTGGAGGAGATAATACAATGGGTGATATAGATGGTGAAGACTCTCCGGGCGACGACATTCTTAAGGATGATGAGGATAATGATTTACCGTTCTAATAACAAAGGCGGGCTGTGAAGCCCGCCTTTGTTTAGTGATTATTTTTTATTTCTTTTTTATCGGGAAAAGACGGTGTTCAAAGTTCTTAAGTTTTTTGTGGAGTTTGTTAAATGCGGGCTGACTATTAGCCTGGGCCTTAACAGATTTCTTTAAGTCCTTGATAGCTTTGTAAAGTTCCTTGAATTCCTTGTCGTGTTTTCCGTATCCCATTGCCTCTGCCAGCTTGATCTGATATTTGGCATTATCCAGAAGGTTAACAACCTGTGCTACGTGTTTATGGTCTTTAGCATCTATCCTTGCAGCTTCGTCTATCATAACTTCTGCCTTGAGGATAGGTAGTGGAATAGTTACGTCTGTAACAACTACGCGGCTTAAGGCAGCCTGCATTACAACCATTGCTTTGTCCACCTGATTTTCGTCAAGCAGGGCAGCAGCAACTTTCAGCCCCTGCAAATAATCTACAATTGGCAGATAAGCTGTGCTGATAATCATCTCACTTGTCAGTCCGGCAAGTATTTGTTTAGCAGCTTGATAATACCCTTTTTCCATAGCTTTGTGTGCAGCCTTTGCTATGGCTCTGGCAGTGTCAATGTTATCAACAGTTTCTACCTGGTGGTAAGATACATTTATTGGTACCAGAGCTGCGTCGGGATTCTTTGTCAAATAAACTTCCAGGCTTCCGATGAGATTTTGCAGAGTAGTTTTTGCCTGGTCAATTTTGTTGTTTTCAATGTCCTGAACAATCAATTGTGTTTGTCCAAGAGTATTAAGCACTGTAGTATCCTGTAAAAGATCCTGACGCAGGAGCACTACATAGTCGGACATTATCTTGGCTATGCGTGCATTCACTGTATCGGCAGGCATCATAAGAGTGTCTACCCTGGCAATTTTTTCATTTGACTGGCTGTTGCAAGCAGTCAGTCCCATCATTACAACTACCAGACCGAGAAATAATGCTTTTAAAGTTTTCATGGTAAAATGTTTTATTGTTTCACTGGATTTGTTCAACAAATATTCCAAAAAAGTTTTTATGACAAATTGTCAGTATGGTTTGCTGTTTTTGTTCTATTTAAGCTGATGGTTCTTATCGTTTTCTGGTATTATTGGATTATTGTTGTTTATCGCATTTATTGATTTTTCTAACATTATTGATTATTGTTGTTTGCAAGTTTTTTTGTAATTTTGAGTATTAATGATTTTAGTGACATGAATACAGCATATAAATTTCTGAAGTCTTTGGCGGAAAACAATAATCGTGAGTGGTTTAATGAACATAAAGCCGAATACAGATTGGCCTTAGAGGAGTTTACTTCTTTTGTGCAGGCTTTAATTAATGACATAGAGAAGTTTGATGCACGAATCCGTGGGCTTGATGCTAAGGATTGTATCTACCGGATATATCGTGATGCCCGTTTTTGCAAGGATAAACCACCTTATAAAGATAATTTTGGGGCTTTTATTGCTATGGGCGGAAGAAAATCCGTTTATTCAGGATATTATTTTCATTTTCAACCAGGTTCAGCTTTTGCCGGTGGTGGGCTGTGGCATCCCTCAAAAGAGATACTTGATGCCGTACGAACCAAAATTTATAATAATCCCGAGGAATTTCTCAGGATAATCCATAATCCGCAGTTTAAAAAAGTTTTTGGGAACATAGAAGGCAGAAAACTAAAAAAAGCGCCCCGAGGGTTTGAGGCTGGTTTTCCGTATATTGATTTGCTGAAATTTAAGGACTATACAGTGAGTGCCACTTTGCCTGATCGTATTTTATTATCCTCGTCATTGAAGATAAAAGTTCTGGAAATATTCCGGACAATGTATGAGTATAACCGTTTCCTCAACGAGGCTATAGATGATTTTTTATCTTAGCCGGAGATTTCTTCGGTGCCTTCGGAAAGATTTACCTTATATATTTCAGCGGAAAAATTGAATTGCTTTTGGTAAATATTTCTGATATAGTCACCAAAGTTGTCTGTCTGGGATTTTTCTACAAGGTTTAATGTGCATCCGCCAAAACCTCCACCCATCATTCTGCTACCCACTACAGCTGGATGTTCCATGGCTTTTTCCACAAGGAAATCCAGTTCTTCGCAGCTTACTTGATATAAATTACTGAGCCCCTTATGTGATTGATAAAGCAATTCTCCGGCTTTTATCCATTCTTTTTGTATAATAGCCTGTTTGGCCTGGTAAACCCTTTCTATTTCCTGAACTACAAACAGGGATCTGTTATAAATTTCTGCGGGCATTAGATTTTTAGTTGCTTCCAGCATTTGTTCCGAGACATCACGCAAGGAATTTACCTGTGGATACAGTTTGCGTATAATTTCCACGGCTTTGTCGCATTCCTGCCTGCGCAGGTTATATTGTGAGGTTGCTAAGTTGTGTTTTACATTGGAGTTAACCAAAATTAGTTCATAGTTATCGGATTTGAAATCAATGTATTCATGTTCAAGATTGCGGGTGTCCAGCAATATTAATTTGTCTTTTTGTCCAAACATGGATGAGAATTGATCCATTATACCGCATCTGACGCCAACGTAGTTATGCTCTGCACGCTGGGATACCAAAATCATTGCTTTTTTGTCCAGTCCGAGGTCAAAGAGTGTGTTCAAGCCCATTACGAGAGCGTTTTCAAGAGCTGCCGAAGAGGCAAGGCCAGCACCTATGGGAATATTGCCACCAAAAACCATATTAAAATTTCCAATTTCTGCACCAAGGTTTTGCAACTCTTTTATAACACCAATTATGTATAAGCCCCAGTCGGAAAATTCTTCTGGTTGTATTTGTTTGATGTCAAAATTTATTTTTCTGCCGGAATTAATTGCTATGATGCTTGACTGGCTGTCGGCATGGGATAGAGCTGCCCAGATGTATTTATCTATTGCACCAGGCAGCACCGGGCCCTGGTTGTAATCCACGTGTTCACCAATGAAATTTATTCTGCCTGGCGATTGTATTATTACCTCTTCAGTGGAAAAATACTGACGGAATACCTGAACTATGTAGTTAATAGATTGGTTCATTGTGAGAAAATTATATATATGCTGATTACTACCAGAACGACGAATATGCCTGCTATATTAACCAGTGGCCATGGTTTAATATCCACTTTGCGTGTATAATGTATCTGGTAAGGTTTGTCTGTAGGATGAAATTTTCCTATGATGATCATTAGTAAGGTGTTGAATACGAACAGAATGGCCATTACGTGGAGATAATGGGGATAATGTTCTGGACCAAAATAATATTTCAGACCAAACTGGCTGATTGCATACAACACAATGCCGGATATTAGTCCGGTTTTTGCTGCAACGGCAGGAATGCGTTTGCTAAAAAGTCCCACGGCAATGATAGTCAGGATAGGTATGTTGTAAAATCCGTTTACTTCCTGCAGGTAAGCAAATAATCCTTTAGGTGCTTTTGCTATTAGGGGAGCGATGAACATTGCCATTAGAGCCAGGAATGTGCCAAATGTTTTACCAACTTTCACGACCCTATCTTCTGTGGCGTTTTTATTTATGTATGTCTTGTAGATGTCCAGACCGAATAATGTAACAGCACTATTGAGAGCTGAGTTGAAAGAACTTAAAATAGCTCCGAAAATTACAGCTGCAAAAAAGCCGACAAATACCGGAGGCAGCACTGCGTTTACGAGCATCGGATAAGCTCTGTCTGGATTATCCAGATGTCCGTTAAAATATTGGTATGCGATAATACCTGGCAGCACAACTATTATGGGGACAAATATTTTTCCCAATGATGCCAGTATTAATCCTTTCTGACCTTCT
Organism: uncultured Bacteroidales bacterium; assembly: GCA_964649975.1. GTDB lineage: Bacteria > Bacteroidota > Bacteroidia > Bacteroidales > S143-33 > S143-33. The sequence goes on along the minus strand of CAZYSM010000008.1, from coordinate 57,942 downwards.
TTGAGATTTTTAGATCCAAGCGCCCGCTGTATTATGGCCTGATTAGTACCCCAATAGAAAATCTGAACGAGCATCATGCCTGTAAAAATTGTGGCAAAAGGCACGGAAGCTTCGGGGCCGCCAATGATATTGAATTTTTCGGGATGACTTTTATACAAAAGGCTAAGTCCACGGAGTATATGGCCTTTCCCCAGAGTCAGCAATCCGAATACAGGTATGAGTAAACCACCAGTAAACAGGCCAATGGCATTGAGCGTGTCCGAGACGGCTACAGCTCTTAGTCCTCCAAAAATGGCATAAATAGACCCGACTATACCTATTGCCCACACAGTAAGCCAAAGAGCAGCAGATTGCGATATGCCGAATACTTTGTCCACATGGAACATAGTGCTCAAAGCCAAAGCGCCGGAATACAGAACTATCGGAAGCAGTATGAGACCATAGCCTGCCAGAAAAACTGCCGAGGTAAGCGATTTGGTAGCAGTATCAAAACGGTCTTCCAGAAATTGCGGAATAGTAGCTATGCCCAGTTTTAGGTATTTGGGCAGGAGATATACTGCTGTGAACACAATGGCAATGGCAGCAAGTATTTCCCATGCAGCTACAAGTATTCCTTCGCGGAAAGCCGCACCGTTGAGCCCTACTATCTGTTCAGTGGATAGATTGGTCAGTAGCAAAGATCCTGCAATAACAGGACCGGTAAGACTGCGTCCACCCAAAAAATATCCTTCTTCTGTTTTATCCTCTTTGTTGCGTATAATAAGATACGTGCCCAGCGCAACCAGGCCGGTGAAAAACAAAAAAGCCAGTAGCTGCATTCCTGATTTTTATTCTTTTGAGAGACAAAATATTAATAATTGAAAAAAGTTAAAAATTTCTTAAGAATTAAGCCATAAAACTTGACTATTTGTAAACAAGACTATCTGTCCTTTTGAAAAATCATTATGCCAACGGAATTTTTAAACAGAGGAATTTCTTTGACAAAGGAAAAATTATCCACCATTTTGTAAACTCCGCCTTTTTCAATAAAGCGGAGGAAATTGCGGTAATGTTCTCCGCCTACCAGGCGCTCTATTGTCCAGGTCATTGTACGGCCCCACCAGTGTGTTTTATTGTTACGGATATAATCCACTACGAGGAAATGCCCCTGTGGCCGGACAATACGGTAAGCTTCATCTACAATAGATTTTGCAAGGTCCCATGGTTTTTCGTGTAGGGCAAAACTAACCATAGCCAAATCAAAGGAATTGTCTTCAAAAGGTGTTTGTGTAGCATCTCCCACAGTACAGTTAACCTTGTATTTTTCAGCTATTTCAACCATGTGTGGAGATAAATCTATACCTATAACTTGCTCAAAATCTTTGGTATTGAAAAATTTTAATTGATGACCTGTACCACAGCAGAGGTCAATGATTTTTTTTGCTCCCAGGCGTTTTGCCTCAATTACTACTCTCTTCCTCAGGTCTTTAATGAATGGATCAAGTACAGGGTCATAGATTTTGGCTGTCAGTTTGTTATATTCATTTGCCATAAATAGTAGATTTGTGTTTATACAAAAATAAAAAAGCCCGCCAAAAAAGCGGGCTTTTTTATTTATCCTTCCAGAATAGCTTTTATACCAGGTAGTTGTTTGCCTTCAATGTATTCAAGGAGAGCTCCGCCACCAGTTGAGATATAGCTCATGCGTGGAGCCAGACCCAGCTTATTGACAGCAGCTACTGTATCACCACCGCCAATAAGGCTGAATGAACCTTTGTCTGTAGCTTCTGCCACAGCTTCTCCAACTCCACGGGTACCATCCAGGAAGTTTTCAAATTCAAACACGCCCACAGGGCCGTTCCACAGAATAGTAGCAGAGTTTTTGATAACTTCGGCGAACAGTTCAACCGACTTAGGACCAATGTCCAGTCCCATCCATCCTTCTGGTACCTGGTCAATAGGTGTAATTTGTTTTTCAGGAGTGTCCTTGAATTCTTTAGCGTTTACACTGTCAACAGGTAGATAAAGATTAACACCTTTTTCTTTGGCTTTTTTCTCAATATCACGTGCTATCTCCAGCATGTCTTCTTCTACGAGTGAATTGCCGGTTTGGCCTCCGCGTGCTTTGACAAAGGTATAAGTCATTGCACCTCCTATGATGAGGTTATCCACTTTTTCTATAAGGCTCTCTATTACAGTGATTTTAGTGGAAACTTTTGATCCTGCAATAATAGCAGTGAACGGACGTTTAGTATCCTTGAGTACGCGATTGAGGCTTTCAATTTCTTTTTCCATCAGCAGTCCGAACATCTTGTCTTTGACGAATTTGGCTACAATGGCTGTGGAAGCGTGAGCACGGTGTGCAGTACCAAAGGCGTCGTTGATATAAACGTCTGCTAAACTGGCCAGCTGACGGGCAAATTCTTCATCACCTTTTGTCTCCTCTTTGTGAAAACGTAAATTTTCAAGGAGTAATACTTCACCTGGCTTTAGGTCTTTAACCATGGCTTCTACTTCCTGCCCAATACAATCCGGGGCAAATTTTACCTCTGTGCCAAGGATTTCACTTACTTTGGGTACAATGTGTTTGAGGCTGAATTTTTCCAGACGCTCTCCTTTCGGACGCCCCATGTGAGACATTAATATTGCTGCACCGCCTTTTTCCAATACCAGCTTGATTGTAGGGGCAGCAGCCCGGATACGGGTATCGTCCGTTACGTTGAAATTTTCATCCAGTGGCACGTTGAAATCCACACGGATAAGAGCCTTTTTTCCTGTAAAATCGTAATCTCTTATGCTTAACATAGCCTTTCTTTTTTTGATTTGCTTTAACAAAATAAGAATTTTTTATCTGAAAATTAAATGAGGTTTTTGCATACGTTTTCAGATTCCGAATAATTTTTCGGCATTGCGGGTTGTGATGGTTGCAACTTCTTCCACAGATGTGTTTTTAACTTCGGCCAGTTTTTGAGCAATAAGTGGAATATATGCGCTTTCATTTCTTTTGCCACGGTGAGGATGCGGCGTCAGAAAAGGAGAGTCTGTTTCCAGCACCATGTAGTCCAGAGGAATGTCTTTTATTCTTTCACCCAGTTTTGAATTTTTGAAGGTTATAACACCGCCTATCCCGATATAAAAATCTCCCAGATCAGCTATTGCAAGAGCTTGTTCAGAGGTGCCAGTGAAGCAGTGGAATATTCCACGCAGCCTGTCAGAATTTTCTTCTTTCACTATCTGGTATGTTATATCAAATGAGTCGCGGGTATGTATAACTACTGGCAGATTGAGTTCTTTCGCCATTTGTAGTTGTAGTCTGAAAGCTTGTTCCTGTTGCTGCCGGAATTTGCGGTTCTCTGGCCAATACAAATCTATGCCTATTTCGCCTATGCCATAATATTTATTTTCTGTGAGTTCCTGTTCTATCACTTTTAAAATCTCCTGATAGTCGTCTTTGACCGAAGAAGGATGTAAGCCTATCAGAGGGAACAGGTTATCTGGTGCCAGAGCAACTGTTTTTTTCAGTAGATCTATGGATTGCTGATCAACATTGGGCAAAATGATTTTTCTGACATTGTTTTCCATTGCGCGGCGGATGACCTCCTGGCGGTCATTGTCAAAACTTTCCCAAAACAGATGTGCATGTGTATCAATAAAATAAGTTTCATCCATTTGTTTAAAATTTTTAATAAATCAAAAAAAAGGTTTATTTTGTAATCTGATATATAAAAACGACGGTTGTGATGAAGGAATATACAATTATTGAACTAATTGCCGAGCTTTATAAGTTTACGAAAAAATATTTTTGGATTATATTATTGTTTGCAATTATAGGAATTATTTATGGAATTTTTCAAAAGAGAAATAATCCGGTTAAATATTATGAAGCAAAGATATATGTAGGTACGGGACTTTTATATAATGCCCATAATATGGAACCAAATATCAATGCTCTTTATACCGACCTTCTGAGTATTAGTTCAAAAATTAGCGATACTTCATGGGTGCGAAGTAATTTTAATCAGGATTCTACCACTTTTATTTATATGGGTGTGAGCAATATTTCAATGATAAGGACGCGTTTCCAGAATCTTCTGGAAATTACATTGAGGGCTAAATCTTTTGAGGACTTTAATAAATTCAAAAAAGGTTTGGTTTATTATTACAAGTACCGATCACCTCTGCTGGTTTTATACAGAAGACAGGTTATTACACGTAAAGAGATAAAAGGTAATTTGTTACGCAATGTTATAAAAAACACCATGCCTGTTGTGGACACACAGGGAGTAGGCGTGATTTTTTCTTCCAATATTTATGATGCATATATTGATGCAGATTACTCTATGGCACGTCCTCTGATGTATTTTACATCTGATTTTACCAGGATTACCAAAAAACGTTCGGAACAAAACCTTGCTTTTTATGTTATTGTTTTTCTGATTATTGGAGTTTTTGTTGCTCTTTCGGTTGAGTTATTTATTAAAACAAGAAACTATTTGCGGGAAGAAAAAAATAAAAAAGCACAAAATGAGGAATAACCTTTCCTTATACCGGATATTATTTGTGTTTGCACTAATAGTGCTATTTTCTGCTTGTGCTCCTCGCTTGTCGGTTGAGGTTGATAACATAGCTAATATTAATGCGTATAAAAAGCCTGGGATAGCGTATTATTTACCACAGACCAGCTTGATTGTTAATTTCAGAATTACAAAAGTTGAGGAGAAAAAAGGACCTTTTGCCGATTATGCTTCAGAGTTTTTGGGCAATGTGGATGTAATAAGGCAAAATAAAACTTACTGGGAGATAAGCGGGGTTAATATTGACACTCGTGCCGTGAGAGATACGCAGAATTTATGGCTTATTACTGGTAATATGCCGTGGATTTTTGCAGTGAACCTCACGCCAGAGGGCTTTTTGGCCTCTATTAATGCTAATGATGATACGGTGTATAAACAGGATTATGGCTTTGAGCAGTTTGTTAATCAGGAAAAATTGCAGTCCATCGGACAAAATATTGTTACTGTGGATCGTGGATACAAAGAGGTCTATGATACGGTTTTCAAAGTAGAAACATTTGATACGATCCGTCGTGTAGTGCCTATTATAAAAAAGCGTTTGATACAAAAAACCGTGCGAGAGCAGGCCAGGGAAATAGCGGATGAGATTTTCTCGCTCAGGGATGATCGTAATGCTCTGTTGGTAGGGGAAGGTGATAGCGACTATTTGCCTGATGGATTGGCTCTTAAAGAAATGATAGCTGGAATTGATAAGCTGGAACGCCAGTATTTATCCCTGTTTATTGGGCGAGTGGACAAAACAAATTATCATTACCGTTATCAGTGGACTCCGAAAATAAAAAATCATATTACCGAGCGGATAATTTACCGTTTTTCGCCTCATTACGGCCTTCTTCCTCCAACTGATATGCGGGGAGATCCCGTTTATCTTATCATTAAAACAATGGGGACAACTGAGGGATTACGCAACTTTTACCAGACACAGGATTTGCTCCGTAGAGTAGAGGGTGTTAAGGCTAACTATAACGGACTGGCTTATCGTATTCCCGAACTGGTCTCTGTGCAGATAAAAGTAGGGGAGAGACTGGTAGCACAGAAACACCTGTTTTTACCACAGGCAGGAGTTGTGGCGCGTTTGCCCCTTAGTTTACTTAGTAATCCGGATGTGGAAATTTATTTTAATCCCTGGACAGGCAGTCTGCAAAAAATTAATTATCGTAAATAATACAAACAGCGAGGATGACTGTCATCCTCGCTGTTGTGTACCCGGGGCGGGAGTCGAACCCGCACGGCCTTGCGGCCACTGGATTTTGAGTCCAGCGCGTCTACCAATTCCGCCACCCGGGCAAATTGGCAGTGCAAAAATAAAAAATAATTTTTTTATCCCAAAAATTATTGCCCTGCTTTTGATAAAATTATTTCGGCCAGATACAGGTCTGTTTCCGTGGTGATTTTTATATTTTGTTCCTCGCCTTCAATTAGATGTATGGTCTGTCCGAGACTTTCATAAACAGTGGCATCATCGGTGAAATGTGATTTATATTCTTGTTTATAAGCCTGTTTAAGTTCTGCTGCCGGAAAGAGTTGGGGAGTTTGTATCAGCCGGACTGTGTTGCGGTCTATTGCATGATTATGTCCGTTTTCCTCAATTCTTACGCTGTTTTTAGGACGGATGTATGGCACAGCATTTCCGTATTCTATGGCTTCCTCGTATATTTTTTGCAGAAAATCAGTGCTTATCAAAGGACGCACTCCATCGTGCACGGCTATTAGTCCGTGCTGGCTGGCACGTTTTAGCCCGTTACGGACGGAGAAAAAACGTTCTTTTCCGCCGTCGGCCAGCGTGTGGGGTATGTTAAAGTTATAGTGGTGAATTAAATCCTTCCAGTAGTCGTGATAATCCGGATGCATCACAACGATAATGTCAAGGTCAATATGATCATAGGCCATGGCAAACTTTTCTATGGTATGCATCAAAATAGGCCTGTCGCCAAGCAAAAGGAACTGCTTGGGAACAGACCTGCCCATACGTTTGCCTACTCCGCCTGCAACAATTATTGCAGTGAGTTTGTCCATTATTTTTTCTTTGGTTTATATGGTAGCCATTGCTGTGAACGTCCAATGAGACTCCAGCCAATATATCCTCTTACCTGGAGTTTCCCATTTTCCAGCCACATCTTGCAGTCATAAATATTTCCGTTACCTGGGTCAAGGATACGTCCGTGATCCCATTTATTGGGTCCAACTTTTTCCAGTTTGGTCAGGATAACCATTCCTATTATAGGTTTATTCCTGCGGTCGCCAGGACATTTATCACATTTGGGATTGGGGTCTTCTCCTGGTTCGCGGAATAGTTTAACAATTTTACCGTAATATTTTCCGTCATGAGCTTTATAAATATGGACAACTGACTTTGGTTTGTGAGTCTTATCGTCAATTGTTTTCCAGTAGCCAGTAATGTCATGTTGGGCATAGGCTTTGCCTACAAAAAGAAAAGCGCTGAATAACAACAGGAAGCGAATGAGTTTTTCCATAGTAGTAAATTTTAGGGTTTTATTTTAGGGCAATGCCACGGGTGGCTACGATGAAATCCACCAGTTGTAATTGTCCTCCGGAATAATGTTTTAATTCAAATGTTTTAATGAAAGATCCGGAAAGGTTTATATTTAGCTTAATATCCTTTTCTTGTTTTGGGGCAGAATGATTGAGAATGAAAATAACACGCGAAGAGATAGAACTTACAAGGGAAGAAAGCAGCTGATAATATTTTTTTTCATTGGCAATGAATTTCTCATAATCTTCAATCAATACAATAAGTTCGTATTTGTTTTGTGTTCTAAAATCCAGAATGTCATTAACTTCTATAAAATTTACTTCTTTAAATAATTCTGGCTCCATTTCAAAATGAGAAAAATCCTGAGATACAAAGTCAAGATGGACCGAAAAATCCTTTAATAGCCAGGTGAGGTCATATTGACGTTGAGCTTTTCCAATAATAAGGGCACGGAAGAAAAATTCACCTTCCAAAAGCGAAGACATCAGAACAGCATAGCGAAAGAAGGGCATATCACGAAATTCCACCGACAGGAGGCGTTTGGATAGCCTCTCAGAATTTTTTTGTTTCAGAAACTCAAATGTTCCGATATTTTTTTTGACTATTTGATACATAGATAGCTGTTGAGTAGGGCTGCTCCTTACGGGGCAGCCCTAAAAATCTTAGGCGTTTATCAATTCTTTGTATTGATCAGCAGTGAGCAGGTCATTAACCTGATCAGGATTGGTAAGCTTGATTTTTGCAATCCAGCCCTTACCGTATGGATCCTGGTTAATGAGTTCTGGTGTAGAATCAAGTTCGGGGTTAACTTCCAGAACTTCGCCATCAATAGGCATGTAAACGTCGGCAACAGTTTTTACAGCTTCTATTGTACCCAGAGTGTCTCCCTGGGAGAGGGTCTCGCCTACTGTGGGTACTTCCACAAAAACAATATCACCCAGCTCACTCTGTGCATAGTCGGTAATGCCTACTACGGCGGTATCACCTTCTACTCTCAACCATTCGTGGTCTTTTGAGTATCTCAGTTCTTCTGGTAAATTCATAGCTTTGGTTATTTTTAGTTTTATAAGGTGTAATTTCTTAATTTTGTCTGTAAATTTAGAAAATTTTTGTTTCAAAAAAGCTTTTTGCATCATGAGATTTTTTTTTGTTTCTCTTCTTTTTTCTCTTTTGGGCTTTCTTTCGTATGCTCAGGTTAATTATTGGTTTGATTTTTTTTCTGTCAACCGACTTTATCATTTGGCCAGGGTTGGCAATATCCTTTATGCTGCAGGTAAAAATGCAATACTCACCTATAACCTTGATGATGGTAGTGTTGACAGACTCTCTGCACAGGGCGCTTTGTCCGATACTTCAATCACTGCCATGGCAAATGTAAATTCTCATTTGGTCATAGGTTATGCCTCGGGTGATATTGATATTATAAAAAATGGTAAAATCATTAATATCCCGGATATACGGCTGAATACAATGCTGGATATGGATAGGAAAAAGATTAATAAAATTATTCCTTATGGCGATTATGCTTTTATGGCAACAGATTTCGGAATAGTCTATGTCAATTGTAATTCAAATATCATATTGAACACGGTATTCTTTTATAATTCATTTGGTTATCTTTCGGTAAAGGATATTACTATTCTGCATGATACCTTGTATGCTCTCACTACCACAGGTTTGTATTATATTTCGTTAAACAGTAATTTTTCCGATTTTGCTAATTGGGCTTTTGTTGCTTTTTCTACAGGCAGACAGCTGGATACCGATGGCAATAGCTTGTTTGTCTCAGCTTTCCAGAATGGCAATACAGTGGTATTTAATTTTAATGATACTGGATTTTATCAAATTTGTTCCACAGCCGGAGATTACAGGATGCGTATTGAACAGAATAAGATTTTTTTTGTTGGTGAAGGAATATTAACTTATTCCCTTTCGGGTACGTTGCTTGACAGAGTATATCGTTATAATGATGGCAGTGCGGTTGTGGCGCGTGATGTCCTCATTGCTAATAATTCCATCTTTGTGGCAGATAGATTTAAAGGACTAATGCGTGATTATGCGCAGAGGATTTCCATGGCTACGCCTTTTTCCGATAATGTGAATTTTGTTAAAGCTCTGGACAAAAAGGTATTTTTCCTTCACAAGCCGGACAGCAAGGATATCGCTTATGGTTATAAGGCTGTTATTAGCATTATTGATGACCAGACAACTGCCCGATATCTTGTGTTTGACAGTCTTAATCAGTTTATTACAATGGCTATTGACCCTGGCGATGAGGACCATTGGTTTTTGTCAAGTGATAGTGTGGGCCTGGTAGAAATTAAAAATGACCATGTGGTTAAAATTTATAATTCTACAAATGCACCTTTTTCTCCTACTAATGGTTATTTAAAAATTACGGATTTGAAATTTGACGATCAGGGTAATTTGTGGATGATTTATAATTCTGATAATTATCCGGTTATACGTTTGAGCAGAGATGGAACATGGCAGCCTCTGGAGGCCTCGGCTGTGGCTGCAGGCAAATCTACGGATAGATTTATTTTTACTTCGCAGAATTTCCTTTATGCCGATATGCTAAGTAATGGTATGATGGCTATTAACCTCTCTACTGGCCAGGCACGTCTGTTTTATCCTTCGCAGAAAATAGGTAAGCGTATTAATACCATTGCCGAGGACAAGGACGGCGTTTTATGGTTTTCCACTAATGATGGATTGGGCTATCTTACTGGCCAGGATTTTACTGCATCTGGTTTTAAAGCTATCCGTCCCAAAGTGCAAGTACAGCTGAACGATACAGTGATATATGCTTATCTGCTGGATAATTCACGTTGTACCCGTATGCTGGTGGATGCTGGCAATAGGAAATGGGTAACTTCTTCGTCTTTCGGTGTGTTTGAGCTCGCACCGGACGGCCTGTCCGAAGTGGCGCATTTTAGTGTGAATAATGGTAAGCTGTGTACCAATTTTGTTTATGACATTTCTTATGATTCTCGCACTGGTGACCTTTATTTCATAACCGACCAGGGAGTACTGGCATATAGAAACGACGCCTCAGTACCAAAGCAGAATTTTTCTCAGGTGAAAATATATCCCAACCCTGTGCGTCCGGGATATAGTGGGCCTATTACTATTACAGGCCTGGTAAATAATACTATCGTGAAAATTACTGATGTGGAAGGAGATCTTATCTACGAAGCCCGTTCCTTTGGTGGAACGGTCGTATGGAACGGCCTGTCTCTTGGCGGACATGCCCCGGCTTCGGGCGTGTACCTGATTATGTGCAGTGATGATAAAGGAAAACAAAAATGTGTAAAAAAACTTTTAATAGTCAGGTAAGATGATTAATAAAGTGTTAGCAATATTGATGCTTTTTAGCTCCACCCTGTCCTTTGCACAAGATTATCAGAGATATGTCCGTGATTTTGTATCCAAACCATATTTTGTTCAAGGGCGTGTAGGGATAGTAATTAAGGATCTGTCACATTCTCGCTTATTAGTGGATTATAATTCCGATAAGTTTTTGATACCTGCTTCGGTGCAGAAAATCTTGACCACTTTTGCTTCTCTGGATATTTTCGGACCTTCATATAGATTTCATACTAATCTGGGATACAATGGGGTAATAAAAGATAGCATTTTGTATGGAGATTTGATCATCAAAGGCTATGGTGACCCTACTACTGGTTCGGAAAATTTTGATGATACCATGTTCCTTAGTTCTTTTGTTGAGGCTGTTAAAGAGGCTGGAATAAAGCAAATAAAAGGGAATATTGTAGCTGATGCTTCTTATTTTGATCCTCTGCCCACCCCAGCGAAATGGACTTGGGAGGACCTGGGGAATTATTATGGTGCTGCCCCTACTGCTTTATGCATTTATGATAACACCTACCGCCTTGTCATGCGCACCTTTTCTCCGGGACAGCCTGCACGGATTATAACTATTGTTCCGCAAATACCTGGATTAAAGTTACATTCTTATGTAAGATCAGCCTATATCCGCTCGGACCAGTCTTATATCATTGGATCGCCGGGCTGTATGGAAAGAAGTATTGTGGGCCGGCTGCCCGCACACCGTAAGGAATTTATTGTAAAAGGGGCTATCCCAGACCCGCCCTTGTTTTTCGCTCAACTTATCCGTGAAGCACTGGATACTGCAGGAATCATTATTGAGGGCAAGGCGTGTACTGCCCGGGCTGATACTATGGTTAATTTGTTTACCCTCTATTCTCCTTCGTTATTGCAAATTATACAGATTACCAATCATAAGAGTGTCAACCTTTATGCTGAGGTTTTGTTAAAGCATCTGGCTTTGAAATATGCCGATACTGCGGATACACGCACCGGAATTACTGCATTATACAATTTCTGGGCTTCCCGTGGTGTGGATACCAGTCAGATGATATTGTACGACGGGAGCGGATTGAGTCGGTATAATGTTCTTACCCCTGGGCTAATGGCTTCGGTATTAGAGAGTATTTATCATAGCCGGAATTTTGATAACTTCCTCACTTCCTTGCCTGTAGCTGGCAATAGCGGAACACTTAAATATATTGGACGTAGAACACTTTTGCAGGATCATTTTTATGCCAAGAGCGGATCAATGCGTCGGGTGCGTAATTATGCAGGATATTTCTTTGACAAAAAAGGTAATGTGTATTCCGTGGTGATTATGCTTAATGATTTCACATGCTCTCAAGCTGTTGCTCGCAGAGAAATCGTTAATTTTTTAACTACAATTTTTAGAAATGATTAGGGTATTGACTTTTTTTCTGGCTTCTGCATTATTCTTTTCTCCTGCGTATAATAACCAATGTGTTGCTACTGCCGGTTGCCTATTTTGTAATTCCGGACAGGTTTTGTCTTTGAAAACCAGTAAAGGCAAGGAATTTTTTTATAATGATTTTACCCAGGCTTCTGTTATTGATTTGTATTCTTTTTCGTGTATAATAAATGCTGTGTTGTTTGATAATGGTACTGTCCTGTTCCTGGATAATAAATTGAATGATTTGCAGCAGATGGATTTGCACCTGTTGGGTATATATTCTCCTGGCCAGATAGCTGTAGAGGATATTAATTTTTTCTGGATTTATGATAGTTTTACTAACTCGTTATACCGTATAAACCGTAAACTGGCACAGATAGATTACCGTATTTCCCTGGATTATCTTACATCAAAAGTAAAAAACTTAATATTTGCCGATAATCACCTGTATTTTATGGGTGATAAAGGGATATTTTCAGTAGATAATTTGTTTAACATACATAAGGAGAAAGCTTTTCTTAAAGCGAGGGATTTTTATGTTTACGATGGACGTCTTTTTGTTCTCTCTCCGGCTGGAATATATTATGCTGATAGCCTTGTTTATCCGGTAAAAGGCCTAACAGCTATTTGCGGATTTTTTTCCCATTCGCTTGTTGTGATTAAAAAGGATCAACCTGTATTATTACCTTTACCATAACAAAACGGGGCTGCTTCATACAGCCCCGTTTTGTTGTCAGATTTTCAATATCTCCGTTGGTGGCAGGTTCTTGTTGCGTTTGTCCACTTCCTCAATGAGCTTTTGAGCTATCTCGTTGAAGTATTTATTATAAGGACTATCCTGCTTGAGCACTGTAGGCAGTCCGTTGTCGCTATCTTCAACAATACTCATAATCATTGGTACCTGTCCCAGTAGAGGAATGTTATATTCACGTGAGAGTTTTTCTCCGCCACCTTTGCCAAAGAGATAGTATTTGTTATCCGGACATTCGGCAGGAGAGAACCACGCCATATTTTCTATAATGCCCAGTATTGGCACATTAATCTTGTCAGTTTTGAACATATTAATAGCTTTGACGACATCAGCAATAGCAACTTTTTGTGGAGTGGTTACTATCACACTACCAGTTATGGGTATGGTCTGTACCAGTGTGAGCGGAATGTCACCTGTGCCCGGAGGCAGGTCTATGATGAAGTAGTCCAGCTCGCCCCAGTAAACATCTGTTAGCAGCTGTTTGATAGCATTAGTGGCCATAGCTCCACGCCAGATAACAGCATCTTCCGGGCGGATGAAAAAACCAATGGAAACTACATCCACGTCAAATTTGCGGATAGGCAGGATGTAGTCCTTGCCATCAATTTTCTGAACAAATGGCTTTTCGTTTTCCAGGCCGAACATTGTAGGGATGGACGGGCCATAAAGGTCGGCATCCAGAAGGCCTACTTTTGCACCAGTGGCTGCCAGTGCAGCTGCCAGATTAGCTGATACCGTGGATTTGCCTACTCCGCCTTTACCCGAAGCTACGGCTATAATGTTTTTGACATTTTCCAGCGGTTGGGCTGGAGGCTTATTTATTTGTACTTTCTGGAATTGCAGTTTTTCTTCAACAATATTGAGCATTATGTTGTAGCCCTCACTCTTGTATGCGTCAAGTATCTGACGTGTGGCACGTTCAATGGAACGACGAAGAACCGCAGTCTGACGGTCAAGTTCCATCTCCAGTAAAATATCCTTGTCGGCAACACGGATGTCTTTGACAAGGTCTGCCAGAGTTTTGTTGCTTTCCGGCACCTGTACGCTTTTGAGCTTTTCTAATATTTCATCTCTTAATCCGGCCATTTTTTTTAGTTTAGTATTTTTTCGGCTGTGAAATTAATGCTTTAATTTTTAATACAAAAAAATAAAAGACATTTTTGTCTTTTATTTAGAATGTTTTAAAACCTTTTTTCTGGAAATAAGACAGGGCATCAGCTACTACAAAGGTACTGCCACCTACGAAAATCATATCTTCCTCTCCTGCATGTTCTAAAACATAATCCAGGGCTTTTTCTACGTTTTCAAACGCCTGACCGTGTAAACCGTATTCCATAGCTTTACCGGCCAGCACCGGGGCATCCATGCTGCGGTCAACCGATGATTTTACAAAAGCATATTCCGCATTGGAAGGCAGAAGACGCAAAATTTTGTCAATTTTTTTGTCTTTGACTGTACCAAATACCATGAAGAGTCTATGGTATTTCTGACGTTTTATCTGGCCGATCACCTGACGGATGCCGTCCTCATTGTGGCCGGCATCACATACTATCAGCGGAGAGCGGGAGACAACTTGCCAACGTCCCATTATTCCGGTATTTTCCACAACTTTTTCCATACCATTATATAGATCTTGCTGGCTAATGTTTATAACAGGATGCTGGTTTAGTACATCAATGGTTTGTAAAATCACAGGGATATTCATCCGTTGATAATCCCCTGTAAGACCAAATTTCATATTTTTGTATTTCAGTTTTCCGTGGCTATAAACAGAAAAGGCGAGTTTCCCATCGCTGGTCAAAAAAGTATTTTCTACAGAATAAGCACTGGCAGCTTGATAAATAGGGGCGTCCTGTTCCGTAGCTTTTTCTATGAATACGCTTTGAACAGCAGCTGGCATGGCACCGATGACTACCGGAATACGCGGTTTGATTATTCCAGCTTTTTCCCGGGCTATCTGTGGCAATGTCTCACCAAGAAATTGCATATGATCGTAGCTTATGTTAGTGATAACCGACACCATGGGAGTGATAATGTTTGTAGAATCCAGCCTTCCGCCCATACCCACTTCTATAACGGCTATATCCACATTGCTCTCGGCAAAATATTTGAACGCCATAGCTACAGTCATTTCAAAAAAGGAAGGCCTGAGACGTTCAAAAAATTTTTTATTGCTATTAACAAATTCTATTACATATTGTTCAGAAATTTTTTCACCATTTATTTTGATGCGTTCCCTAAAATCAAGATAATGTGGCGAGGTGTAAAGTCCTGTTTTATATCCGGCCTCCTGGAGGATAGAAGCAAGAGAATGGGCAACCGATCCTTTTCCGTTGGTACCAGCTATGTGGATGGTTTTAAATTTGCGGTGAGGATGCCCAAAATACTCGTCCAGCTCAAGTGTTTTGCCTAAATCATGTTTATATGCTGCAGCGCCTACTCGCTGATACATTGGAAGTTGACTATAAAGGTAATCCAGAACTTGTTGGTAATCCATAAAAGATGTATTTTTTGAGTAAAATTAGTAAAACAATTTAAACAATGGGCATTGAGATAAAAATTGTTGGGTTTAACTCACCTCTGTATAATCAGGCTGTTGCTTTGCGCGAGAAACTTTTGCGTATTCCCCTGGGAACGAGGTTTACTCCAGAGTTCCTACTTCAGGATAAGAATAATATCCATATAGTCGCACTGAAGGATGGCAAAGTCGTTGGTACTGTCCTTGCAAAGCCTGTAGATGATAAAACTGTGAAAATCCGTCAGGTCGCTACGGATTATTCTGTCCAGGGAAAAGGCATAGGAAAAAAACTTATGCTTTTTGCTGAGGATTATGCGCGTTCCCGGGGATTTGAAAGAGTTATTTTACATGCACGTTATTATGTTGTGGATTTTTATAAAAAACTTGGTTATTCTGTTATAGGAGATGAGTTCGTGGAAGTCGCTATGCCTCACCGACTTATGGTGAAAAAGTTATAATCATTATATTTGAAAGAAATTATTTGTTTGTAGCCGGAAAAATTATGTTTTACATGAAGTATTTTTATTTTTTAAATTTTCTATAATTATCCGTTGTGTTTTTTATCTTTGAGATGTGTCTAAGTTTTTTTATTATTAGTAAATTAGATGTCTTTTTGGAATAAAATTAGTATTTAACTTAACTAATTTTTATAATAAAACCTTTCCAGATTAAATTCGTTTTTTATCTTTGTTTATTTATTGATTTACAGTGATTTAATTAACTTTTTTTTAGTCTTTTCTTTAAACCCAGAAAATTTTCTTTCCGTTTTTTTAAGTGAAAAACCCAAAAACCTGGTGCCATGAAAGCTAAAAATTTACTCCTTTGTTTGTTAATGTGCTGGTTTTTACCGGCAATTGATGCTGCTGCTTTTCAGCCAGTAGCTATATGGTTTCTGGATGGTACTGTGGTAAGAAACCCGTCATTTTTTGACATTGACAGCATGACCAGATGCATCTATTACTCAAAAATTAATGGGTGTGCTAAAATAGCTTATTTTGAGGAGGTTTTTGCTGTTACTATGCCTGACGATACCTTGTATTTTTACTATGATAAAGATTGGAACCTGTCAAAAAAAGATGTCTTTATGATATTAAAAGGTATTGACGATGGGTTCCACACCAAACATTACAGGAATTTTATCATTAGTTTTTTGCTGACTTATACTTCAAATGTTGTGCTTGGCGGAACAAATACAGTGGTGCGTAATATTCCGTCGCTTTTGAATTTCACGGCAGTAGCAGCAAAGCCTGTCAAACCCGAAGGAAAATCTTATTATCGCCTGGGTTATGAAGTAGGTCTCAAACGGCGTAAGGTCATGGAGACAACAGCAGGCATCGTGGCTGGATTATATGCTTATATGGCAACAGAGGCTCTGATGCAGGGCAGTAATTAAAAATCCAGGAATTTCACGAAAACAATTAGGCCTATAACTGTCATAAACGTATAAATCAAAACATCATGCCACAAGCCGAAAATTATTCCGCCCAGGAGAAACAATGTTCCGTAGCCTGCTATTACGGCGCCCAGCCATGCCAGCAGTCTTACGGGGCGGAAATCCCCTTTTATGCCAGTGGCTTTTTCTACGGGTTTCCACCAACCTCCGGGGCGGACTTTTGCGTAAAAATCGTTTAATACCTTCCCATCCACAGCAGGTGTTAGCAAAGTCACTACCAGCCAAATGGCTGTGGTTATGCCAACAGTTATAAAATACGATACCGGAAACTCCAGATGGAAAATAAAACGGCTAACCGCATAAACAATAAACGGGGTTATCATAGCTGCCAGCTCTGACCATGCATTTATCCTCCACCAGTACCAGCGCAGAATTAGCACCAGTCCCAACCCTGCCCCACATTCAATAATAAATGACCATACGCCGGAGATGGAATTAATAATTGAAGTGAACAGTAATGATGTAATTACCAGGATTAATGTAATTATCTTTGCTGCAAGGACTTTTTGCCTGTCTGTCAATGGTTTGCGCTGCAAGAGTAGATAAAAATCATTGGTCAATATACTTGCGCCAAAATTCAGCTGCGTGGATATAGTACTCATATATGCTGCCAGAAAAGCGACAAGGATAAGGCCTTTCCATCCTGTTGGCAGGAAATCACGCATGGCATAGACATATCCGAAACGCAGATGCTGGGCATCCAGCCCGGGGTACAACACGAGAGCTGCCAGTCCTACCAGTATCCATGGCCACGGCCGTAGGGCATAGTGGGAAATCTGAAACAGCAGAGTGGCAAAGATTGAATGGCGTTCGTTTTTTGTGCTCATCATACGCTGGGCAATATATCCACCACCTCCGGGCTCAGCGCCGGGATACCAGCTGGCCCACCACTGGAACAGCCCATATGCCAGAAAAGCCCCCACAGAAATGGTTAACATCTCTCCTGCATTATGGCTGCCTATCCTCGGAAAGAAAGACAATGCTCCCTCTGGCACCTGGGCTTTTAATCCGCTGATACCGCCGATTTTATCGCTGTTTATGACCAGCACGGCCAGAACAATAGACCCTGTCATAGCTATGATAAATTGCACAACGTCCGTAACAGCAACACCCCACAGCCCGGATAGTGTGGAATAAATCACAGCAATAATCATTGCTCCCAGCATTATCCACAAGAGGATTTGTCCGTGGATGCCAAAGAATACTTCCAGAATGGACATCAGAGCCAGGTTTACCCAAGCTATAATGAGACCGTTCATCAGCAGACCAAGATAAAGAGCTTTAAACCCCCGTAGCCAGTCCACGATTTTTCCGCTGTAGCGGATTTTAAGCAGTTCCACTTCGGTGAGGACCTCTGCACGTCGCCACAGATGGGCAAAGAACAGCGTGGTAAGCATTCCGCCAATGAGGAAATTCCACCACAGCCAGTTTCCTGATATTCCGGATTTTCCGACCAGCTCAGTCACAGCCAGCGGAGTGTCGGCTGCAAATGTTGTGGCAACCATGGATAGCCCTGCCACCCACCACGGAAGATTACGTCCGCTCAGGAAATAATCCGTTAAGGACCCAGAAGATTTATCTTTATATTTGAGCCCAATAATTATTGTTAGCGCTATATAAGCAGCAATAATCAGCCAATCAATAGGGGCTAACATAATTTAAGATTTTTAGCATTTATTTTACGTGGTGGTGGTACAGGGTCATATCCGCTTGTACCCCATGGATGACATCTGGTAATACGTTTGAGAGCCAGCCAGCTTCCACGGATAGCACCATGTTTATCTATGGCTTCTATGGTATAGGCCGAGCATGTGGGTATATGCCGGCACGATGGAGCTGTCAGCGGAGAAATCACACGCTGGTAAATTTTTATGATGAATATCAGAATTTTTCTCATTAATCCTCTTGATTTTCAGTGGCTTTGATGTAGCAGGAACGGCACAGGGGCTCGTATTTGTCTTTTTCTCCCAGTTCTATTAAAGATTGACTGGCACTAATACGGTGGGAGTAATGGGCAAGGTTGCCACAGCGGATACATATAGCATGCACTTTGGTAACATATTCGGCAATGGCCATCAGTGCAGGCATAGGACCAAAAGGTTGTCCTTTATAATCCATGTCCAGCCCTGCCACAATGACTCTTTTCCCTTTATTAGCCAATTGGTTGCAGACATTGATTATTTCATTGTCAAAAAACTGTGCCTCATCTATCCCGATGACATCTGCATCTCCGTATTTTTCAAGAATTTCTTTTGCAGAGGCTACAGGCACGGATTCGATATAATTGGAGTCGTGAGATACGATTTCTTTTTCGGAATAGCGAGTATCAAGTTGTGGTTTGAAAATAGCTACTTTTTGCTTGGCTATTTGTGCCCTGCGCAGGCGCCGTATTAATTCTTCGGTTTTACCCGAAAACATAGAACCTGTGATTACTTCTATCCAACCGCTGTGATTCTGAGGATTAACTGTATTTTCCAGAAACATTGTGCACGATATTTGTAATTTATTGCAAAAATAAAATTAAAATCCCGGCAAAAAAATAGTTGTATTTTTTAGTTTTTTTATTAAATTTAAAACTTTGAAAAATATATCTGCGGCCTTGAGGAGAAATTTTCACATAGACATATTGTTAAAGCATAGTTTGTTAGTAATTAGTCTCTTAGTATTTTATGTGGCGGGGTATGGTAAATCCTTTCTTGTTACCCGGGATATTATTTATGCCCACAATGGAAAGATGGATTTATCCGCTGCACCATGGCAGGAAAAGGTTTTCGGGCTTTACGGACAATGGGAATTTTATTGGAAACAGTTATTGACGCCTGAGGATTTGCAGACAGGTAAATACAAACCTTACTATGTTTCTGTACCGCAGACCTGGACGAAATATGTTTTACCCGACGGAACACATCCTGGTAAATTCGGATATGCCACTTATCATCTAAAAATCAAATTACCACCTGATATTCATGAAATAGGGCTTTCTTTCCACGGAATTTTCAATCAGTATCGTTTGTGGATAAATGGACGTTTTATTGATGAACACGGAAAAGTTGCCACTGATGCTAAACATTCAAAACCGACCTGGCTGCCCGAAACATATTATCTTCATATAGATGGAGATAGTCTGGATATTGTTTTGCAGGTGAGTAATTATCAGCATTTTAAGGCGGGTATAGTCCGTCAGATTGTGGTGGGAAGGCCTTCATTGATGCAGAAATTTGATATTATTAATGTAGGAATTGATTCGGCCTTGATGGGCACAATGTTGATATTTGCCCTGTTTTTCTTTTTTGTTTTTTACTACAAAAAAGAGGACCTCAGTGCTATTTATTTTGTTATCACACTGGTAGGCCAGGCTTTGATTACCGGGCTGGACGGTGAATACGTGCTTTATCGTATCTTTCCGAATTTAAGCTGGTATTTAGGTTTGCACTTGCTTTTCTTCTTGTTTTTCTATCGGACACTTACATTCCTGAATTATTTGTATCAGTTATTGAAAAAAGAATTTAGTTTTAAAGTTCTGGTTTTCTTCACTGTTATTGCTTCTGTAGGATGTATTTACAGTATTTTTGCGCCGGTATCATCTTTCCAGTGGCTATTGTATTTGTATATGTTCCTGGCCATGATTTCTATTTTCTATGTGGTCTTTATTTTGATGAAATCTATTAAGTATCAGATTGGAGCTTTATATACTCTTCTGGGCATTGGTGCGGTATTTTTTACTGGTTTGAATGATATCCTTTATGATTTCAATATTCTTCACACATTTTATATGTCTGGCTTTGGCTTGTTTGTTTTTCTGTTTACTTTATCCATTATGATGGCTATGCATAATGCCCGGGCTGAACGTCAGATTATCATTTACTCCTATATTTTGAAGAAATTGGATGTGTTACGAAACGAGCTGCTGAAAATTCCTTTTTATGATATTGGAAGAGCCTTGAAAGTTGTTGCCAGTGTTTTGAAACTTAGCCGCGGTGTATGGATAGACAAGGAGAAGGATTATTTTGTGCGTTATGAGGTGAAATTGAATAAATTGAAGGAAATTTCCACTGGATTATCCCAGTTGGGTCAGGAGTTTTTACCTGCTGATGTGATAAAGCAAGCAGATGAGACCGGAAGAACATTTATTTATCCTGTTAGCAAAAAAGAAAAGCGTTTGGTGGAGAACCGGCGTATTTCCGATAAGTTTCCTTTGTCAGCGTATATGGCACGCAGAGGTGTTAAGTCGGTTATGGCCACTTCGCTTAAGCAGCGGGGAGAAGTAGTTTCTCTGTTATATTTTGAGGAATATTATAAGTTTATCAATTTGATACACAAAAGAATCCTTGAAGCATCAGCTTCGCAGTTGGTTTCCATGAAAAATAATGCGGAAAATTTTGAGAAATTGAGACAGTTAAATCTGAAACTGGAAACCATAGTGGCCGAAAGAACCAAAGTTTTGAAGGAAAAAGAAGCTGAGTTAAAAAAGAAAGAGACAGAGCTAAGGGAAAAAATGGAAGAGTTGCAGGCTTATAATGAGGAGCTTAATACAATTAATCTGGAATTAGAGCACAATAAAACAGTCATTGAACAAAAGTCATTTGAACTTGAGAAGCTGCATAACGAGATATTGAGACAGAAGAATTTTGCTGAGCATCAAAATAAAATTTACAGGGAGAGTTTGGAATTTGCACGAAATATACAGGCCTTTGTTTTACAGGAAGATACGGGATTGCCATTCAGGGATTATTTTGTATTTTATCAGCCACGAGGATTAGTAGGTGGCGATTTTTACTGGCTGCGTAATCTGGGTGGAAAAGTTCTGTTGGTAGCAGCTGATTGTACCGGCCATAGTATTCCCGGAGCTTTTATGAGTATCCTTGGTGCCACATTACTTGATGATATTATCAGGGAATATTTTGTGCTTGAAAAGAATCCAGATATTACTCCTTCGCATATTCTTTATCTGCTGAGGGATAAGTTGCTAAAAGCCCTGGGCAGCGATTCTTCTTATTCTTATTCTGCTGTACACGACGGTATGGATATGGCACTGGCACTGTATAATCCAGATACTAAACTTTTGGAATTTGCTGGCGCTTATATGCCTTTGTGGGTGATTAGGGATGGAGAGCTTATTGAGCTTAGAGGTGACCGTTTCCCTGTTGGAATGTATGTCAAGATATCTAAAATTAAGTCTTTTACGGATAAAACTATTACACTCAAGCAAGGAGACCGCTTGTATATGTTCAGCGATGGATATGCCGACCAGTTTAATCCTCTGGGCGAGAAATTCTACAAAAAGAATTTTAGAAAATTATTAATTGAGATTTCTGGGTATCCGGCTTCATTACAGAAAGAGATTTTATATACTACTTTTAAGGAATGGAAAGGTCAGACCGACCAGACTGATGATGTGCTAATTGTTGGAATAATAATTTGATAAGATGAAAAAACTGCTCTTGCTGACATATTTCTTTTTTACATTATCTACTGTCTTTGCCAGTAGTGGTAAATTCCATCATGTTGTATATGACTTTAGCTGTTTTAATTTCCGGGAAAAGTCCCTTGCCGGACAGTGGGAGTTTTATTGGCACAGGTTACTTACACCACAGGATTTTAAAAACAATCACTTATTGTCAGGAAGGTTGATACCTGTGCCTAAGAGCTGGATTGCTATTGATGGTCTGTCTTCTACGGGGTATGGCACATACAGGATTACTGTTATTTTACCACAAAAGAAGAAATTATATGCTCTAAAACTTATTGACGTTTTTTCGGCCTACCGTCTTTGGATTAACGACTCGCTTTATCTGGCATACGGACGGGTCGGTAAAACACGTAAAGAAGAAATACCTAAGCGAGGCACTCAAATAGTAAATTTTTATGCTCCAACAGATACAGTACAAATAATCATACAGGTTAGTAATCACCATCACCGTAATGGAGGTATTGCAAAAGCCCCAATTTTAGGCCAGGCACCGCATATCAATAACACTTTTCTGGGCAAATCCATTTCTGTTTTCTTTATTTTCGGTGCTTTTATAATTTTTGCCATTTACCTGTTATGGCTATATAATTATACCAGGAAGAATTTTGACGCACTTCTACTGGGGATAAGTATTTTACTTGCAGGTATTTACACGCTTTTTAATGACGACTTTCTGATAATGCAGATATTCCCAAATCTGGGATGGGAGGTCGTGCATAAGGTTAATTTCCTGACTAATTATTTAAAAATATTCTTCCTTTTTGCATTTTTCTATCTGGTGCTTAAGCGTTATATGCCTGATTTTTTCAATGGTTTACTGAAAGTAGCCCTGGCTATCTTGTTATTGCTCAGCCTGGTGGTGCTGGTCACGCCTACCGAGGTCTTCTCACATACCCTTTCTATGTTTATTGTATTATTGGCAATATTGGCTATATATGTCATTGTGGGCTATATAAGGAGGATTAATTATTCGGATAACAAGATGATAATGATACCTTTTGCCAGTATTATTTTATTGGCGATTTTTACACTTAACGACGTTCTTTATGAGTACCAGGTTATCAGGTCAGTGTATCTAACAGATTTTGGCTTGTTTATTTTTATAGCTGCTCAGGCTATTTTAATATCTGAAAAACAGATTAATACATATAATAGAGCAGAAAAACTTACCCGTTATTTCCAGAAATTGAATAATGTAAAACGGCTTCTGGGACAGGTGCATTTTGATAATTTATTGGATTTGATAAGAATATTGAAAAAATCTTTTGATGCTGACGTAGTTGCTTATTATAGTATTGAAAATCAGAAAATTTATATTAATGCTTTGATTGATAACAGGCACGAAAAAGAATTCTCACAAAAAGTTGAAATAAAAAAAGGTGAAAAAGAAATAAATCAAATTTTATATGATTTTTTGGAGCTGGCTGTACATAGCAATCAGGCTTTCTTTATTTCGGATAAAAATAATTTATACCGTTTAATAAAAAAGAAACTTTCACTTAAGTTTAAGTCAATTTTGCTGACTACAATTGGAGTAAAAGATAATCCCCTGGGAATAATTTATCTGGAAAACCAGCATTCATATTTTACTAAGGACGATGAGAAATTGCTCAATCTTATAAGTCCTCAGATAGCAAGCGTAATTAATAATGTTAATATTTTCCGGCATCTGGAGAATTTGAATAAAAACTTGATGAAAATTGTTCAGCAGCGCACTAAAAAGATTGAGACCAGGAATAAAGAATTGGAATTGAGAAATTTTGATCTGGATGAAAAAGTGGAGGAGCTGCGTATAACTGCAGAGATAATCAATTCCATGAACGAAGAAATTAAAGCCCAGCAGGAGATATTGGAGAATAAGAATAAAATGCTCTCGGAGCAAACAAAGTCTCTGGATAAACAAAAGGCTATTATTGAGGAACTTAACAAACAGATACGTGAGAGTGTGCAGTATGCTTACAGAATTCAGTATGCACTGTTGAATTCGCCGTATAACCGTCCTGCAAGCAAGGAACATTTTATTATTACAAAATCTGGTGAACCTGTTGCTGGTAATTTCTGGTGGTATTCCCAGCTGAATGATTTTGAGATTTTTGCTTTTGGCCAGAGTGAATATTCCGGTATTAAAGGTGCTTTTGTGAGCTTGCTTTCATTCAGCTTGATGAATGAAATGAGTTATAAGTGTCTTATTAATAAAAAATATGAGGATATTAAACCCGATGATTTTATATCTGCTTTTAAATCCGAAGTATTCAAATATCTGGAGAGTACTAATATTGAGATATCTGTAGTTTTTTACCGTCCTGGCACTGGAGAAATAAAGACTTCTACACTTGATAATTTCCTATACATTGTTGATGACAAGCTTATACAGCTTTCTCCCGGAGGAAAAGATGGTCAAGTATATCATGTGGAGGAGAATTCCTATTTTGTTGGTTTTACTAATAATTTTGTAAAGTTGTTAATAGATAAAAAGCATATTGTAAAAATGGAGGAGATTAAAGATTTTGTTTCAAATTTGTCCCAGCTTTCTTCTCTCAAAGAAATGAAAACATTTTTTGAGAATTATCTCTATGGCGTTCAGGATATGGATATTCTTATCATTGGAATGAAATTGAAATAATTGGAATTATGGGATTTCCTATTCGTGATGCTTTCAAGACTTTCAAAGATTTGAATATATACGAGATTTGGTGGGCTATTACCCATATAGATAAAATATGGGGCGTGTGGAAACTCTCAGAAAAAGCCAGGGAGACAGCTAACCGCCTTATTGAAGACCCTGATCTGGATGCTGACTATGCAGGAGGCCAGATAGACGCTTTACGTCATATCTTATGGATGGCTTTGATTACAAAGCGTTACGGGGCTAATGTGGCGCGGTCACTGGGTCGTGCCTACGAAAGAGGTAATAAGTGGGAATACAAAAAGGGAAAGCTGGAAGAATATTATCTGCCTGATGCTGCCAGTATGATGATGGATCTGATGAATAATGAAATAGGAATAGAAATTGGTCTGCGTTTCCCTGATATAAGATTTGAAGATCTTGTCCAGGAGATAAAGAAACTTATCCTTGAAGGAAAAGCATGGAAGATAAAAAAAGACCTAGATCTTAATTTTCTGGATGAAAGCGGAAGGATTATTCCGCGTGGCCGTTGGCTGGGTAAATGGCAGACGCCGAAAATAATTGTTCCGTCGGATTTGTATGCGGGTTCTACCGAAAAAGTCTCAGACGTTAAAGTCAAATCCAAGTAAAGTTATATCATCAAATACTCGTGGATTTTCCTTGTTCAGTTTCAATTCACGGATGAGGCGTTTTATTGTTTCATCTATAGGAAGATCATTTTTTATCAGCCTTTGTAACTTGCGGATACCTGCATCAACATTGCGGCTGCGTGCCAGTTCCGATACTCCATCGGTATATAAAAGCAGCTTGGACGGATGTTTTATGGTGATCCTGCCAAAATTTATTTTAGGTATTTCATCCAGCATACCTATGCCCACTGTGCCCTCTGATAGAACAGTTAAATTACCTGTTACTTTGTCGTACAAAAGTCCGGGTTGATGTCCGGCATTAACATAAATTAAGCGGTTTTTGCGGAAATTGTATTTTCCCACAAATAATGTTATGAAATGGCCTCCTTCCGAGTTGCGCACCACTATCTCATTGAGGTTGCGGATAATAGCTTCCAGACGGACTCCAGATGAGAATTGGGCTCTTAGGTTTGCCTGAAAATTGGACATTAGCAAAGCAGCCGAGAGACCTTTTCCTGATACATCGGCGATGGCAAAATAAAACTCATCACGTGAGATTAATCCCAGGTCATATAAATCACCTCCCAGCTCATAGTGGGGTAGATAAAAGCCAAATACTTTGTATTTGGAATTTTGTGGCAAGGCATTTTGCACATCCGGGATGAGCATACGCTGGATACGTGAGGCTGTCTCCAGCTCTTTTTTCATCCTTTCCCTCTCTATTGCCTCAAGGATTAACTTGCGTTTTTCCATTGCCATTACAATCACATTGGCAATGGTCTGAACAAACCTCAAGTTTTTTACAGCCGGGCTCATTCCTATATTGGTGTCCTCCAGATCTCCTACCAGCAGGTATGCCTGAACTTGGCTCCGGTACATGATAGGAATAACAAAATCAAAGATGCCTATGGGGCTGTGACTGTCCCTTACCATTACAATGTCATTATATCCACCAAGTACCTCTTCCACGTCAAGCTGTGAGAACTTCTTCTCATCTACGCCCAGAGCAAATTTTAAACGCCAGCTATCCTCTTCTTTATAATAAAATAAAAACTGCTTGATAAGCAGTTTTTTTGTCAATAAATCCGACAACAAAATCATTATCTCTTCAATAGGATGATTATCTATAATCTTCTGGGTGATGTCCAGGACAAAACTCAGTTTGTAGTTACAAAATTTAAGGCTTTCAAATAATTTTCGTGTTCCTTCTTTCACGGGACTGTAAATTTTTCTTAAAATCAAAGATAAAAAAATCTTTTCTCTCACAATAATTCCTATCTCTTTTTTGCCTATAAAAATCCCTTTAAGAAAAATTGATTTTCTATAATTTTTTTTTAAATTTGTATTCACTCTAAAATCAAACACTAAAACTATAGAGCTATGAAAAGACTTTTACTTTTGGCAGTGGGACTAATTTTTGCCCTTGGCCTTTATGCTCAAAGAGTAGATACCCTGTTTTATGACGATTTCCAGGACCAGAACGCTGATGGCTGGGGTATCTATACTACTATGTATGATACGACTTATGAGCAGTATGTAGATTCTACAATCACCTTCTATCGTAAATGGCATTTGAGTAATTATGGTGGTGATTACTATCTTTATGCTAGCGGTTATTCTGGAGGTGCGCATTACACAGTTCAGTACGCGATTACTCCTAAAATAGGTATCCCTGCTACAGGTACTACTATTACAATGGAGTTTGACAACCGTGTACGTTACACTCCTGCTGATAGCTTAAAACTTTTTGTCTCAACAGACTATACTGGAGACACCTTGCAGTTTGATCAGGCTACATGGACTGAGATTACTCCTCTCTATCTGGATACAATTAACAATGATTATAATTGGAGACACAGCACTATTGATTTGAGCAATATTGTTAATCCTGGTGATTCTGTTTATTTTGCTTTCAAGTATGTATCTGATTCTGTAAACGCTGGTGGATGGTATGTTGACAGTGTACAGCTAAAAATAGATGGTAATCAGTTCTATCTTGACGATTTCCAGGATCAGGATGTTTCTGATTGGACAATGTATTCTCCAGGCTTTGAAATAGCTCCTCCAGGTACCGATACAGTTATTCATTATCACAACTGGGATATTTCCTATTATGGTGGTGACTATTGGCTTCAGGCAAGTTCTTATGAGAGCGGAGTATATTATCCAACAGTACAGTGGGCTATTACTCCTATGATTGATGCTCGTAAACATAATAATATTGTCCTTGTATTTGATAACCGTGAGCGCTATACTGTTCTTGAGCCACTTCATGTCTTGATTTCTACTGATTTTACTGGTGATAGTACAGATATTATGAATGCTACATGGACAGAAATTACTGACCTTGATCAGCTTGACCAGAGCACAGGTGATTACGAGTGGGCTACTAGTACAATAGATTTGAGTAACTATTCTGATACAACATTCTATATCGCATTTAAGTATGTTTCTAATAACCAGGCTGGTGGCGTATGGGCTATTGACAGTGTACTGGTTAAAGGTGATTATGTTTCTGCCGTTAATGAGGTTTCTGGTGTTAACCTTACAGTATATCCTAATCCGGTAAATCGTTCATTGGTTATTGCAGCTGACCAGAATATTAACAAAGTAGAAATTTACAATACTGTTGGTCAGCAGGTTAAAGCTATGAACCTCGGTACTAATACCGCGCGTCTGGATGTAGCTGACCTGCAGCCTGGTGTTTACATGCTCCGCATATATACTAGCAAAGGCGTTAGTACACAGAAAATTCTTAAGAGATAGCGGTTTATACAGCTATTGGAAATAAAGGGGCTGTCCTTATGGGCAGCCTCTTTTTTTATAAAATGTGAAAAAATCTGCGTCAAAAAAATCTCTTTCTGTTTGTAAGGATAGGATATTTTGGGAAGTAAAATTTTGAATAATATTTCAAAAAAGGCACTGGAAATCGGAGTGTTCTGTTGATATTGGTTTTATTTTTGACTTTGGGGTATCTTCTTTTTTTGTCTATTAAAGTATGAAAAAACTTGCTTGTTCTGCAGGTGCTTAGGCTTTTTATTATGCCAGGATTTTATCTAACGTTCCATTCCCGTAGCAGGTGTTCCAGCTCGTCCATATCGTGTACCAGTACATCACGGGCTTTGCTGCCCTGTCCGGGGCCAACAATACCAGCAGCTTCCAGCTGGTCAATAATGCGGGCGGCACGGTTGAACCCCACTTCCAGTTTCCGCTGAAGTAAGGAAATTGAAGCATACTGGCTGGATACTACCAGACGGGCTGCTTCGGCAAAGAGCTTGTCCAGTTTTTTTACTTCAAAAGTTTTTTCCTGTCCTTCTGCTTCTTCTTCCATTGGTTCGGGCAGCTCAAACGGATAAGGATAACCCTGCTGTGCTGCAATGAATTTTGTCACACGATCCACTTCCTCGGTGCTAATAAAAGCACATTGCAAGCGTTTTAGATGACTTCCGTAGAGGTATAGCATATCGCCTTTGCCAATGAGCTGGTTAGCGCCCGTGGTGTCAATGATTGTCTTGGAGTCGCCCACAGACATTACTTTAAGCGCAATACGCGTAGGGAAATTGTTTTTTATCAGGCCAGTGACCACATCCGTGGAAGGGCGCTGTGTAGCTATAACCAGATGAATGCCAATGGCACGGGCTTTCTGTGATAAACGCGTAATGGAATATTCAATTTCCTTGCCGCCTACCATTACCAGGTCAGCGAACTCATCTATCACTGTCACTATGTATGGCATAAAACGGTGTCCGTCGTTATCAGAGAGTCGGCGTTTGATGTATTTCTGGTTGTATTCCTTGATGTCACGCACCTGTGCCAGTTTGAGCAGGCGGTAGCGGTCTTCCATCTCGGTTATCAAGGATTTGAGTACCTTACCTGCTTCTTTAACGTCAGTAACTATAGGCTCTGCCGAGTCAGGCAGCTTGGCCAGATAGTGGTATTCCAGACGGGAGTAGAGTGAAAGTTCCACCTGTTTTGGGTCTATCATAACGAATTTGACCAATGCCGGATGTTTTTTGAACAGTATTGAGTTGATTATCACATTTATAGCTACGGATTTTCCTTCCCCTGTGCTACCTGCCATCAATACGTGCGGAGCTTTGGTCAGGTCAAAGACAAAAGGCTGATTGACGGTATCCCGGCCCAGAGCAATGGGTAATTCCATCTTTTTGTTTTGATATTCCGGCGAAAGCAGCATTTCTTTGAGTGAGACAATAGTCGGATTTTCGTTTGGTACTTCTATTCCAATTGTTCCGCGGCCCGGCATTGGCGCTATTATACGGATGCCCAGTGCTGCCAGATTCATAGCAATGTCTTCTTCCAGACGTTTGATTTTGGAGATAGGTATGCCCGGAGCAGGCACTATTTCGTATAAAGTTACCGTAGGACCTACCTGGGCATTGATTTTTGTGATTTCTATTTTGAAATTTTTAAGTACCTGGATAATTTTTTGTTTTTTTTCTTTCAGTTCGGCTATAAGGCGATCTTTGTCAATATCTTTGACATAATCGTTTAGCAGGTCAATGGGAGGAAATTCATATCCGGGCAGGCTCCGGGTCGGGTCAAAATCCTGTTTTACTGCCTCCACCTGCACATCATCGGCACGTGCTACTTCCATATTAATGCCGGATTTGGAAGCTTGATCATTTACTCCAGATAAATCTACTTCAAATTTTACTCCGTCATTATCCTGAATGAAATTATCAGGATTATCAACTGCTTCGGTGATTTTTGAAAACGGATTAAGTTCCTGCTCATCTTCTATTATTTCTGAATCTTTTTCCTCATCATCAATTTCAAATTTTTCAACAGGTGTTTCGGTAATCTGTTTATCCTGTTTTTTAATTTTGATTTTAGGTGTGGCAGAAGTAATTTTTTCTGTTAAATTTTTAATTTTTTCCGGGTCCGAAATATCCTTAATTTTTTTGCCTGTCCAGGTAAGGAAATTTTCAAAAGCGAATGTCAGATACAGGAAAATAAGTAGCAGGACAAGCATCACCGTGCCTACGCCACCTATATAGCTTTTGATGTATTCTATGCCCAGCTCTCCGTAAAATCCGCCCAGAGGAAAAGCACCTGGACCTGAGAAAAGGGACAATGTTGCCGAAATTAATAAGGATAAAACTATGGTATGCAGGATAATGGCCTTATATCTCTTTATTTTAATATTCATCAGTCGTAGGCCTATTAATGCGATAATCACTACCAGCCCGAAGGAACCCAGCCCCAGCCACTTATGCATAAAGGTAACTGCTACTGCAGCTCCCAGTTTACCCAGTTTGTTGCCTACTTCCACGCCTGGACTGAAAAACTCAAAAAAACTCAGATTGCCTTTGTTAAAGTCAGTTTGCCAGGTGAACAGGTAAGATATAAAAGCCATAAAGGTAAAAACAGCTATACCCAGCATAAGAAGCCCAAGGGCAAAATGAAATCTTTTATCTGTTAAAAAACTTGTCTTGCTTTTCTTTTTTCGTCTGGATTTTCTTTTGGCCATAATTATTAGCGTGTTAACAGTGTTTTACAAAATTATTAAAATGTTGTGGTATAATTAAAAATTCCTGTATTTTTTACTCAGTTCAAATACTTGTTTCAGTATTGCAATATCCTTATCTGTTAGTTCCTTTTTACGTCTGGCCATCACCCGGCGCGCTGTGTCCATTGCTTTGTCAAAACGATATTCTTCATATCCGTGAGGACCTCCCCACGAAAAACTCGGAATAAATTTGCGCGGAAATCCTGCACCGAAAATATTACAGCTAACACCTACAACTGTGCCGGTATTGAACATTGTATTTATTCCGCACTTGGAATGGTCTCCCATAAACAAACCGCAGAATTGTTGTCCTGTGGAAACGAATTTTTCTTCATCATAATTCCATAGCTTCACCTGGGCATAATTGTTTTTCAGGTTGGAGTTATTGCTGTCGGCACCGATATTGCACCATTCGCCCAGTACCGAATTGCCAAGGAAGCCATCGTGGGCTTTGTTGCTGTAACCTATTATTACACTGTTGTTTACCTCGCCGCCCACTTTGGAATAAGGCCCAAGTGTGGTGGGACCATAAATTTTTGCACCCATTTTTATTACGGAATGTTCACACATTGCCAGACTGCCGCGGATTATAGCCCCTTCCATTATTTCTGCATCCTTGCCTATGTAAATATAACCACCTGCTGGATTAATGATTGCAGCTTCGGCTTTGGCCCCTGGTTCTACGAATATCCTCTCGGGCTGGAAAATCTTATTACTATCACTCAAGGAAGCAGATTGGCGTCCAGCTGTTATAAGTTTAAAGTCTTTTTCTATTTCCTGTCCATTAATCAAGAAAATGTCCCACAAGTAGTTAATCATAGAAATTTCCTGATTATATTCTATGGCATTGAATTTTTCAGGATTGCAGATAACTCTATCCACGCCGTCCTTATCAGTATGAGCTGCCAGTATGATATTATCTTTTTTCAGTATGGAATTCAGTGGGAGATTTTTTATCGTCTCGCTCAGATATTTGTCTGGCAGCAGGCTTGAATTAATCAAAATGTTTTCTTCTTCGGCACTAAAAGGATATTTTCCCTGTAGATATTTCTGTGTGAAATAGCTGATGCTTCCGTCAAGATATTTCTGCCATTTTTCGGAAATACGTAATATCCCTATCCTTAGTTCTGATATTGGACGGGTGTATGTCAGTGGCAAAAGGTTTTTCCAGGTTTGTTCAGTATCAAAAAGTATGATATTCATTTGTTTAGATTTTTAATTTCTCAACCAAATTTGCAAAAAAGTTTTAATCTCAGAAAATATTCCTATATTTTGCCTAAAACAAAGCACAGACTTATGAAAGTAAAATTTCTTCCGGGATTTGTTTTTATAGTGATTTTGTTTTTGTCTGCTTGTAATAGTAATGTTCCTAAGGCTGAGGCTGTGGCACAGGAATTTTATTCTGCCCTTATGCATCGCAATTATTTTCTTATGGAGAAAGTTATTGATGATTCGGTAAAGAAAAATGTGCCTCTCTCTCAATGGGAAAAAGTTATTGATAGCCTGCAGGTCAAGCGCGGAGCTATTAATAAAATCAATCCTGTTAAGGTGGAATTGTTTAAAGATTTGAATAAAAATTTGATAATTGTTCTTACCTACAAGGTTTTTTATGAAAAAGGCTTGCATTATGAACGTTTGTATTTGATTTTCAGGGATAAATCTGCTATGCCAGGGGTGATGAAGTATGAATATGATGTCAAAGAATGATTAAAATTTTTTTCTTGTAAGGGAAAAATTATTTTATTGCAGATAAATTGAAAATCATTAATGTGATGATAACAAAGGAGTTATTAAATCCCCGCAGCATTGTTGTTGTGGGTGGGTCAAATGATTTGCGTAAGCCCGGAGGAAAGGCATTGAAAAATCTTATTGATCACAATTTCCAGGGAGATTTATACGTAGTCAATCCTAAAGCAGATGAGGTTCAGGGAATAAAATCATTCCGCGATCCTCACGATTTACCCCAGGTGGATCTGGCTATTCTGGCCATTCCGGCTGCTTTTTGTCCTGACACAATGGAGATACTGGCCAAAGACAAAGGCACAAAGGCTTTTATTGTTTATTCTGCTGGGTTCAGCGAGGAGAGCGAGGAGGGCGCCCGTCTGGAGCGGCGTATGACCGAGATAGCAGAAAAATACGGGGCTTCACTCATCGGCCCTAACTGCATTGGTGTGCTTAATACAAATTATGCCGGAGTTTTCACAACACCTGTCCCCAAGCTGGATCCCAATGGTATAGATATGATTTCTGGTTCCGGAGCCACTGCAGTTTTTATTATGGAATCGGCTCTACCAAAGGGTTTGACTTTTAATAGTATCTGGTCTGTAGGGAATAGCGCACAAATCGGTGTGGAGGATATTCTGGAATATATGGACGAGAATTTTGACCCAGAAAAAGACCCTAAGGTTAAGCTTTTGTACATTGAAAAGATTGAAAAGCCAAAGAAATTCCTCAAACATACTTCTTCCTTAATCCGTAAAGGATGCCGTATAGCTGCTATAAAGGCCGGTAGTTCCGAGGCTGGCAGCCGGGCTGCTTCATCTCACACCGGAGCTCTGGCCAGCTCGGATGAGGCTGTGAGTGCGCTCTTCCGCAAAGCTGGCATTGTCCGTTGCGAAGGACGCGAGGAACTGGCAACTGTGGCTGCTATTTTCCAACAAAAGCAGCTTAAAGGTAATCGTATTGCTGTTGTTACTCACGCTGGCGGACCTGGCGTGATGCTCACCGATGCCCTGTCAAACGGCGGAATGCAAGTACCACCGATTGACAAGGAAATACAAAAGGACTTGCTGGAACATCTCTTCCCGGGTTCCTCTGCCGCAAATCCTATTGACTTCCTTGCTACAGGTACTGCCCAGCAGCTGGACTACATCCTGGAAACCTGCGAGAAACGTTGTGAGAATATTGATGCCGTGGCTGTTATATTTGGCACACCCGGGTTGTTCAAGGTCTTTGATGTATATGATGTCATACACAAGCATATTGAGAAAAATCAAAAGCCCATTTATCCCATAATGCCTTCGGTGAGCGAGGCAGGAGAGGAAATAAAACATTTCCAGAGCTACGGACATCAGAGCTTCCACGACGAAGTGCTCTTCGGAAAAGCACTTGTGAAAGTGTGGAAAACACCCAAGCCTTTTGATCTGGATGTTGATTTCCCTGGCGAGATGGATTGTCATCTTATCCGTAATGTTATTGACGAGGCTGACAATGGCTATCTTCCACCGGAAAAAGTGGCTGACCTACTTGATGCTGTCGGAATTCCACGTGTGCCAGAGGCAGTGGCTGATTCTCAGGCTAAAGCTCTGGAAATTGCCAGACGTTTTTCTTATCCGTTGGTGATGAAGGTTATTGGACCTGTGCACAAGTCCGATGTGGGCGGAGTAATCCTTGGTGTGGACAGCGATGAAAAAGTCAAGCAAGCTTTTGACCGGTTGATGAATATTCCGGATGCCACAGGTGTACTGATACAGCCTATGGCAAAAGGTGTGGAGCTATTCGTTGGTGCCAAGAAAGAGGACAAGTTCGGACACATAGTCCTGGCAGGGCTGGGAGGAATATTCATTGAAGTATTGAAGGATGTCAATTCAGCCCTGGCACCAGTTTCCGGGGAGGAGGCGCTTTTTATGATAAATTCCCTCAAAGGTGTTAAGATGCTGGAAGGAGCCCGTGGAACCAAACCTGTTGATAAGAAAGTCTTTGCAGATATAATCAGCCGCGTTAGTGTGCTGGTACATAATGCCCCGGAAATTGCAGAGATGGATATTAATCCGCTTCTGGCCGATGGCAGCCGCATTCTGGCAGTAGATGCCAGGATAAGAATTGAAAAATAACCAAGATTTTTTAGCCGTCCTTCTGCAGCAGGGGGACGGTTTTTTATATTTAGAGCATTGATTTTTCAGGCTTTTTCCCCAACGAGAAACGGACAGTGATGAAGTGTGATCGTAATGCTACGGCACTATTAAGAAAGTTCTGGAATGCATAGTCTATAAATATACCGTGATAGCGGAAGCCTATGCCCATCTGCGGAAAAAAGTTTATTCTTCTTGAGGTGTTAACCGAATCTTTACCAGTGAAATAAGTAACTTTCTGGAAATTAGACATCCCCGCACGGATAAATAATACATCTTTGAATTGAAGTTCTGCACCAAGGCGCGGGCTCAGGCTGAAAATCCGTGTGCTCAGTAACATATTGTTCTTTTGTGCCCATTCTATATAAATGTCTGTTTCTGCTGCAAGTGTCCATTTGGGTGCTATCTGAAATGTTCTTCCCCAGGCCAGGATAGTTGAAGGAATGGTAAACTCCATAGCGTTTTGCGGAATAGCATTGCCTGTACTGTCAAATACGTTTATAACCGTGCTGTCCAGGTTATAAAACCATGCTGTAAATGTACCAAGGATGTCATTGAAATTAGCGGCAAAGATATTTTTCCCCTGGTGATAGGTAATAGCGGCATCTATGCCAAAACCATATCCGTTGACAAATTGTCCAAGATGACGGTATATTATTTTGCTACGCAGGGCATAAGATAAATTCCCGAGATTTTTTGCCAGAGAAAGTAAAAAGGCATAGTCTTCCACGGAAAAATATGTTATCTTATCAGGATCAAAACTGCCATTGCTGTAGATAGACAAAGTGTTGGGGATATTATCTACGCCCAGGCGGATAAATCCTGCTGCCAGAGAAATATCTGGTTTATATTTGTAAGCCACCGAGGCAAAATCGTAGTTTGCAACATTGGAAAAATATTCGCTGTGTGTTATTGTAAAATCCAGGCTATTGGCTAATTTTGTTATATTGGCAGGATTATAATAAAGGGCAGACGATCCTTTAATATTGGCCATTATACTATTACCTGTGGCTATGCCCTGAGCAGTAGCGCCAATTTTCAGGAATTCATTGCTGAAGCTTACGAATTGCCCAAAAACTGAAAAAGACAGAAAAATGAAAGTGTTTAACAAAAATATTTTTCCGAATACTTTGACAATATTGAATTTGCTTTCGGGTACCATCGGGATTGTTTTCTGTTTTAACGGAGAATTGTCTTTTGCAAGTATAATGATTTTTTCCGGATCGGTATTTGATTTTTTTGACGGATTTGTGGCCAGATTGTTAAAAGTAAATAATCCTATTGGCAAGGACCTTGACTCTCTGGCTGATATAGTAACATTTGGCTTGTTGCCCACTTTTATTGTTTATAAATTGATAAGCAATCCTTTACTATCTTATCTTGCTTTTTTGATTGTTATTTTTTCCGCCTTGCGACTTGCTAATTTTAATAATGACCCAGACCAGAAATTTGTATTCCGTGGTTTGCCAACACCGGCTCTGGCAATTTTTTTTGCGTCCTACCAGCTGAGTATAAGCTTGCAGCATTTTGATTTTTTGTCTAATGACTATTTACTTGGTTTGCTTACAGTGTTTTTTGCTTTTCTGCTTGTTTTACCGCTAAGGATGATGTCCTTGAAATTCACAAATAAATTTTCTTTTGCGGATAATTGGTATAGATACATATTTATTTTTGTGGCTTTTTTGTTTATTTTGATATGGAAATTTTTGGGAATCAGCTTGTTGATAGTGTTTTACATTTTATATTCTTTTGTGATTTTGAGATTTTGAAAATTCGGAAAAAAGAATTAAATTTAATAAAGGAATTGGGAAATCTGGATGGTAGATAAGTTTTTGAAATACTTGGAGTCGGAGCGCAGATATTCGGACAAAACGGTTTCTGCTTACAAGCGGGATTTGCATCAATTTTACGATTTTGTTGGCCTGCCTTATTCTGAAATTATTACTGACCATAGAGAGATACGCCGTTGGATAGTGGATTTGTATGATCGTGGTATTTCGCCACGTTCTATCAGGAGGAAATTATCAGCTCTTAAGAGCTTTTATCGTTTTCTCTTGCGTAATGGATTTATTTCTTCTTCACCTATGGATAAAATAATAATGCCCAGGGTTGGCAGGCCACTACCCGGTTTTATTCCGCAGCGGGATATGAATAAATTGTTGGATCAAGGGGATTTAAATGATTTTCTGGCTTTGCGCGATTTTCTTGTGGTAGAGATATTGTACTGGACAGGTATGAGGCGTTCGGAGCTGGTGCGCCTGAAAATAACAGATGTAGATTTTGCCAATCAGCAGATAAAGGTACTGGGTAAGGGACGCAAGGAAAGGTATATTCCGGTGAGCGAGGATCTGTTGGAGTTAATAAGAAATTATGAAAATTTAAAGCCCAAATTTTTTGACCATTATGATAAATCGTTTTTAATTTTGTCCAATACCGGAAGGCCACCTTATCCGGAGTTAATTAACCGTATAGTAAAGCGTTTTTTAAGTTCTTTGACAACGTTGGATAAAAAGACGCCGCATATTTTACGGCATAGTTTTGCCACTCATTTATTGAATAATGGTGCGGATATCAATGCCATCAAGGAGTTGCTTGGGCATAGTTCCCTGGCAGCTACCGAGGTTTACACCCATAACAGTTTTGAGAAACTAAAAAAAGTATATAAACAGGCTCATCCAAGAGCCTAAAAACCAGATGCGTATGAAGATAAACATTTCATCTCAGCACGTTAATCCTGAAGCATCTCTTCAGGAGTTTATCACGAAGAAGTTGAGCAAACTTGCTCATTTTGACGAGAATTTGTCCGAGGCCGAAGTTATCCTTGACCTTGAGAAAGGCCGTGTGCCTAATTTTGACAGTAAAGTTGTAAAGGTTAAGTTGTTTGGTCGTAATGGTGATTATTTTGCCGAGAAGACTGCTTCAAGCTTTGAGCAGGCTACCTTGGATGTGATAGATGCGTTAAAGAGACAGATTTTAAAGGCAAAAGACAAGCGTCGTTAAAATTTTTTTTAGAAAAAAATTCCGATTAAATTTTGCATAATTGAAAAAAGCTTCTATTTTTGCATACCGACTTGAGAGCTGTTTCTCAAGTCGGTGTTCTTTGAAAAGCCAGTGTAGCTCAGTTGGTAGAGCAGCTGATTTGTAATCAGCAGGCCGGGGGTTCGAGTCCCTCCACTGGCTCTGATTAAGTCTGTTGTAAGAGAAGCGGGCGTAGCTCAGTTGGTAGAGCGTCAGCCTTCCAAGCTGAAGGTCGCGGGTTCGAGGCCCGTCGCCCGCTCTTTTTTTTATTGAGCCAATGTAGCTCAGTAGGTAGAGCACCACCTTGGTAAGGTGGGGGTCACGGGTTCAAGTCCCGTCATTGGCTCTAACACAGCAGGCTTGATCAATTAAGTTCATTATTTTTTAGTGGGCTAAACTAAATTTTCAAATACTTATAACTATGGCTAAAGAAAAATTTGTAAGAACCAAACCGCACGTTAATATCGGTACTATAGGACACATTGACCATGGTAAGACTACTTTGACTGCTGCTATTACTAAGGTTTTGGCTAAGCAGGGTACTGCTGAGTTCGTTGATTTTGACAAGATTGACAACGCTCCTGAAGAAAAAGAGCGTGGTATTACTATTAACACTGCTCACGTTGAGTATGAGACTAAGAAACGTCACTATGCTCACATTGACTGCCCGGGTCACG
The DNA here is from genome assembly GCA_964649975.1 of uncultured Bacteroidales bacterium. GTDB lineage: Bacteria > Bacteroidota > Bacteroidia > Bacteroidales > S143-33 > S143-33. Next base: position 19,607 of record CAZYSM010000008.1, on the reverse strand, counting down.
CCGACTATATTAAGAACATGGTTACCGGTGCAGCTCAGATGGACGGTGCTATTCTGGTAGTTGCTGCTACTGACGGTCCTATGCCTCAGACTCGTGAGCACGTATTGCTGGCTCGTCAGGTTAATGTGCCTGCTATGGTTGTTTTCATTAACAAAGTTGACCTGGTTGACGACGAAGAGTTGCTTGACCTGGTTGAAATGGAAGTTCGTGACCTGTTGAGTTTCTATGAGTATGATGGTGATAACGTTCCTGTTATCCGTGGTTCTGCTCTGGGTGCTCTTAACGGTGAACCTCAGTGGGAAGAAAAGGTTCTGGAATTAATGGACGCTGTTGACGAGTATATTCCAGATCCAGTACGTGACATTGACAAGCCATTCTTGATGCCTATTGAGGACGTATTCTCTATTACAGGTCGTGGTACAGTTGTTACAGGTCGTATTGAGCAGGGTATTATCCACACAGGTGACCCAGTAGAAATCGTAGGTCTGCGTAAAGATCCTAAGCCTCTCAAGTCTGTTGTTACTGGTGTTGAGATGTTCCGTAAGATTCTGGACGAAGGTCAGGCTGGTGATAACGTTGGTTTGCTCCTGCGTGGTATTGAAAAGACTGACGTTAAGCGTGGTATGGTAGTAGCTGCTCCTGGTACTATCACTCCTCACACCAAGTTCAAGGCTCAGGTTTACGTTCTGAAGAAGGAAGAAGGTGGACGTCATACTCCGTTCCACAATAATTATCGTCCTCAGTTCTATCTGCGTACATTGGACGTTACTGGTACTATCAAGCTTCCTGAAGGAGTTGAGATGGTTATGCCTGGTGACCACGTAGAGATTGAGGTTGAATTGATTTATCCGGTAGCTTTGAACGAAGGTTTGCGTTTTGCTATCCGTGAGGGTGGTCGTACAGTAGGTGCTGGTCAGGTAATTAAGATTATTGAGTAATCAATATATAGGGCTTCCCTCTCAGGAGGGAGCCTCTTTTTAGACACGGGAGTAGCTCAGTTGGTAGAGCAGCGGACTCCAAATCCGCAGGCCGGGTGTTCGAGTCGCCCCTCCCGTGCTATTTTTTTCTAAATTGAAAATATTCTAACTCGGGAACAATGCGTAAATTTATTGCTTATCTGAAGGATGTCTATCAGGAAATGACGCAGAAGGTAACGTGGCCGACATGGGATGAGTTGCAAGTACAAGCTCTGGTTGTACTCGTAGCTACGGTTATCCTGGCTATTATTATCCTTCTTATGGATGTTACTTTCAAAGGTCTGATGAGTTTGATTTACAGTTTATTCTAAATTTTTTTTTATGGCTGAAGAGAAAAATATAACACAGGAGACGCAGGAAGAGAATCAGAAAAAATGGTATGTGCTCCGCGTTATTAGCGGGAAAGAAAAGAGGGTTAAGGAGTATATTGAAATAGAGCTTTCAAAGAATCCTTTGTTGAGTGAATATATTGGTAGAGTGCTGGTTCCGACAGAAAAAGTTATTCAGTTCAGAAAGGGAAAGAAAATAGTAAAAGAAAAGAATTTTTTTCCTGGATACATCCTTGTAGAGGCAGCTTTGGTTGGTGAAGTTGAGCATTTTTTACGCAATGTTCCTAATGTAGTGAGTTTTGTAGGAGAAGATAAGGGTAAACGTCCTGTTCCTCTGCGTGATACTGAGGCTCGCCGGATACTTAGCCGTGCTGACCAGCTTCAGGAAGACGGCGAAAAAATGGAACAGGAATTTGAAGTTGGAGAAACCGTTAAAGTCATTGACGGGCCTTTTAACGGTTTTATGGGCGTGATTGAGGAAGTTAATAATGAGCGCAAGAAATTAAAGGTTGTTGTTAAGATATTTGAGCGTCGTACTCCAATAGAATTGAAATTCAGTCAAGTAGAAAAGGAAGATTAATTTTAAATATCTCAAGAAATGGCAAAGAAAGAAGTTTCTGCAATAATAAAATTGCAAATTCCGGGAGGTCAGGCTAATCCTTCACCTCCAGTAGGTCCTGCCCTTGGTGCCAAGGGTGTTAATATTATGGAGTTTTGTAAGCAATTTAATGCACGTACCCAGAAATATCAGGGTAAGCTTATTCCTGTAGTTATTACAGTATATGCCGACAAGAGTTTTGAATTTGTTACCAAAGCTCCGCCTGTAGCAGTACAGCTCAAGGAAGCAGCCGGTATATCCAAGGGTTCTTCGGTACCTAACCGTGATAAAGTTGGTAAGGTTACCTGGGATCAGATTCGTCAGATAGCAGAGGGTAAGATGCAGGATATGAATACTTTTACCATAGAGTCTGCTATGAGTATGGTTGCAGGTACTGCTCGCAGTATGGGCATTACTGTGGAAGGAGAACCTCCATTTCCGAACTTGAAAAATAAATAAATATAAAAGGACACGATGGGAGCACGTTTGACAAAAAAACGTAAGGCGGCCTTGGAAAAAATAGAAAAGGGCAAGCTCTATCCGCTGGAGGAAGCAGTGAAACTTCTCAAGGAAATAGCTTACGAGAAGTTTGATGCTACTGTTGACCTGGCGGTAAGATTGGGCGTTGACCCTCGTAAGGCCGACCAAATGGTGCGCGGTACCATCGTTTTGCCACACGGTACAGGTAAGGAGAAAAAAGTACTGGTACTGTGTCTTCCTGAACAAGAGGAAGAAGCACGCAAAGCAGGTGCCGATTATGTGGGTCTGGATGATTACATTGAAAAAATCCAGAACGGATGGCTTGATTTTGACGTGGTAATTGCCACTCCCCAGGCTATGCCTAAGGTAAGTAAAGTGGCTCGTATCCTTGGTCCACGTCGTCTGATGCCTACTCCTAAAGCTGGTACAGTTACCGATAAGCTGGATCAGGCAGTTAAGGAATTCAAAGCCGGACGTATTACTTTTAAGGTTGACAAAGCTGGTAATGTGCATGTACCCGTAGGACGTGTATCTTTTCCGGAAGAAAAACTCGTGGAAAACATTAACGAATTTGTTAACCATCTGATTAGGATTAAGCCGGCAGCAGCCAAGGGCAATTATATCAGAAGTATTCACATTTCTTCTACTATGAGCCCGAGCATACCTATTGATCCTAAGTCTATTAAACGTTCTTAATTCTAATAACTATGACACGCGAACAGAAGAACAAGATAATAGCTCAGATAGTAGAGCTGCTCAAAGAATATCCCCATTTTTATCTGGTGGATATTTCAGATTTGAATGCAGCCGATACTACTCTGTTGCGTCGTATGTGTTATAAGCAGGGTATTAAGCTGATGGTAGTTAAGAATACATTGCTTGAAAAAGCTTTTGACCAGGTTGACGCTGATTATTCTCAGCTCAAAGAGGTTCTTAAGTATCATACAGCTTTGATGCTTTCGGAGTCAGCTAATGCTCCGGCACGTCTGATTAAAGATTTCCGTAAGCAGCATCCAAAACCATTGCTCAAGGCAGCTTATGTATATGAGACTGTTTACATTGGTGATGAACAGCTTAATACTCTGGCTTCGCTCAAGTCTAGAGAAGAAATGATAGCAGATATTGTTCTGCTGCTCAAATCTCCTATGCAGACCGTTCTTGGTCAATTACAATCCGGTGGGGACATCCTAGCTAGACTAGTTAAAGCACTCTCTGAACGTGAGAGTTAATCTCTCAAATTTTTCTAACTAATTTATTTTCATTATCTTTAAACGCAAAACTTAAAAAACACATCTAAAATGGCAGACCTTAAAGCACTAGCAGAACAGCTGGTTAACTTAACAGTAAAGGAAGTACAGGAACTGGCAGATATTCTTAAAGAAGAATATGGTATTGAACCAGCTGCAGCAGCCGTTGCAGTAGCAGCTCCGGCAGGTGGAGAAGGCGGTCAAGCTGCTGAAGAAAAGACCGAATTTGACGTAATCCTCAAGAGCGCTGGCGCTCAGAAACTCAAGGTGGTTAAGGAAGTTAAGGAAATGCTCGGCATCGGACTGAAAGATGCTAAAGCTCTCGTAGATGAAGCTCCAAAACCACTGCGTGAAAAAGTTTCTAAGGACGAAGCTGAAGCTATTAAAGCAAAATTGGAAGAATTAGGAGCAGAAGTTGAAATTAAATAACAACACCTTGGAGGATTTCCTAATAAATTTGACTCTGCTCGTCAACCTTCTGGTATGACGGTAATTAGGTTTAGTATCCCTTGCGGGGGATACTAAACCTTTTTATCGTTATACTTTTATTTATTTAATAAACTTTAAAATCCGGGACAAAAAATGTCTGACACAAAAATTATTAACTTCTCCAGCCTCAAGCACGAACCGCAATATCCTGATTTTCTGTCTGTTCAGCTTGATTCCTTCAAAGAATTTTTTCAGTTAAATTCTACTCCGGAACAGCGCCAAAAAGAAGGCCTTTACAGAGTCTTTCAGGAAAATTTTCCTATAACCGACTCGCGTAATAATTTTGTCCTTGAATTCCTTGATTATACTCTTGACCCTCCTAAATATACTATGGAAGAGTGCCTGGAAAGAGGCCTCACCTATAGCGTTTCACTCAGAGTGAAACTGAAATTGTATTGTACCGACCCCGAACACGAGGACTTTGAAACTATTATACAGGACGTTTATCTGGGTGAAATACCTTATATGACCCCGCGCGGTTCCTTTATTATTAATGGTGCCGAAAGAGTTATTGTTTCACAGTTGCATCGTTCGCCCGGAGTTTTCTTTGCTCAGAGTATCCATCCTAATGGCACTAAATTATATTCGGCGCGAATCATTCCTTTCAAAGGTGCCTGGATTGAATTCGCTACGGATATTAATAATGTGATGTACGCTTATATTGACCGTAAAAAGAAATTGCCTGTTACTACTTTGCTGCGTGCTATTGGATATGAGACTGATAATGATATTCTTAAGATTTTTGATATTGCCGAGGAATTTGAAGTTACACCTGATAACCTCAAAAATCTTTTGGGTAAAAAATTAGCTGCAAGAATTGTTAAAACATGGGTTGAGGATTTTGTTGATGAAGATACTGGCGAAGTTGTTTCTCTGGAGCGTAACGAGGTTTTAATAGAACGTGAAACCATCCTGGAAGAGGAACACCTGCCTTTGATTGAGGAAGCTGGGGTTAAGACAATACTTATTCATAAAGATGATAAAAATCAGGCACTGCATTCAATTATATTTAACACATTACAGAAAGATCCTACTAACTCTCAGATACAGGCTTTGATACATATCTATCGTTTGTTGCGTAATGCTGAACCACCGGATGAGGAAACTGCACGAGATGTCTTTGAGAAATTGTTTTTCTCAGATAAGCGTTATGATCTGGGAGAAGTTGGTCGTTATAAAATTAATAAGAAATTAGGACTGGATATTGACCTGGATACACGTGTGCTGACCAATCAGGATATTGTAGAGATTATTAAGCACATGATTGAGCTTATTAACAGTAATAAAGAGATAGACGACATAGACCATTTGAGTAACCGTCGTGTGCGTACTGTTGGTGAGCAGCTTTATAATCAGTTTAGCGTTGGTCTGGCACGTCTGGCACGTACAGTACGTGAAAGAATGAATGTTCGTGATAATGAGGTCTTTACTCCTGTTGATTTGATTAATGCACGTATCCTTTCGTCTGTTATAAATTCATTCTTTGGTACCAATCAGCTTTCTCAGTTTATGGATCAAACCAATCCACTGTCGGAAATGACGCATAAGCGTCGTACTTCCGCACTGGGTCCCGGCGGTCTCACGCGTGAGAGAGCTGGTTTTGAGGTTCGCGACGTGCATTATTCCCACTATGGACGTCTTTGTCCTATTGAGACGCCCGAAGGTCCGAACATCGGTCTTATCTCGTCTTTGTGTGTTTATGCAAAAATTAATGATCTTGGTTTCATTGAGACACCATATTACGAGGTTAAGGACGGAAAGGTGGATTATTCCAGCTGGCGTTATTATAGTGCCGAGGAGGAAGAAGGAAAGGTTATTGCCCAGGCTAATGCTGAGGTAGACGATGACGGTACCTTATTGAGCAACAGGATTAAGAGTAGGCATAATGGTGATTTCCCGGTAGTTACTCCAAAAGAGGTGCATTTGATAGACGTTGCGCCCAACCAGATAGCTTCAGTGTCGGCTTCGTTGATACCATTCCTGGAACATAACGACGCTAACCGTGCTTTGATGGGATCTAACATGATGCGTCAGGCTGTTCCTTTGATGAGAACTGAGGCACCTATTGTAGGAACAGGACTGGAGCCTAAGGTGGTACGCGACTCCCGTTATCAAATCATTGCTGAGGCCGACGGTGTGGTTGAGTATGTGGATGCTATGAGAATTGTTATTCGTTATGAACGTTCCGAGGAAGAACGACTTATTTCTTTTGAGGGCGACGTTAAGGAATATAAACTGCCTAAGTTCCGCAAAACTAACCAGAATATGTGCCTTAACCTCAGGCCTATTGTCCGTAAAGGCCAGAAGGTTAAGAAAGGAGATATACTCACCGAGGGCTTTGCCTCATCCAAAGGTGAGCTGGCTCTTGGTAAAAACTTGCTCGTGGCATTTATGCCGTGGAAGGGATATAACTTTGAGGACGCTATTGTTATTTCCGAGCGAGTTATCCGTGAGGATATTTTTACTTCAATACATATTGATGAACATCAGCTGGAGGTTAGAGAGACTAAACGTGGTCTGGAAGAGCTTACGCCTGATATTCCGAATGTGAGCGAGGATGCCACTAAGAATCTGGATGAGAATGGTATTATCCGCGTAGGTGCCAAGGTGCGTCCTGGGGATATTCTTATTGGTAAGATTACGCCTAAGGGAGAGTCAGACCTCACTCCTGAGGAAAAACTCCTGATAGCTATCTTTGGAGAAAAAGCTGGTAATGTTAAAGATGCTTCATTGAGAGTGTCGCCTGGAGATGGTGGTATTGTGATTGATAAGAAATTGTTTACACGTGCAAAGAGACGTCTGCGCGCCAGCGATCCTATGCGTCAGCGTCTGGATCAGGAATATGAACTGGAAAAAGAAAAACTTACCGATCAGCTTATTGAAAAGCTTTTGAAAGTTGTTAAGGGTAAAGTTTCTCAGGGCGTAAAGGATTATTACGATAACGAGGTTATACCCAAGGGCATTAAATTCTCGGAAAAAGTATTTGAAGGCGTTAATTTCCTTGAGATTAATCCGAAGAAGTGGACCTCTGACAAGAAGAATAACGAGCTGATAGAGAAAATTTTGCACAATTACTATATCAAGTATAAGGAGCTGGAGGCTTCTTATCAGCGTCGTTTGCATAACCTTATGGTAGGCGATGAGCTGCCTGTAGGCATTGTGCAGATGGCCAAGGTTTATCTGGCAAAGAAACGTAAGCTCAAGGTTGGTGATAAAATGGCTGGTCGCCATGGTAATAAGGGTGTTGTGGCCAAGATTGTCCGTATGGAAGATATGCCATTCCTGGAAGACGGTACACCTGTTGACATTGTGCTTAACCCTCTGGGTGTGCCTTCGCGTATGAACCTTGGACAGATTTTTGAAACAGTCCTTGGCTGGGCAGGTAAAAAACTGGGCTTGCGTTTCTATACTCCGATTTTTGACGGTGCTACTCTGGAAGAGATAACTCAATATACAGATAAAGCCGGATTGCCGCGTTACGGAAAGACTTATTTGTATGACGGTCTTACTGGCGAGCGTTTCCATCAGCCGGCTACCGTGGGTGTTATTTATATGCTGAAACTGGCACACATGGTAGATGATAAGGTTCACGCCAGAGCTATTGGTCCTTATTCCTTGATTACACAGCAGCCTCTGGGTGGTAAAGCCCAGTTTGGTGGACAGCGTTTTGGTGAAATGGAGGTATGGGCTCTGGAAGCTTTCGGTGCAGCTCATATTCTGCAGGAAATACTTACGGTTAAATCGGACGATGTGGACGGACGTTCCAAGACTTATGAAGCTATTGTCAAAGGTCGTCCGTTGCCCAAACCTGGTATTCCTGAATCATTTAACGTGCTCTTGCACGAGCTGCGCGGTCTGGCTCTTAATGTTCGCCTTGAGAAAGACGAAAACTAATTATACTTGTCCGCCTCTGTGCGGACCTCTTTGATTATTTTAAATTTTAACTAAAAAATTTGACTCTATGTTTCCAAAAGTCAAAAAACTGAACGTTCAGGATCCTTCGGATTTTAACAAAATAACCATCAGTCTGGCTTCGCCCGAAGATATTTTGCGGCGTTCTTACGGCGAAGTTACCAGACCAGAAACAATTAACTACAGAACCTATAAGCCGGAACGTGACGGCTTATTCTGCGAAAGAATATTTGGTCCGGTAAAGGATTATGAATGTCATTGCGGAAAATATCGTGGAATACGTTATAAAGGTATTGTTTGTGACCGTTGCGGCGTGGAGGTCACTGAAAAGAAAGTGCGCCGTGAACGTATGGGGCACATAGAGCTTGTAGTGCCTGTGGTACATATATGGTACACCCGTTATAGCCCCAATCAGATTGCATATCTGCTCGGTATCCCCGGAAAAAAACTTGAGTCAATTATTTATTACGAGCGCTATGTTGTTATCCAGCCTGGAATAAAAGAACAGGATGGCATTAAATATATGGATTTCCTTACCGAGCAGCAGTATCTTGAAATACTGGAAAGTTTGCCCAAAGGAAATCAGGAATTGGACGACTCCGACCCCAATAAGTTTATAGCAAAGATGGGGGCTGAGGCTATTTATGATTTGCTCAGCCGTCTTGATCTGGATGCTTTGTATTACGAACTTAAGGAAAAAGCAGAAAAAGAGACTTCCAAACAGAGAAAGGCAGAGGCTTCCAAGCGTTTGCACGTAATTAACGCTTTCCGTCAATCCCGTCGTGTTAACCGTCCTGAGTGGATGGTGCTTAAGGTGATACCTGTGATACCTCCGGATTTGCGTCCGTTGGTACCGCTGGATGGCGGACGTTTTGCAACCTCTGACCTTAATGACCTGTATCGCCGTGTTATTATCCGTAACAAGCGTCTGAAGAGATTGATAGAGATACAGGCTCCGGAAGTGATTATGCGTAATGAGAAACGTATGTTGCAGGAGGCTGTGGATGCTTTGTTGGATAACTCACGTCGTACAACAGCTGTAAAATCAGAGCAGAACCGTCCTTTGAAATCGCTTTCGGATAACCTCAAAGGTAAGCAGGGTCGTTTCCGTCAGAACCTCCTGGGTAAACGTGTTGACTATTCTGCACGTTCGGTTATTGTGGTTGGTCCGGAGCTCAAGATGTATGAATGCGGTTTGCCCAAGGATATAGCAGCTGAGTTGTATAAGCCATTTATTATCCGCCGTTTGATAGAGCGTGGTATCGTTAAGACTGTAAAATCGGCAAAACGTATTGTTGACCGCCGCGACCCTGTTATCTGGGAAATCCTTGAAAATATTATGAAGGGGCATCCGGTATTGCTTAACCGTGCTCCTACACTTCACCGTTTGTCTATCCAGGCTTTCCAACCCAAGCTCATAGAAGGACGTGCTATTCAACTGCATCCTCTGGTATGTACGCCATTTAACGCTGACTTTGACGGTGACCAGATGGCTGTGCACCTGCCATTGAGCAATATGGCTATCCTGGAAGCCCAGTTGTTGATGCTGGCTGCACATAATATCCTTAACCCTGCGAATGGTGCTCCTATTACTGTGCCCTCGCAGGATATGGTACTTGGGTTGTATTATCTGACTAAAGAACGTCGCAGCACACCAGAGAATAAGATTAAAGGTGAAGGTGTTATTTTTGCCTCTCCAGAGGAAGCTCTTATTGCTTATAATGAGCGTGCTGTGGATATGCACGCACGTGTAAAAGTGCGTCTGACAGTTGAGGAAGATGATGGGAAGAAAGTTACAAAATTAATAGAAACTACTGTTGGTAGAATAGTATTTAACCAGGTGGTACCCAAAGGAATACCTTTTATTAACGAGGTTCTTACAAAGAAATCTTTGAGGGTTATTATTGCTGATATTTTGAAACGTAAAGGAACTACTGTTACAGCTAAGTTCCTGGATGATATTAAGGCGCTGGGTTATGAAATGGCTTTCCGTGGTGGATTGTCATTTAACCTTGATGAGGTCATTATTCCGAAAGAAAAACAAAAGCTCGTTGAAGATGGTCATAAGCAGGTGGAAGAGATATGGGAGATGTATAATATGGGTTATATCACTAATAACGAGCGTTATAACAAGATTATTGACATCTGGACCACTGTTAACAACCGTCTGACTGAGATATTGACCAAGCGTCTGGCTGAAGACAACGACGGCTTCAACTCTATTTATATGATGCTTGATTCGGGTGCTCGTGGTTCTAAGGAGCAGATTAAGCAGCTGGCTGGTATGCGTGGTTTGATGAATAAACCACAGAAATCTGGTGCTGCGCCGGCTGTTATTGAGAACCCGATTCTTTCAAACTTTAAGGAAGGTCTTTCGGTGCTGGAATACTTTATTTCTACCCACGGTGCCCGTAAAGGTCTGGCCGACACGGCTCTGAAGACAGCTGACGCGGGTTATCTTACCCGTCGTCTGGTTGATGTGGCTCAGGATGTTATTGTTACTACCGAAGACTGTGGAACCCTTCGTGGTATAGCTGCTACTGCTATTAAGAAAAACGAGGAAATTGTTGAATCGCTATATGACCGTATCCGCGGACGTGTTGCTGTGGACGATGTTTATCATCCTATTACCAACGAGCTGATTGTTGCTGCTGGTGAGCTTATCACAGATGAGATAGCTAAAAAGATTGAAGAGTCACCAATACAGGAAGTTTACATCCGTTCGGTGCTCACTTGTGAGGCTAAGTTCGGAGTATGTGCTAAGTGTTATGGACAGAACCTTGCTACAGGTAAACTTGTACGTGTGGGTGAGGCTGTTGGTGTGATTGCTGCCCAGTCAATTGGTGAGCCTGGTACACAGCTGACTTTGCGTACATTCCACGTGGGTGGTGTTGCTGGCGGTGTAACTGCTCAGTCCACTATTACATCCAGATATGACGGAAAAATTGAAATTGAAGACCTGAGAACAGTTAAATATGAAGATCCGGAAACAGGCCAGGCCGTGGATATTGTGGTCAGCCGTGCTTCGGAGCTGCGTATTTACGACCCGCAGACAAATATTACACTTTCCACTCATAAGCTCATCTATGGTTCCAAGCTCTATTTCAATGACGGAGATGCTGTTAAAAAAGGCGATGTTATCAGCGAATGGGATCCATATAACAACGTTACTGTTGCTGAATACTCAGGTATTATCAAGTTCAAAGACCTCTATAGAGACGTCACATATAAGGAAGAACGCGACGAGCAGACCAATTTCGTTGAAAAAGTTATCATTGAAGCCAAGGATAAGACAAAGATACCTGAGGCTATTATCGTGGACGAGAATGGTAATGAGCTGGCCAGATACAACCTGCCTGTTGGTGCACGTCTGTTGAAGAAAGACGGAGATAGGGTTATTGCAGGTGAATATATTGTTAAGATTCCACGTATCCTTGGTTCCACGAGCGACATTACAGGTGGTTTGCCACGTGTACAGGAATTGTTTGAGGCACGTAATCCTTCTAATCCTGCTGTTATTACCGAGATTGACGGTATTGTCCGTTTCGGAAAAGTTAAACGTGGTAATAAGGAAATTTTTGTAGAATCCAAGACCGGTACTGTTAAGAAATATATGGTGCCACTGTCCCGTCAGATCCTGGTACAGGAAGGTGATTATGTAAAGGCTGGTGACCCATTGTGCGACGGTCGTATATCTCCTCAGGATATATTGCGCATTAAGGGCCTGACTGCTGTTCAGGAGTATCTTGTAAACGAAATTCAGGAGGTTTACCGTCTCCAGGGCGTTACCATTAATGACAAACATTTTGAGGTTATTGTGCGCCAGATGATGAAGAAGGTACAGATACAGGATCCGGGTGATACGGAATTCCTTGAAGGACAGGTGGTTGACCGTCAGCGTGTTATGGAAGCTAATGAACGTCTGTTCGGAATGAAAGTAGTTGAAGACCCGGGCGATTCGCAGCGTGTACGCAAGGGACAGCTGATTTCTCTACGTCGTCTGCGTGAAGAAAACTCCTGGCTGCGTCGTCGTGCTTTGCGTCCGATAGAGGCACGTGATGCCCGTCCGGCTACTGTTATACAGATGTTGCAGGGTATTACCCGTGCTGCTCTGGAAACAGAAAGCTGGATATCTGCTGCTTCGTTCCAGGAAACAACCAAGGTGCTCACCGAAGCTGCTATTGCTGGTAAGACCGACTATCTGCGTGGTCTCAAGGAAAACGTCATTGTCGGACATCTTATCCCGGCTGGTACAGGCTTGCGCCAGTTCCAGAACATTGAAGTATGGTCGGTTGACGATCCGCAGCAGCAGGAGGAAACCGAAGAGGTATAAATATAGATTTTGTTTAGCGAAAAAAGCGAGGCTGCTTGCAGCCTCGCTTTTTTGTTTGTAAGGGTTTTAAGTATTTTCTTATTTTATGTTAAACTATTTTCAAGATTTAGTTAATTTCTTTTATTTGAATCGGGAAAATAGGTGTTGTTTTATGCAAATATTATTAAAACTTTGATACCATGAAGAAACTATTTGTTTTGGGCTTATTTTCCTTGTTTGTTGGCGTTAGGGCTTTTTCGCAGCAGTATTTTACCACTTCGGTAAAAGCTGATATATTTAAGTTCAAGAGACTGACTTATTTTGATCAGACCTATCCAGACAGGATGTTTTCGGTGATGTCTTATAGCACATCATTGGGATATTCAAAAACAGGAGACAACGGTATTTTTTATGATATTGATTTTTCTCGTGGTTTTGTAAGGTCGTATTATAAGCCCAGTTCAATGCTTATTATTTTAAGCTATACATATGGTTCTTTGGGAATAGGATATGTTTTCAGACACGATAAACCTCTAAAAATAAGCTTTTCTGCCGGATTAAATGGTATGAATTATCTGGCTACATTCCAGGAAGAAATGGGAGATGCCTATATGGCCGTAGGATCGTTCTTTACGTTAACTCCTATGATACGGGGAAAATTGATATATGATTTGAGAAATTTTGATATTTTTACAGGTATAAGTTTCAGCCCGGTTTATAATCTAATGTTATCTCCATTGTCTTATAGCTATAAGGGTAGTTTGGTAAGCTGGCAAGTGGGATTGAGATTCCGCTTGGCAAAGACAAACTAAGCTGTTGCCCTCCTGGCGAGGGCAGCAGCTTTTTTAAATTAGATGCGTTATGAAAAAATATGTGGCTGTATTATTGTTTGGGATAATCTTTCTGTTTCCGTCATGTTATAAAATCGTTGATGCGGATTTTGTGGATATAAAACCGCAACTGGTGATGCTTTCGTTTTTCTCGCCTGATAGTATTTTTAAGGTGAGAGTAGGACGTAGTGTGGGGCTGAACGAGTTTGACCGTGCTGATACCCTCATCTGGCTTGATGATGCTGTGTGCTCTTTGTATGTGGACAATAGCTTCTATCAGGTTTTTCTTTCGCGAGGTAATGGATGGTATGTTTCGCCTACTGGCTATCATCCTGTTGCTGGGAGAAAATATAAAATGATAGTATGGCATAGCATCTATGGTAAAGCAGAAGCAGAGAGTTATGTCCCACAAAAGACAATTATTTCCGGAGTGCAATTTCTGGGGAGAATAGAAAGAGCTGGAGACCTGGGGGTTAATCATTATTTGAAATACGGCTTTTCTTTGGCCGATGAACCAGATGAAAAAAATTATTATGAATTATATGTCACTGATCTAAGGCCAGAAATAGTTTATTCTGATTTGGGATCAGATGACATTGATACAGTTTATCTGGATACCAATCTTTTTTATATTTCAACTTACAATCCTGTTTTGTTGGAAAATGCGTCTTTTGGTTATAGCCTTATTTTTTCTGATAAATACATAAAAACATCATCAGTTAAAGTCAGTTTTTTGATTAATGAGACCTCAAAAACTCTCTATGGTTATTTGATAAAGAATTTGCAAATACATTTGCGTGTTTTATCCAGTGAAGCTTATAAATACAAGCTGCAAATAGTAAAGTATTTTAATACTGATGAAGGGATATGGCAGACTTCGGGAATTGTTATCTCGCCTTATTCAAATGTTATAGGAGGCTATGGTATTTTTGCAGGATATAATGAAACAGTAGATTCCTCCACCTTTCCTGTTAGTTTGGATCAACATTTCATCGATTCTTTGTTAAACTATTAATTTTTTAGTCATAAATCTTTATGTTATGAAAAAAGCTTTTTCTTTTTCCATAATGTTTTTTATGTTTCATTTGTTGTTGGCACAGACAATTACTGTTAACGGATATGTCTTTGATAGCCAGAGTGGAGAGCCTATTATAGGGGCTACCATATATGAGCCAGGAACCAGTAATTTTGCCATTACTAATAATTACGGATACTATTCAATTACTCTCTCTCCGGGAAAACATTTACTTGTAGCAAGCTTTGTTGGATTTTATCCTGATACTATGCAAGTGAAGCTGACTAAGCCTCAAACTATTATTTTCCGGCTTACATCTTCTACTACTTTAAAGGAGGTTGTGGTAGTAGGTAGTCCTGCTACTGATAAGGCAAATATCACGAGCCTGGCGCATATCCCCATGGAACAGATTAGATTATTACCTGCTCTTGGTGGAGAGACAGATATTATTAAGGCTTTTCGTTTTATGCCAGGGGTACAGGCCGGCGGCGAAGGACAGGCAGGACTATTGGTCAGAGGAGGAAGTGATGACCAGAACTTGATTTTGTTGGATGATGTGCCTCTGTATTATGTTAATCACCTGGGCGGCTTTATTTCTGTTTTCAATTCCGATGCTATTAATAACGTGAAATTGTATAAAGGGGATTTCCCTGCTCGTTATGGAGGCCGCTTGTCAGCTGTGCTGGACGTGTCTATGAAAAACGGTAATATGAAAAAATATTCCGGTTCATTCACATCCGGGCTGTTGATAAGTAAGATTTTGTTGGAATATCCACTGAAAAAAGATACCAGTTCGTTGTTGTTTTCTTTCCGTACCTCTCCCGTAGGGTGGGCTTTGATTCCTTTTACTTACCTTGCAACTGGAACAGATGTGTATTTTTATTATGCTTTTTATGACATTAATCTTAAATACAATTATTTTTTTAACAGGAAAAACCGTCTTTTCTTTTCTTTTTATAACGGAAACGACCCATTAACCCTTCATATGCCAAGAAATGACGGTGTCAGAGCTAATGCTACAAGTCGCTGGGGTAATACTTTGTTTGCATTGCGCTGGAATCATATATGGAATTACAGGCTATTTTCCAATCTTACGCTTACTTATACTTTATTCCGTTACGGCTATTCTACAAATTACTTTGCTGAGAAACCTGAAACAAAATTTTTATATAAAAACTTTTCTGGAATTAACGATATGGCATTGAATTATGATTTTTCCTGGATAATTAGCAATAAATTAAGGTTGAATTTTGGAACGCAGAACATCTTTCATAATTTCCGCCCTTTTGCATCCCATTACTCTTATTTTTATGCAGCTGATAGCACAACGGTTGATACTGCTTTTGATATTAGCTCGGAGAAAATACCGGTTATGGAAAACTCTGCTTATGTGGATTTTAATGTTAATATTGGAAAATTTGGTATGAATGCTGGATTAAGACTTGTTAATTACAGTTTTTTAGAACAAAAGAAATTTTATTTTTCTCCTGAGCCAAGGATTACTTTGCGTTATGAACCTTTTAAGAATTTTTCTGTAAAAGCTTCTTATGCCTTTACCACACAGTTTGTTCATCGTGTTTCTGGATTTGCTTATACCGAAATACCAGTGGATTTATGGCTACCTTCCACAACTGAGATTTTACCTGCTCAGGCCAGACAATGGTCTATTGGGCTTTATAAATCTTATAAAGGAATGGAGTTTTCCGCTGAGGGCTTTTATAAAACTATGGATAATCTGGTTACTTATCCTGATGGTTATAATATTTATTCCATTATTTCCCACTGGCAAAATACCCTGGAAACCAACGGCACTGGTTGGGCTTATGGAATAGAATTGCTATTGCAAAAGAAATCAGGACGCACAACTGGCTGGATTGCTTATACTTATAGCCGTTCTTTCCGTCGTTTTAACAGCATCAATAATGGACAGCCATATCCTTTTAGGTATGACCGCCCACATGATTTGAGCATTGTTGTTATGCACAGGATTAAGCCTAATATTGTATTTTCCGCAGATTGGGTTTACGGAACAGGTTATCCTTATACCAGGCCTATTGCTTATTTGCCAGTAGAGAACAATGTTGGACACTATGATTTCTTTACTATGATGCTGTGGGAGCCACGTAATAGTTCCCGTATGGAGGATTATCACCGTTTGGATATAGCTCTGCATTTTTCCAAAAAGAAACATAGCGGAACCCGTACCTGGACAATTAGTGTTTATAACGTTTATAATCACTTAAATCCGTATTATTACGAATTTACGTATGAATATAACAATAAGAAGCCTGGTAGATGGGTTATGCAGAAATTCACTTTGTTTCCATTTATTCCTTCTGTTAGTTACAGTTTCCGCTGGTAATAGGATTTATGGCAGCCAGCGCAGCAGGAAGTCATTAATATTTTTGTACATTATTTTTTGCGTTAGTTCCTGGGCATTAATGCGTAAGTGGAATTTATTATACTTAGGATTATAAGCAAATTCCTGATGCAGGTCTTTTTCCAGCTGTGGCATGGTCAGCGGTGAAGGATAGCTATCCAGCGGGTCAATAAATCCGTCATAATCAGATCCTATGCAGAATATATCCCAGATGGTCTGGTCCACATCAGGCAGATTGTATTTGCGGGCAAATTCCACAGCTCCGCGCACCATACCCATAATGTTTTCGGCAATTATGCGGATGTGAGGAATTTTTTCCCCCTGCCACAGGACTTTTTCGTCCATATTGATACCGATGAGGCCGCGGCTGCGCCAGATATGATATACTTCCTCGCCCGAGATATTGGTCTGGTTATGCGAAAAAGGCGGATTGTTATAAATTACATTCTCAATGGTCAGGCTTCCGCTGTAAGCCGCATGGCTATTGATAATCGGAATGGAGTAGTTTTTTTCGTGGGCAATAAAATCAAAATACTGACGCCGTGCAGCCAGGCTGAAATGTTTTGTATCAATGAGGATTGGCCATTGCTGACAATCTTCTTCCAGGCCGAGGAGGCAGCGGATAATGATCCAGCCGTCCGGACCGATGGGATTAGCCAGACCAAAGCTCTGGTCAAAGATTTTTCCGCCGATGGCGTAGAGGCTGTGGGCGTGGCCTGCCAGTGAGTTGAAAAAGTGATGGGAAAAGGTGATAAATAACGGACGCAAAGCGTGTTGTTTTAGTGCTTTGATATTGTTGATAATCTGCTGTGTGTCAATATTGTATTCCTTATAGGATACAGTGCCAGAGATAAGGGCATGAGCACCTTCCACTGTGGGAAAAGCAATGATGTCAGTAGGATGGTTCATAGCTGCGGAAAATTCCGATTTGCTATGCGGAAAAACAATCCGGTATTTGTGGTACTGCTGGTCTATATTAATAGGCGGACGGTCTTGTGATTTGAGGAAATCTGCTTCCTGTACCAGCAGGGCAAAATTGTCGGTTATCCGTGCAAAATTAATATTCAGGATAAAGGTGAACAGGTCTCCATAGTTGCGGAACAGATGTGGCAGACGTCCTTTTTGTTTGAACACCTGCCATCCGCTTTCTATGGCGCCCAGGGCAGGAAAAAAGATTTTAACCCCTCCGTCAATCATCTGGCTGACAGAGGTACGCGCCTTTCCACTGCGCCAGAAATAATTTGTCTTGCTGAATGTCCATATATTGCCATAGTTGCCATTGATATGATTAAGGAAAGGTTTGAGCGTGGTATGCACGTGCAGGTCTGCATATTTTAATCCGTTGTTCATTGTGCTGAAAGAATTAAAATTTTCCTTAAAGATATTAAAAAAATGTTTTTCCTTTGATGTGTGCAAATAAATTTCAAAAAGCAGTATCAATGAGTTCCAGACAGACTATTGGCTTGATTACGCTTGTTGCCCTGTTTTTTATCTGGGGATTTTTCACTTCAATGAATGATATTCTCATTCCGCACTTCAAGCAGCAGTTTACATTGACTTATTTTAAGGCAATGCTTGTGCAATTTTCCTTTTTTGGTGCTTATTTTACAGGTTCGGTGCTTTATTTTATCATATCCATTACCCGTGGCGACCCCATTAACAAGATAGGTTATAAAAACGGGATTATCATTGGTCTGGCTCTGGCTATGCTGGGCAGTGCCTTGTTTTATCCGGCTGCTCAGGTAAACAGTTATTGGTTTTTCCTTGTGGCTTTGTTTATTGTGGGGTTGGGCTTTACAATGTTGCAGATTTCGGCAAATCCTTATGTCGCTATTTTGGGTAAACCCGAAGGCGCCTCTGCCCGTCTGAATTTTGCACAGGGTTTTAATTCCCTTGGCACGACCATTGGCCCAGCTCTGGGAGGCTTTCTGATATTTCATTATTTCAAGGGAGCGGCAGCTGTGCAATATCCTTATTTAATTTTTGCTTTGGTGTTTTTGTTCTTTCTTATAGCTGTCAAGATTATTGATTTGCCTGAGTATAAGGCGGATACCACTGTGGTCAGAGACGCCGGGGCACTTGGTTATCCTTATCTGGTGCTGGGAGTGATTGCTATTTTTATGTATGTAGGAGCTGAGGTGAGCGTGGGCAGTATGATGATAAATTTCCTCGGATTACCACAGGTAGCTGGCTTGTCTCACGCTGCGGCAGCCACTTTCGTTTCTTTGTATTGGGGCAGTCAGATGATAGGACGTTTTATGGGGTCGGTGTCGTTGAGCAGGCGGATGGCTCCTCTCCGCAGATACCTTTTGATGATGGTAATAGCTGTGGCAGGCTTCACGTTTTTTGCCCTGTTCAAAGGATTTGCTGTGTTAAAGTATTATGCTATATTGTTGTTATTCAATTACTTGGCTTTCCTGATAGGACGCTCTCTTCCGCATCGCACTTTGTTCGTTTTTGCCCTGGTCAATGTCGCTTTATTGCTGATTGGTAGTCTTGCTCGTGGCACTGTTGCTATGTGGGCGGTCATTGGCATTGGTCTGTTCAATTCCATAATGTGGTCAAATATTTTCACTCTGGCTATTGATGGCCTTGGCCGCTATACAGCGCAGGGTTCTTCGTTGCTTGTGATGGCAATTGTGGGAGGTGCTCTCTTGCCGGTGTTGATGGGGGCTGTTGCCGACCGCTACGGGGTGCAGCTGTCTTATCTTGTTCCACTGGTTCCTTATCTCTATCTGGCTTTTTATGGCGCTCGTGGTTATAGGATTGGGAAAAAGATATAATTTTCTGGGCGTGCCCCGCCGCTGTAAAAATTATGACAGGGGCGTGTTTATCATATCTGTGGGGCAGGTAAAAAAACGTGGCAGCAGAAATGTATCATAGCGGCGGGTCGGGTGCTCTGCTCTAATTCACTGTTGCTCAGGTGTTAGCCCTGGGTGCGGTGCGTGGGGCTTCCGTTGGTCGCCTCCGCCCGCACGGGCTAAATCACCTTCGCTTCCAGCTCATATCCGCGTCGCCCCCTCACGCATTTTGTGGCT
>CAZYSM010000007.1:0-77442 GCA_964649975.1 uncultured Bacteroidales bacterium | reverse complement strand
TCTACCAGTTCCGCCACCTGGGCATCACCTATTCAAATTTTGCGTTGCAAATCTATAAATTCATTCCTTAACCTGCAAATTTTTTTCAATAATTTCTTATTATTTTTTTCGCAAAAATTTTAATAAAAACGTTGTCAATTACTTAGAAATCTCCTTCACATAACAACGGCGACGACGATGCTGTTCTTTATGTTGGTATTGTTTCCAGTTAGCCAGCACAGCTTTGTTGGATTCCAGCATACCAGTGGTCTCAAAATATTTTCCGCCATGATCCCAGAAAGTTTTTTGCTGCTCACCGATGACAATAGCACCAAGCCCCAAGCTCTTGAATTTATCCTTAACGCCTGTTAACAGCAGCTCCAGTGTGTCATATTTTTTCATTGCTTTGCGGATATGGAAAATACCAAACGGAAACAGATGTCCATTAGCTTTCTGCAAAGCCCGTGAGAGTGAAGGCATTGCCAGAGAGAAAGCAGCTATCTCGCCATCTTTTTCAATAACTTTGACATAATCTGGATTTAAAATTGAGAAATATTTGTTAACGTAATAATCTTTCAGTTCCTCATCCAAAGGAATAACATAAGTAAGGTCACGGAAGGCCTCATTTAACATTTCAAAAAGCACCTCCACGTATTTTTCCCGGGCTTCCTGCATACTGGTAATTTCAACCACTTTAAGATTAAAACGTTTTTTTATCAAGGGCAGCAGGCGATTTCCACGGTTAATCTCATCCTCGGTAAGGGTGATACGGAATTCTATCCAATCCTCTTCTTTTTCAAAACCCAAACGCTCAAAATGATGCTTATAATATTCGTGATGATGTACCGAGGCCACTGGCTGCAATTTATCAAATCCTTCCACAAGTAATCCCTGATTATCAAGGTTGGTAAAGCCCAATGGTCCGTGGATATATTCCATACCATGATCCCGTCCAAAGTCTTCCACTGCTTTAATCAAAGCATCAAAAACCTCGGCATCATCAATAAATTCCGGCTTTAATATCCGGACATATTTTTTCTGTACTTTCTCGTTGTAAATATGATTTATGCCTGCACCTATGCGGCCAACCACCTGACCATCCTTAACAGCAATAAAAAATTTATGTTTAAACTTCCGCAATGCAGGATTGTGATCAGGGTCAATAAAATGATGCTCCTCAATTTTCAGAGGAGGCACCCAGTATTTATGACCACGGTATATTTTGTAAAGGAAGTTTACAAAAGCCTTACGTTGCTTTTTAGTTTTTACCTCAATTATTTCTACAGCCATAACAGATAATTTTCTTTTTCGTAAAAACTAAATAAGAAATTTTTTTTTAATTTAGCAAAGACTTATAAAAAATTACATTGATGTCGTGGATAATTTCTTTATTAATTATAGCTTTTCCAAATTTTTACACCAGTAATGATAGCATCACTTACGATGTTGTGGTCTTACCTCAATCCTCGGTAAAAGGAATTTTTATTGGTTTTCAGGCCAATAATTCAAATATCGTATTTTATAATTACCAATCACGTGATACAGACAACATACCCACATCAGAGGTTAAATATCTGTTTTATAACACATTAAAAAGAAACGATTACGACACTTTATATCTTTCCGTGAAAAATTTTATTGCAGGAAAAATCCTTTTTCAAAATGATGATGAAATAATTTTCTGGAATTCAGGGACAAAAAAAATTGAAAAATATGACGATCAAATTTTCCTCAATACTCGCAAAAATGCTTTTGTTAAGCAAATGGAAAAACTTTTTACTACTTTCATAAGCATAGGTGTCTTTACGTTTATTTTTGGTTTGAGTCTGGCATTTTCCAAAGATTTTGTCTCTGCACTATTGTTTTTCATCCTGACAGCATCAGCTATTTTCTTCTCAATTTTAATCCGTAAAATAATAAAAAAGTGAACAAAACAGTCTTAATATCAATTCTACTACTTTTATCATTCAAAACATTTGCCATCTACGACACACCACGCAGGATAACAGGCAAAGACACAGTTTATATTAACAGTGGAATCATTACAGGCCAGATTATTGACATAAAAAGAAACAAAATTCTGATCTTAACGGATAATAACAACCGTCAGATTATCCCGTTTGCCAAAGTGAAACGGATAATTTTTGACAAACAGCTTGTTCCACAAGTCCTTTTAAATCAGAAAATTAAATATCATAACAAAATACTCAAAGGAAGGATATTATACTATGATGCCGTAAATTCTGAAATATTATTTCTGGATGATCACCGCAATGAGGCTATCCGTCTGCCTTTGCTTGAAACTTCACTGGCAGGACAAAATGTCCAGAGACTATACAAATATTCCTCGCTCCTGAGCGTTTTTTTAAGCCTTGGCATATTAGGCCAGGTGCTGGCTAAAATTATGAATTACACAGTTATTTATACCATTGCAATATTATTGTTGGCACTGGCAGTTTTCCTTTTATTCTATATTTTTGGTAGAGTTTGGATTAAGCATAAAAAATTACATTCTGGAAAATGAAAAAACTATTAGCGTTATTCATCCTCACAGTTTTTCTTGCATCATGTAACAGTCCGTCTTACAGCACGTTATTTTCCGTAAAAAGAACAGACTACGGATACATCGTCAAAATCAAGGATAATGGCAAAGTTCGCACCTATTATCTATCCAGACATCCACGCAAGGGACAAATAAAAATTCCGGTATCCAGAGTCATTGTGCTTTCGTCCACACATATAGGTTTTATCAGCGATCTGGGCCAGGAGGATAAAATAATCGGTGTATCCGGAAAAAAATATATTTATTCTCCCATACTGCGCAAACATCTCAATTCCATTACCGAAGTAGGTTTTGAAAACAGCCTTAACCTGGAAAAAATACTTTCCTTACATCCAGATGTCATTTTTACTTATTCGCTCAACAATACTGATGAGAAAAAGATTGCCCTGATGGAAAAAGCCGGAATTACAGTAGTTCCGGTATATGAATACCTTGAAAACGCCCCACTTGCCAGGGCAAAATGGCTGGAAGTTTTTGGTGCTTTTTTTGATAAATACGATACTGCACGGACTATATTCAACAATATAGAACGCAGATATAACAGAGAAAAAGTTTATGTAAAAAAATTCATAAGCCCGCTTAACCACAAAACAAAAGTGCTGGCTAACATACCTTACCGTGGTGTATGGTATGTTCCTTCGGGCAAGTCGTATATGGCACAATTAATAATGGATGCCGGAGGTGATTATCCATGGGCCAACACCGCCTCGCAAATGAGCATACCCCTGGACTTTGAAACAGTATTCACCATGGCTTCGGATGCAGATGTGCTGATTAATCCCAACACTGCTACCTCACTCCAGCAGGTGATTGCCACAGATAAACGCTTGAAAAGAATCCGGGCTATACGCCTGGGTAAGGTTTATAATTTTACAAAAAAAATGTCTCCGGGCGGAGGTTTCGCCTTCTGGGAAAACGGGGTGGTGGAACCGGATAAAATTTTGCACGATTTAATAGCTATTTTCTATCCCAATAGTATCTTTGCAAAAGATTCTTTGTATTACTACAAAAAACTAAATTGATGAAATACTTTTTGATAGCCGGAGAACTCTCGGGCGACATACACGGATCCAGACTGATTAAATATCTTAAACAATTTGATACACAAGCTCAATTCAAATTTTTCGGCGGAGATATGATGGCGGCCCAGGCCGGAGAACAGCCAATAAGACATATACGCGACATGGCATTTATGGGGGCCGTGGATATATTGAAAAACCTATCCCGTATCAAGGATAATATAAAAACATGTGAAAAAGAAATCCTTGCTTTTGCCCCTGACGTGGTTATACTCATTGATTATCCCGGATTTAATCTGAAAATGGCGCGTTTTGCCAAAGAACATGGCTTCAAAGTCTTTTATTACATATCCCCAAAAATCTGGGCATGGAACAAAAAAAGAGCTCATAAGATAAAAAAATACGTGGACAAATTGTTTGTCATCTTTCCGTTTGAAAAAGACTTTTACCGAAAATATGACTATGAGGTGGAATACCTCGGAAATCCTACTGTTGACGAAATACATGAATACCGCCAGACACCCTTTAACGAAGAAGCGTCTTATTTTTATTCCCACGGTCTCAATCCTCAAAAACCAGTAGTGGCCATGCTACCGGGCAGCCGTAAACAAGAAATTAAATTCCTGCTTCCGGTTATGGTAAAAGTGGCCAAAAAATTCCCTGATTATCAATTTGTTATCTCTGGCATAAGTCTGTTACCCAGGGAATTATACGACATCGCCGGAGATATTCCGATTATCTGGGATAGTTCCTATGATTTGCTGAGCATTTCCTATGCAGCTCTGGTAACATCCGGAACAGCCACCCTGGAAACAGCCCTGTTCAAAGTGCCGCAGGTGGTAATGTACAAAACAGCCTGGCTGCAATATCTCATAGGCAGACTGATTGTGCGGGTCAGGTTTTTCTCTCTGGTCAACATCATCCTGGGATATGAGGCAGTCAAAGAGCTATTACAATATTCCATTGTACGCCGTGCCACTAAAGAGCTAAGCCGGATATTATCCGATTATAAATATTACCGGAAAATACAGGATAATTATAACAAATTGGAAAAAATCCTTGGTCCTGCCGGAGTAGCTCAGCGCACTGCAAAAAGGATAGTGGAACTACTTGGCAATACCGCGGACTAACGCGTGCCTGTATTGACGAAGGATAAGCAAATAAATCAAAGCAAAACCTGCTAAATACAAACCAGACATCACTATACTGAACGTGATAATCCATCTGTGTATATCCCACTTATACCAATAGGCCAAAAAGAAAATAATAACGGCGATCAGTAAATTTATGCTTTGTAAAATAAGACTGTAATTTAATTTTTCCAGGATAGTAAATGTCTGAGCAAAAGTAAAAAACAAAAAACGGAAAAACAGCCATGGTGCCAGTATTTTGGCAAACAAACCAGCAGTGTACCAATTATGTCCAAATATTATAGAAAAAATTGGTTCTGCAAAAAAGAACAACAGCAAATATATCGGTAGGGAAACTCCCACCACCTTCCAGATAAGCCTATGAAACAAATCTTTAAGATGTCCTTTTTTTTTCAATTCATCGCTGGCGCGCTTAAGGAACACATCCGAAATAGATTGACCAATAAAAGTTATAGGTGCTATTGTCATCCTATAGGCCAGATAATAAAATCCCAGTACTTTTATGTCAAACAATATGGGCAGGATAAAATTATAAGTCTCAACTGATAACCTGTACAAAACATTTGCGGGAAAACTGTAAGCCGGAAATTTACGAAAACGTTTTGCCAGAGCAATAAGCTTTATTTTCTTAATATTACGAATAATTTTTCCGAAAGGAATTTTAAAAAAATTAATACTATTACCTGCAATTTGTCCGGTACCAAAGCCCAGAACAAGCCCGGTTTTTATCTTAGTCAATCCGAATAATATCTGCAAGGCAGCCGTGGAGGAAGTTCTGGTTATCTTATTTGCCGCTACACTGGTAAACCTGCGCTGACGTATCAAATAATAATTTGTAGCATTGAAAAATAGCAGGAAAAAACCCACCATAGCGGTCCATGGTAAGAATGGGGCAAGACCTGGTGCTTTCAATAAATGAGCAATAGGACGGGCTGTAAAGAAAAAAACAATGAATAAGAAAGCATTAATCAGGAAAGAAATAATCACAGATAGAAAATACACATTATCAGCATCTGTGTCATTATGCGGAATAACAATAGCAAGCTCATATTTGAGGGCTGAAAGGGCCCCCAGAAAAAAAACTATGAAAGACACAATAGAAAGAAGGCCGAATTGCTCGGCCGAATATATCCTGGTCAAAATAGGAGATACCAATATAGGAATTGACTGGGCAATGGCCGTACCGGTCATCAGCACCATTGTGTCCTTGACAAAGCTCTCTCCCCGTAGCCAGGTCAATATTTTCTCTTTCATTCCATTACCATTTAACAGGTTCGCGCATAATTGGATTGGTCATACAACGGATACCACCACCTCCACGGGCAAGCTCTGACCCAGAAATGGTAATAACGTATTTTTCATAAGAATTTAGGTCAATCTTTCCGGAAATAATATCACGAGCTGGCAGAACAGCAAATCCATGCTTATTCAGTTCCTCAATGGTATGGATATTTCGCTCATATCCAATAACTTTACCTGGAGCCACGGCAAAGAAATTAGCACCACTGTGCCACTGTTCCCTCTCCTGGGTATATTCATCACCACGTCCGCCGCAGAACAATGGTTCAAGGTCAAACTTCAAGTCTTTGAGGGCTTCCAGCAAATTGGGCTTTTCAGTAATTTTGACTTTATCCTTGCCTGAGAGGCTGATATGAATGGTCTGATAACGTCCGGCTTTGAAGACAACTGGTGCATAAGTCATGACCTTATCCTTGTCCAGGAAAGTGAACACCATATCCAGGTGTATGAAGGACTCAGGGCTCTCAGGCAATTCCTGTACAACAATGTGTTTTATCCTGTCCTGTTTCATAAACCTTTCCATAATAAAGTCAATGCCCTGAGTGGAAGTACGCTGGCCCAGTCCGATAACCAATACATCCTCGCGAGCCACCAGCACGTCTCCGCCTTCCACCTTTATTCCGTCAATATCCTCCAGACGGTATGGACTATGCACCTTGGTAGAGAGCTGCGGATGATAATCAAAAATGGCTTCCATAAGTATAGCCTCACGCTCTCTTACTTTATTGGCCATTTTTGAGATAAGAACCTTATCCAGAATAGTTACAGACGAATCCCGCATAAAAAACAAATTATGCAAAGGTGGCAAAGCATAACGGTCGGGATTCATATATTTTGTTAAAGTGTCTTTCTCCATCTCCACGCCTTCTATCAAAAGGGTTGCAACAGTCTGCGCGTCTTTTTCCAGTAAATAATCCCTGAGGAACGGGACATTTTCATTATTGCAAATTTTTGTTATAAGCTCACATTTAACTTTTTCATTTTGTAATATATCGGTAAGTAAATCCTTGATTTCAAAGACATTAGTGATTTTTTTCAATACCTGTTTTAGTTCCGAATACTCACGTGAAGCAATAGCCAGATTAAGAATATCCGAATAAAGGGCACGCTCGGCATTGCGAGGAGTCATATTTTCAATTTCCTGTCCTGGCTCGTGTACTATAACGCCCTTGATCACTCCTATTTCACTGGTCACATTTATTCTTAACTTATCCATAGCCTTAAATTTTTTGTTGTTCAAAAGTATAAATTTTTCCGTGTTTATAGATATTTACACGTATTTAACTTTTATTAAAATAACTAATCTTTACTTTAATCGTCGTAAAAAAGGCTAAAAACACAATAAAAAGAAAATAAGAATGAGAAAATTATTTTTACTTCTCACAGTGCTATTAGGGGCATATGTTACTAATGCACAAGAAGTTAAGACCATCAAAGCAAATTTTGTCCAGGAAAAAATTAAAATAGATGGACAATTATCTGAAAAAGCCTGGCAAACAGCCCCTGTAGCTTCGGATTTTATCCAATTTGAACCTGTCAATGGAGGCAGGGCCAGTCAGAAAACACTGGTAAAGGTATTATACGACCAGAGTGGAATATACATAGCAGCCATAATGTATGACAGTGCTCCGGACAGCATACGTTTTGATTTATCACGAAGGGACGAGGAAGGTATTTCTGATGCTTTTGCTGTATCCATTGACCCATTTGACGAAGGACTATATGCTTTTACATTCCAGGTCAGTGCTGCTGGTGT
Organism: uncultured Bacteroidales bacterium; assembly: GCA_964649975.1. Classification (GTDB taxonomy): domain Bacteria; phylum Bacteroidota; class Bacteroidia; order Bacteroidales; family S143-33; genus S143-33. The sequence continues at coordinate 69,675 of CAZYSM010000007.1, read as the reverse complement.
TCAGAGGGATATGAAAATCACGCCAAACGATATGGACCCTACCTGGGATGCTGTTTGGGAAAGCAACGTTGCCAGATTTGACAGCGGATGGGTGGCAGAGATAAAAATTCCATACAGTGCTTTACGCTTCTCCACTGCCAAAGAACAAACCTGGAGGATTAATTTTTTCCGGTTTATTGCACGCAATATGGAGCTTGATTCCTGGCAATTCATAGATAAAACAAAACCTGGTTTTGTAAATCAATACGGACTGCTAACAGGCTTGCAAGACATAAAACCACCTCTGCGTCTGGCCCTTATGCCCTATGTATCTGGATATCTAAACAATAATGATGGCCAATGGAGCTATCTATCACGAGGCGGTATGGACTTAAAATACGGAATAAATGAAAGTTTTACACTGGATATGATGCTTATTCCGGATTTCGGACAGGTTGAATCTGATGATCAGGTACTAAACCTCTCCCCTTTTGAAACTTACTATGTGGAAAAACGTCAATTCTTTACCGAAGGTAGCGAGCTATTTAGCAAAGGCGATATATTTTACTCACGTCGTATAGGTAGTACACCCATTGATTTTTACAAGCCATACTCGGAATTAAAAGACAATGAAATAATAAAATCAAATCCATCGCAAACCCAAATCATCAATGCCACAAAGATTACCGGACGCACCAATAGAGGTCTGGGCTTAGGCTTGCTAAATGCCATGACTGCCCCAAGCCATGCAGTATTGGTAGATACAATTACTGGAGAAGAACGCCATATCACAACGCAAGGCTTTACTAATTACAATGTATTGGTACTGGACCAGAGCCTGAAAAATAACTCCTATATCTCGCTTATTAACACTAATATGCTTGTTGCAGGCGGACGTCTCACTTCCAACGTTACTGCTACTGATTACCAGATTCGTATGTTTGATGGCTGGTTCACACTCAGCGGAATAAATGCCCTGAGCCAGAGATATACCAATGAGCAAAGCCCTGAGTATGGATTCCGATCTAATATAAAGATCAGCAAATCAAAAGGCAATTTCCTTTACGGAGCTTCTACAGACATTATGGACGACAAGTATGACATTAATGATATGGGGTATCTTAGACGAAATAACAGTATTGAAAGTGAAGTTTGGTTCTCTTATAATCAATACCGCGCAACAAAACATTTCCTCAGCTGGTCAGCATCTCTGGCTTACTCCTACCGTAGCCTCTATCAAGGTGGTAAATACGAATCCAGTGCCATTAGAGGACGGGTATCTTTCAGATTAAAAAATCAATGGAATATCTCAGCATTTAATTACACGGAACTAAAAGACGAATACAACTGGTATGAACCACGTGTATGGGGACGTTTTTATCGTGACCCACGCAATACATTTGTGGGTATGCGTTTGCGTTCCGACCCCTCAAAAAATATCTCATTCGGAACTGGCTTACATGCCTTTTATGCCAATAAGAACAAAAATGGATATTCCTTAAGCACAGACCTTAATCTACGCCTATCAAACCGTTTCAATATTAGTTATGCCCTGGACTTTGGAAAAAATAACAGATACGGATTTGTCAGCTATATCAACTATGACAGCATTTATTTTGGGCTAAGACACCAACAGACTTTAACCAATACTATTAACGTCTCTTATATATTCAGTCCAAAACACAATATCAATATGCGTCTGCGCCATTACTGGAGCATAGCCGACTATGAAAACAATTTTTATTTTCTTAACTACGACGGCACTCTCAGCCCAACGGATTTTTATACAAATGCAGATATAAACTTTAATGCTTTTACCATTGACTTGACTTATACCTGGTATTTTGCACCGGGTAGCGAGCTGACATTTGTCTGGAAAAATCAAATTTACACCAGCGATAATAACATTATTTACAATTTCACGGATAATCTGGGAAATACCTTGCGATCACCTCAATCCAACAGTCTATCAATTAAGATATTATATTATCTTGACTGGTCTTATTTCAATCGCAGGGTTAAACCTAAAATTGCCGAAGCATTAAGGAATTCACGTGGCATCAGACTAATCAAACAAACAAACTCTTAAAAAAACAAGTTATGAGTTCACAAAAGATCATAATTACCAATTTGCTACTCGTCTTATTCATAGGAACACCCGTTTTTCTGATAGCTATACCTTACGGAATTTACTATTTTGGAAAACTGGCAGATACAAAATTAAATTTTTCTTCTGTGCTGGATTCTACAGGCTGGGAAATTTTTGCTATTGCCCTGATAATCTTTGGGCTTATTTTCACATTTTGGTCATTATTCCACATGATTTTTAAGTATAACACCAGCCCAATGGGCAGTGCGCCCAAAGGTGATTTAATAACAACAGGGCCGTATTCCTTCAGCCGCCATCCAATGTGGTTCGGTAATCTGCTGGTATACACAGGAACGGCAATCTTTGCCAATTCTTTAAGTGCCATTTTTATTACTTTGGCAATATGGATAATTTTCTTTATCTATCTCAGATTTGTAGAGGAAAACAAACTTTTACGCACTTTTGGCAAGGATTATGAAATTTACCGGCAAAATGTACCAATGCTATTTCCAAAATTCAATTGTCCTTTCAGAAAATAGTTATTTGATTTTTTCGCCGAATTTCTGTTCATAAAGACGTTGTAGTTCAAACATTTCGTCACGATAGCGGGCGGCTTCAAGAAACTCCAGTTTCTTAGCCGCCCGTTCCATTTTTTTACGGGCTTCCTCAATGGCACGCTTCAATTGCTGCTGGTTCATCTTCTGGTAAATTGGGTCATTGGCCACTCCGTAGATTATTTGCTGATGTTCCTGGTCAGGAGTGGAATAATAAGGTTCCAACTCTTTTTTTATTGGAGTGAGAATACGGTCTTTGCTTTTAACAATTTGTTGAGGCGTGATTCCGTGTTTCTTGTTGTATTCCAATTGCTTGGCACGACGACGGTTTGTCTCGTCAATGGTGCGCTGCATGGATCCGGTTATCCGGTCGGCATACATAATAACCTTTCCGTTGATATTACGAGCGGCGCGACCAGCTACCTGGGTGAGGGCTTTATCACTGCGGAGGAAGCCCTCCTTGTCGGCATCCAATATGGCCACGAGTGAGACCTCTGGCAGGTCCAGCCCCTCGCGCAAAAGGTTTACCCCCACAATTACGTCAAAAGCGCCACGCCGGAGGTTTTCCATTATTTCAATGCGCTTGAGTGTATCTATATCAGAGTGGATATATTCGGCTTTAATTTTAAGCTTTTTCAGGAAGCGAGTAAGTTCCTCAGCCATACGCTTTGTAAGTGTGGTAACAATAGCCCGTTCGCCACGTGCAATTACCTTTTTTATTTCGTCAATCAAATCATCAATCTGGTTGAGGGTAGGTCTGACCTCTATAGGCGGATCCACCAGGCCAGTAGGACGAACAATCTGTTCCACAACTTCGCCACCAGTTTTTTCCAGTTCATAGGGCCCGGGCGTGGCGCTCATATAGATAACCTGATTGGTCAAGGCCTCAAATTCTTCAAATTTGAGCGGACGGTTATCCAGAGCAGCCGGGAGACGGAAACCGTATTCCACAAGTGTTTTTTTACGTGAATGGTCTCCGCTGTACATAGCACGTATTTGCGGAATGGTAACGTGGCTCTCGTCAATGATAGTGATATAATCATCAGGAAAATAGTCCAACAAGCAGAAAGGACGCGTTCCGGGCGGACGTCCGTCAAAATAGCGCGAATAATTCTCAATACCCGGGCAATAGCCAATTTCCAGCATCATTTCAATGTCATAATTTACGCGTTCCTCAATACGTCTTGCTTCCAACTCCCTGCCCTGTGCCATAAAATATTGTATCTGACGGGCAAGGTCGCGCCGGATTTGTTCAATAGCAGTTTCAAGTTTCTTTCTGGTGGTCAGGAAAATACTGGCAGGATAAATAGCTATATGTTCCAGCTGTTCTATTATCCTTCCGCTGGCAGGGTCAAATGAGTAAAGCTCGTCCACTTCATCGTCCCAGAAAACTATTTTATAGGCAATATCACCATAAGCCAGGTGCACGTCCACGGTATCTCCACGGACACGGAATTTTCCGTAAGAAAAGTTAAGTTCGTCACGGGAATAAAGATTATCCACGAGCAGACGCAGAAATTTGTCACGGGATAGTTTATCTCCAACTCTTACATTGATGATATTATCCTTGAAATCAGCAGGGTTGCCTATGCCATAAATACACGAAACAGATGAGACAATTATTACATCACGGCGTCCGGATAGCAATGCAGTAGTAGCACTCAAGCGCAGCTTTTCAATTTCCTGATTAATGCTAAGGTCTTTCTCAATGTATTTATCCAGGGATGGTATATAAGCCTCAGGCTGATAATAATCGTAATAAGAAACAAAATATTCCACGGCATTATACGGAAAAAAGGAACGGAATTCTCCATATAGCTGAGCAGCAAGGGTTTTGTTATGACTGAGCACCAGCACAGGACGATTAAGCTGGGCTATTACGTTGGCTATTGTGAATGTCTTACCCGATCCAGTGACGCCCAGAAGGATTTGATGTTTCTTTCCGCTATTTATGCCCTGAACTAATTTCTCTATAGCCTGGGGCTGGTCACCACTGGGCTGAAAATCCGATACAAGATAAAATTTGTTTGGTTCAAAATCCGCAGGTAAATTTTGTTTCATTTTTCAAAGTCGGTTTTGTCAACTTTGTGCCAGTTAAGGTCAAGCACAGGTTCGTACTTTTTTATATATTCAAAAACATCATCAATGCAATCGGCAACATAATAAATATTTTTGTACCTGGATTTTGCAAAATTTTGTTCAAAAATATCGTCAAACATACTCAGCATATTATCAAAGAAACCGTTAAAATTCAAAATCACAATAGGTGCGTGTATCATAGAAAGCTGTTTGAGGACAATGACTTCCAGCAATTCGTCAAGTGTACCAAATCCACCCGGAAGAGCAACAAAAGCATCGGAGATTGAGATGATTTTCTTCTTCCTTGTCTGCATATCAGGGACAATAAAAAGTTTGTCCAGACTTTTCTCAGTTAATCCGCGACGGTCAAAAGCCTTAGGAATAACGCCTATGATTTTACCTCCATTTTCTCTGACAGTATCAGCCAGAACTTTCATCATTCCAACATTAGCTCCTCCATAGACAAGGTTAAATCCTTCGGCAGCAAGCTGACGGCCAAAGACTTCGGCAAAATTGTAATATTTATTTTCCAGAGCATTAGAAGAGGAACAAAAGACAGCAATATTTTTCATCCGGGATAAATTTTATTTCCTACAAAGATACACAAAAACAAACAAAAAAACGGACAGCTTTTGCTGTCCGTACAGTAATATCAGAAATAAAAATTTTTTATTCAAAAATAATTTCATAAGGCTTAGCAACAGCTTCGTATAGCTGCTGGAGGCTGAAATAACGGCTGAATCGGTGCATTTCGCGTCCGTCAAAGAAAATCAGAACAACAGGATTGGTGAATACCCGGTTTTGTCCTGCAATATCAGGGTGTTTGACAGTGTCAACGTAATAGAGTTTAATCTCCGGGAAATTCTCGCTCATAAACTCCTGCACCTTAGGCTTAAGGGTTTTGCAAACATTACATTGTTCGTGTGAAAAATAAAAAAGAGCTGCAGGCTGCTGCGTGGCTTTTGCAAATTCTTCCAGGGACTCGATGATTGTAAACATTTTCTGGCAATGTTTTTAAAATTTGCCTGCAAAAATACCACTTTTCAAATACTTTCCAAGCGTTTTAATTTTTCTTTTATTTCTTCCCTGGTCTCTGCTTTTAATATAGCAGGAAAAATTTCATAAAAAATATCTTTGGCTTTATCAATCCTGGCAAGCATTTCTTGAGCTTCAGCGGTATAATATGCCTTATCCAGTAGATTATTAACAAAACGACCATAGTCTTTTGACATAATATCAATATCAGGAAGAGTAAGCATCAGGCGTATTTGTTCTTTTTTCATTTTCTCAAAATAATTCTTTATCTGAGAAAAAGCAGCCAAACGTTCCTCTTCCAGAGATAAAATTTCTTTTTCCTTACCAAGATATTCCTTCAGCTTAGGGTCATTTTGCAAAAATTCATCTATCTGTTGTTTTGAATTCTCAAAAGCAATACGGTTTTGTACATAAAAACCTTCATAGATATCTATATTAAAATTTATCAAGTCTATAATTTTATCCAGCTCGGCATCATATAACTGATCATAGTTTTTTGTCTGAAAATACAGGTCTGCAGTATCAATTAACTCGCTGAGTTTATCTTTAATATCAGAAATACTCTCATAGGAATATGCCTCTTCCAGATAAGAAATCAAGTAATAAGCATAATGAAATAATCCCCTATCAATCAAATCTTTAACTACATCCAATACTTTTTTCACTTTAAACACTTTAATTATCTCCACACCTATAATTACCACCAAAATTATGAACAAGCTCAAGAGTAAAATATTAAGGCCATGGAAAGCAAATCGCACAACAAATAATAAACCTATGAAAAACAGGAATAAAAACAGGTAATATAATAATAGACGGAGAGTAAATTTCTTGTTGACTTTAGCGGTATGTTCTTTTATATCAGCCTCTTTACGCATAAGCAAATTTAAAAACTTAATTCCTAAATTTAATCAATTTTCTTGAGATTCTCTTTCTTCTTTTCTATAAAAATATACAACGCCATAACGTGCAGCATTTTCCCGCTTTTGACGAGGGGGTAAATCAGCAAAATACTCTTCCACAGAATTCCATATTTTCTGTATTAACTTATTTACTTTGGGTCTGAGGCGGCTGACGTTTTCAAGATTAGCAGCGGTAATCTCCTGTAATTTTTTGTAAAATAGATAATTTTCCTTAAAACGTTGATAGTAAAGCTTAACAAGAGTTATTTTAGGATTAGTAATAGGAGTATGGCCTCTTGAGAGACGTTTTTCTTCACCCGAAATAACTATTTCGCCCCAATGTAATAAATCCTTTTCTGTTTGCAGGCGCGGTAAGGATAAATCCTGAGGAGGCAGTTCAAAAAACTCCCTTTCCCGGGGATTTATTTCATTACGTATAATAGCCATATTAAAAACTTGCAGAAAATGAGACAAATATAACCGTGCCATTTTAAAATCCTTTTTCAATTTTTTCCCGGCCTCTACCTGCCTTTTATATGCTTGATTATACAAATCCACTGCTTGAGTAAATTCCGGATATAAATTTTTCAACTTATACTGCAAATCAAAAGGAATGACTGTTTTAAAATCCATCTCATCCTTCTCGGCCTGTGATAATGCAGCTTCCATAGATCTAATGCGGGCAGCATCAGTATTTGGCAAACGTCTATACGGCATATACTTAACTTTTAGTTAGATAAAATTTACAAACTTCATACCATCCTATCCGTAATATTTTTTTGTTTAAATTTTCAATTCAAGTATTATTTTTAATAAATTTGGAAATAAAAACATCTTATCAAGGTGAGCAGAAAAATTAATTTATCCAAAATACCTATAGGTTATTTCCTGCTTGGTGGGGTTAGTTTAATATCTATAGTTTTTATATACGTTATTGGATTATTCGTTTCTTTTTATGAATTCAATAAAAAAGTTATAGAAACTTATAAACTAACTAATGAAATTAATCAGGAAATAACTATTATTGACAATCAAGTAAAAACAATTTTTAATAGTCCATACAAGTATATCCAGGAAAATGAATATAAAAAAATTTACAAGTCATTAAATAAAATCAGCGAATATATACAGGAATTATCAAAATTCAATTTTATTCGTAAAAATTTCTATTTCAAACAATTACAAAACAATTTTGAACAATATAAAAATAAAATTATTCAGGTAAAGCAAATTAATAATCAATTATATAATAACACGGATAGCCGCCTGGCTATTATCAGAAATCTTATTTTCCAGCTGAAAAATAATCCTGAATTCTTAAATCCTCCATTTGATAAATATGTTAGTCAAATAGTAAGCCTAACTGGTAAACTTACACCTTCCAATAGCGTAAATATTGAAAGAAAATTAAAAAAACTCACTAAACAGCTTGAACAACTAAATGTAAATTCTACCCGTCAACAAATTATTAAAAACAATTTGTTGGCAATAGTCAATAGCATAAAATTCTCTATTTCAGACTATTACTATCTACTCGACATTTACGGTAAACCTTTTTCGTCCGGGCTATTTAAAGATGTCAATCCTGCCAACCTACAAGCTCCAATAAGTCAACTATTGGAAACTGAAGAAAATATTATTTCACAAAAATCCAGAAATAGGGAAACTTTAATCCTTATTGTTATCAGTCTATTCACTTTATTATTAGTATTTTACGGATACAACATTTATAAAATCATCTACCAAAATCTTTCTAAAATACTGCAAGCACTTAAACGGATTGAATTGGGGTCACTGGAAAAATTTGAATTAATACGAATTTCCAGGGAGCTATCAGATATAACAATTACAATAAACCGTATTAGTTCAAATCTTAGATTTAAAAACAGAAAATTACAGGAACTGGCAAAAGGTAATTACGATATTGATATTTCGCCACTATCCAGCGAAGATGTGCTTACTTATTCCATCATTGACCTAAAAAATTATCTAAAGAAATATCACGAAGACATACAAAAAACTCGCGAAAGCGAAGAAAAACAAAAATGGGTAACCCAGGGGCTTGCCCATTTGAGTGATATACTGCGCGAACATTCTACTGACCTAAACTCCCTGCTGGAAAATTCCCTGAGAGAACTGCTAAAAACATTAAATGCTCCTATGGGAGCAATATACTACAAAGAAAATAAAGCAGACGAAGTTGTTTATAAGCTAAACATTGCCTTTGCCTACGATAAGAAAAAAATTTCAAATCTGGAATACCGTCTGACAGAAGGGTTTATCGGAACCGTAGCCGCTGATGCCAAACCAATTATTGTTTCCCCTGTGCCGGAAAATTATATTTTCTATGAAACAGCCTTTGGTTACGGGCGTCCTAATACAATAGCCTGGTTCCCTATACAATTTGAAGATGAGATTTATGGCATCCTGGAAATAGCATCCAATGAAAAATTTGAAGATTACCATATTAATTTTATTGAGAAATTCACTGCAGACCTTGGCACAACTATTAATTATGTACTTATCAACGAACGTACCAAGCAACTCGTAAAAGAACTTACTCAGAAAACAGAAAATTTTGAGCAAAAAGAAATTGAATACAAATTGAAACTGGAAGATTATAATGAAAAAATTAATGAACTGAAGGAAGAAATAAAACAGCTAAAAATAGACAATTCTATCAAACAAAATATTATCTCGGAAAAAGTTGCTCAAATCCTGGAACTGGAACAAAAAATTAATGAAAAAGAAAAAGAATTAAAAGAGGCAATGGAACGCTTCAAAAAAGCAGAAAAAGCATACCAAAAGAAAATTGAAAATCTTGAAGACCAAATACAAAAACTCATTGACAAATATGAAAAATAACGAACTCTACATCAAAGATGCTTTATATATCAATCCATACGACTTTTCTCTATACAAGGGCAATATCAAAGTCTATCAGGGTAAGGAAGGAAAAATTGAATTCATTGACAAAATCCCCGAAAATGCCACACAAATAATTGATGCACAGGGCGGATTAACAACAAAGTCTTTTGTAATAGGACATCATCATATTTATTCTGCACTGGCTACAGGTATGCCAGCTCCTAAAAAAAATCCTTCTAACTTCTACGAAATACTCAAATACGTCTGGTGGAACCTGGATAAAAAACTCACTGAACAAGCCATAGAAGCAAGTGCCTTATCCACAGCCATTTACGCATTGAAAGCAGGTGCTACATTTATCATAGACCATCACGCTTCACCTAATTTTATTACAGGTTCACTGGAAATTATTGCCAATGCCCTGGAAAAAGTCGGTCTATCTCATTTGTTATGTTACGAAATATCCGACCGCGACGGATACGAGAAATCCATTGAAGGTCTGGAAGAAACAAAAGCTTACCTGGAAGAACGGCAAGGGCTCATAGGATTACACGCTTCCTTTACACTGGAAGACAGAACATTAAAACAAGCAGCGGATATGATGGAAACTTACGGTTCAGGCATACATATCCACGTGGCTGAGGACAAAGTGGATGAGGATTTGTGTACAATACACCATAACAAACGTGTTATACACCGGCTGAATGACTTTGGGTTCCTGAATTCCTCAAAAACCATACTGGCTCACGCTATACATATTAATGATGAGGAGCGGGAAATCCTGCGTAACTCCCGTGCTTGGATAGTGCAAAATCCTGAAAGCAATCTCAATAACCAGGTAGGATTTTTTTCCGCAAAAGGACTTGACACCAACCGTATTATGCTGGGCACCGACGGTATGCACTCGGATATGATACAAAGTGCCAAATTTGCTTATTTCGCTGGCCTGGCATTTGAACAGCAGGATATGGACATGATCTACCAGCGTCTGCGAAATAATGACCGTTACCTCGCTGAAAATAATTTCAGCGGACATGCAGAGAATAATATTGTTATATTTGACTATCAGCCACGTACGCCCATTACATCCACAAATTTCCTCGGACATTTCTTTTATGCTCTATCCTCGGCACACGTACGACACGTTATCAGCAATGGAAAAATAGTCCTTAAAGACAGGAAGGTTACAACTATTGACGAGGAAGAAGTCTTTGCCATGGCACAACAGCAAGCACAATTACTGTGGAAAAAACTCTAACAATGTCACGGAAATTTGTTAATATAATCCTGACCTTGTTAACTCTCTTTCCGCTGGCAGCACAGACGGATAAACCTTTGCATCTCCGCCTGTCGGGCTATGTTCACAATATGCAGTCAGCCTATTTTGACAGCATACAGGGTAACTGGATCAATGATAATCTTATCCACTCGCGCCTGAACCTGCAACTGGCATACAAAAGCAATTTTACGTTTAACCTGTCTGTCCGCAATAGAATTTTTACCGGGGAAACCGTCAAATATTTTCCTGGATATAGTGATTTTGTCAAAAAGGATATGGGTATTGTGCCGCTTTCGTGGAATGCTGTTTCTGAACAATCTGTATTATGGAACATAGCCATTGACAGACTGAATGTCCATTATTCCGGTAATAACTTTGAGCTGACAATTGGTAGGCAGCGTATCAACTGGGCAAAGACATTTGTATGGAACCCTAACGATTTGTTCAATAATTACTCGTTCTTTGATGTGGACTATGCCGAACGTCCGGGCAGTGATGCCATTGATGCTATTTATTACATTTCACCTATGAGTTCCGTGGAAGTAGCATCAAAACTGGATAGAGATACAAACATCACTTCTGCTGTAAAATTTGCCACAACAATTGGCACCTACGATATTCAATTACTTGCCGGTATATTAAACTCACAGGATTATGCCCTTGGACTGGGCTGGACAGGATATATTAAAAACATAACATTCCGGGGCGAAGGAACGTACCTGCATCCAAAAAAGAATTTTGCTGATACCTCTGGGCTTTTCCTCATATCCATTGGACTGGATTATAGTCTGAAAAATTCCGTGACTTTTATGGGCGAATTCCTTTATAATCCACAGAAAGATAATTTGTTTATCACCTCACCTATGGACTTATACTCTGCTCCTATGGACGTAAAGCATTTATCATTTGCAAGATATAACGTATTTGCACAGGTTTCGGCCCAGCCATATCCATTACTCAATACATCTATGGCTTTTATGTATTTTCCCAAGGAAAAAGGCTACTTCCTTATGCCATCTTTTACATATTCCCTGGCGGATAATGCAGATATATCAATCATTGGCCAGATATTCAAAGGACATTTCTCCTCTCCGGCAAATAATAATACAACCTTCGTATTCAATGCAATTTTCATAAAACTAAGTCTGAATTTTTCAACAAAATAATTGACAAAAGTCATATCTTTTAATAAAAATATTACTGAAATTACATTAAAAAACTCTTGCCATGAGACTTAGTAAACCATTTGTTGGCTTATTGTCATTTTTCATTGTTCTTTTTACGATGCCTCTGGGGCATGCTGCTATGATATTAATGGAAAAGTTTCTGGGAAGATCATATCTGTACCATTCGGCTATATTACTGGGTATCATTGGATTTGCATTATTATTATGGGGTATGCGTATGAAAAATTCCAACTGGGCTACTTTTATGGGGTTTGCCGGAGGTCTTCTTGTGTGGACAGGCTGGATAGAATTTGCCTACGTATATTATGCACACCGCTACGGAGTTCCACCATTAATCATAGACGGAAAAATTGTAACAAAGCCAGAGTATTTAATTATGCCTTCGTCGGTGGGATTTTTCGCTATTGCAATGATCTATTACTTTTTTGGTACAAAAACCAGATGCAAATTTTTCCTGTGGGTACAAAAAACCTTCAGGATAAAAAAAGCACTTAACCTTGATTATGCAAATAAAAACACGGCATTAATCACATTTATAGAAATCAACCTTGTGCTGTGGGCATGCTATCTGGCACTATTATTTGCCTATGACGAAAGATTTTTCGGCGTACATAGTATAGTCACTTATATTGTTGCTTTTGGATCGTTATTATGGTCAGGTACATTGATGATAAAATTATGGAGGGTAACACATCTGGATTATGCTATTAAATACGCTATTCCCACGGTGATATTATTCTGGAATTTTATTGAAGTATTGAGCCGCTGGGGTGTTATCCACGAGATATGGATAGAGCCAGTGAAATACTGGAAAGAAATTTTGCTTATGCTCGTGATTTTCGTAGTGTTAGTACTTATAGCCCTTCTGGAAAAAGGCCTCTCTCCGGAAGAAACCGATTAAACCATGCTGGCTGCCCGGAAGAGAGATTAATACGGCATATTGATAAATACTCCGTTTTTCCGGGCAGCCGATGGTTAAGCCTGTTCATTATCTTTATCCTCTTGATTATCCTGCTTTTGTTCTGATACTTTTAGAGCAACCGGCTCGGTCTTTTTGCTTATCTGGATATTCATAACAGTAATAAACTCCTCGTATTTTGACATATCAATGGGATCTGGTTCCTGTGTTCGCTCCCAGGTAATCCTTACGCCAATAACAAGGATATCGTCCACTTGTTCATAAGTCTCTCCCATCCAGTTTTTAAGGGCATTCTGCAAACTTTCCTTTTGTTCATCCATAGGCAAATCACTGATAGCCAACAGCAATTTACGCAGGCGAGTAATCCGGAACTTTTTGCCCTTAGGACTGCCAAACTGCGAAGCATATCCGTCGGAAAAACTGTAAATCATATCATCCTTTTCTACATCAAAAAGAACGGTATTAAAATTATCCTTAACATCCTCAAAGATGCCAATAGGCATCCTATCAGGTCTGAGTTCAATAAGAGTATCTCCCCGGACAATAATCAATGGGTTAAAAGCGCCTGAGAATTGTAGGCGCAAAGTCTTCTGATTAAGGATATAAAGAGCTATGTCCATACCGTCTTTTGCTTCCTCAATACGCCCTGTCTGGTGCAAGGATTCTATAACACGCTCACGCAGAGTGTCCAGTATTTTTCCGGAATTGAGGCTATCACGATAAATCAGTGTAATCTCTTCCAGCAAAGCTGTTCCGAGCATTGACATAAAAGCACCAGGTACTCCGTGGCCTGTACAGTCGGCCGCTGCCACAATGATATTATCGCCTATTTTCTTAAACCAATAGAAATCACCAGAAACAATATCCCTCGGTAGATACAGGACAAAGAACTCGGGCAGATAAGTTTTGACCTGTGACAAGGGCGGGAGTATGGCGGATTGGATACGTTTAGCGTAATAGATACTGTCCATAATTTCCTGTTTCTGACGGGCAATTTCATCGCGCTGCTTGCGTGCAATATCTCTCTGGCGAGCCAGCTCGTCACGCTGGGCAATAATCTCTTCCTGTTGCTGCTCCAGTTCTATATTTTTCTGTTCCAATTCTACTTTTTGCATCTCTATCTCGTGGGTACGCTCTTCCACCAGACGCTCCAATAGCTCATTACGCTTACGTAAATTATATTCCCTCCATTTAATAAATCCGAACACTCCGGCAAAAAAGACAAGAACCATCAGGACAATAAACCAGGTCTTTTGCCAGAGCGGTTTCATAATAACAAAATTAATGCTCTTGTAATAGCTCCATATACCGTCTTTACCTTTGGCACGATAGGAAAAAGTATATTTTCCTGGCGGCAGGTTCTGGAAAGTAGCCTTATAAGAATGTCCTTTCCATCCGGGGAAATTCTTAGATTTAAGTCCGCGCAGATAATAGTCATACACAAGGGATTCCTCATTGCGGAATGATAATCCGGTCAATTCAAAGGTAAGGTTGTTCTGTCTGTATTTAAGGTAATGCGGCAGGTCATAAATTCTTTCGCCATTGAGGTATATAGCTTCAATCTGGCAGTTAGGCGCATATTTCTTAATTTCCTTTTTCTTAATATCATAGGTGGCAATTCCGTGAAGTGTGCCTATCCATAATAAACCTTTGGCATCCAGGCGCAAACCATCAAAGGCAATTTCATTACCTGGTAATCCGTCATTGGCATCAATTGAGAATTCCACTTTATTATCCTTGATATTGACATAACAAAAGCCTTTGTTAGTACCAATCCACAAATATCCAGGTTTATTAGCTTTTTCTATAGCAGTAACATAATTATCAGGCAGTTCAAGATTATCAAGTAATTGAAAATTACCTGCGGCAAAAATACCCAGACCTGCTTCGGTACCTACATAAAGGCTATCGTTAATCACCTTGAGCGTCCATACAGTATGATTAATGTTCTTGAGAATTTTAAACTTATCCCCGTTAAAATAGATTATTGATGAATTATTTCCGCCTATTACTAATCCGTCATATTCTACCAATTGATAGACAAAACTGGTCAGAGGGCTTTCCAATTTTTTTATCGGGCTGTCAAAGTTTTTAAGATAATAAATAAAATCATTTGAACCGGTTAGAATAAAAATTTCGTTTTTTGATGAGACAAAAACTTTATACACCTGTGGAATGCTATATGGCAATATTCTATGTTTCAGTATTTTAAGCGTAGCAGGGTCAACCAGATAAATATCAGAAGCCGAAGCAATAATAATATTTCCATCCGGGGCAAGGCCAACGCCGTAAGGTTTTTCCATACCGGAAAGCCTGCGGGAAAATTGGACAATAGAATCTCCAAGCCAGTAGAGACTATTGGTAAAGGCCACCCACAGATGATTATATTTGTCATAGACCATTGAATGAACATAATACTTAAGCTTATCCGGAGCGACAATCCTAAGGCTCTTATTAGTTAATTTTTGTATTCCACCAGAATAACCAAACCAGTAATTACCCTCATTATCAGTGAAGAAGGAAAGAATTTTTTGTCCGGACAGACCAATATTCTGGTCATAAATAATAGGTGATTGACGCAGGGAAAAAATCTGATAAGCCCGGAAATTACTTATAAGCCAGATAGCTCCGTCGCGAGTATGGACAATCCTGGAAATTATATCATCACTGATTTTCAGTTCCTTGTTAACCCTGCGTCCGATATTACCTTTCTGGATGCTATATGGATTGCTGTTGTAAAAAATGCCTTTGCTGCCGGTCAACCATATATTCTGGTCGCTGTCAATAAAAATGTCATAGAAAATATCATTGGAAATCTTTTTGCTCTGGCTAAAAGATGTATCTACCAAAAACAGCCCTTTATTTGTAGCAATAAGATAATAAGTAGGAAAATCCAGATAATCAACAGCATATATTTTCAGAGGGAAATTTTTAAGCTTATAATTCAAATCAACTTCGGCACCATTATCTTTCAGTATCACCGTGCCAAAATCACCATAAAACCATTTGTTATTAAATTTATCAATATAGATATGACGGAAAGCCTTGCCAGTATAGACAGAATCAAATTTGTAATTTGAATAAGAGGATATTCCCCTGAAAGTAGCCAGATAGAGTGTATCTTTCTTTCTGTCTTCGGCAATATCAAAAACTTCGTTGCTCAGAAGTCCGTCTTTGGTGGTATATACCTGCATTTTACGGCCATTGAATCTGACTGATCCACCCAGTGTGGCAAACCAGATATAACCTTTACGGTCCTGCATAATATCCATAACGTCCTCCTGTGGCAAGCCCTGATCAGTGCCATAAAAAACAAACGGAAAAACACCGATATTATAAGCCTGATGCAAGGCTATAAGGTATTTCTCCAGAGATCTGAAAGGCATACCTGTCTGCATCTTAAAATACGTATCCAGAATACCGTATTTTTCTGCAAACTCAAAGAATTCCAGAATTTTCTGCCTCAATTTAGGTTCATTGCGTTTAATAGCCCAACCAACTTTATTAATATCTCCGACAATGAACTTGACTTCCAGGTTTGGATAATCCGAAATATTGTAAATAAAGCTCTGAAGGGTGTAATCAGCGTGCCCAGAGGCTACCTCGTCCATTAATTTTTCTGCCGGTGCATAGTAATAATTTGTAATTCCGTTATCAATGAGAGCTTGCTCATAGGATGAACCTTTTGCAGTGACGCCTCTATATTTTTTCAGGTCTGCAATTGTATTTATTTTCAGGCCTTTCCGTGCCACCACAACCTTTGCCAGAGGCATATATCCAATTATATCCACTTTATTTAATCGCCAGGGCACAGGCGCGAGCAGGTCACATACCACATCAACCTTTTTCATAAATTCCGGCGTATAGCTGGAATCTTTGACTATTTTTCCCTCGCTGTCCTCAAAATATGTAGCCAGATTAGGGGCCACTACCAGCTCAAGGTCCAGACCAAGATAATTAGCAAATTCCTCGGCCAGATATTGAGAAAATTGTTTTTTTCCGGTAGGATGATAAATCATTTCACGGTCTCTGACAGCAATGATAATCTTACCCGAAGCCATAATTTCGTCCAGGTCACGTCCGGATTCAGAAGATTGAGCATAAGAATTGATAATTTCAAGATAAGTTTTGTAATCAATATTGTAATGGTCCATAAAAAGCTTATCCAGCCGTCCATTACCTTTGATAGTCTCAAAGAAATTATTTATCTCTCTCTGCAGCTGCACATTACCTTTCTCAACAGCCCATCCCACCTTAAAAGGTTTTCCTACCGGGAAAGCCAGCTTTGCCTCAGGATGATTTTTCAGGTATTTAAGAGCCAGATAAGATACAGCCACAAATCCGTCCACTTTTCCTTCTTCCATCAATCTCTGGGACTGCTCTTCACTTTTGGTCAATACAACTTTAATACCTCCGCCTATCTGGTCATTAATACGCTGTATATCCTTTTGATAGCTGGAATTTGACAGCAGAGCAATTCTGAGACCTCTGAGGTCTTTGTAAGATTTAATGTCATATCTATCCATCTGCAAACCAAGGACCTCATCAGGTAAAATAAGACGGAAAAAATAGTTCCAGGCAAATCCTTTTCTAACAACCAGCAAATCACTAACATACATTATTCCAGCATAATCAAAAAGCTTTTTTCGCCAGGGATAGACATAAATAGTGCCGCAAATAAAATCAGCTTTGCGCAGAGCATCAGGTGTGTAGGAAATATTTGGATTAGTCTCCAGGTCGGAGGGAATTTTACCATTCCGGGAAAAATTTTGCTGCCAGGTGGTAAAAACTGGTTCCATCTTAACATTGAGGAACCTGGCAAATTCTTCGGCAATATAACGGTTTATACTGTTATAGGAACTTTCGGTAAAAGCCACATAGATAACTCCGCTACGCTTTATATCATCCAGATTTCGTCCAAAGGAAGGGATTAACAATAATATACTTATAAAAACAATAACTGACTTTTTCATGCCGGAAAATATTTTACCCGATAAAAAAACAATTTTTATGCCCGAATTTTACACAAAAATAAATGCTTTTTCTCATTTTTTTTGAGAAACGAAACACTATTTTTGCAAAAAAAAGATTAAAAACGTGATTGCAAGTTTACCAAATATGGAAGGTTATATCGCCTTGATTCTCATACTGGCATTAGGGCTGTTATTGGGCAAAATAAAAATTATGGGCACCAGTCTGGATATTGCTGCTATACTGATAGTTGCAATAATCATTGGCAACTACGGAGTAAAAATCCCAAAGGATTTTCTCAAATTCGGTCTGGTCTTGTTTATTTTTATTGTAGGTATGCAATCAGGTCCAGGATTTTTTGAGAGTTTTCGCCGCGAAGGCAGACAGATGTTACTATTGACAAGTATAATCCTCATTAGCACTGCAATTATAGCCTTTGCTTTCGGCAAAATTTTCCATATTGACAAAGCTTTTAACACAGGCATTTTTACCGGTGCGGTTACCAGCACCCCTGGACTGGCAGTAGCCATTGAAGCCACTGGTTCGTCAAAAGCTTCGGTAGGTTACGGACTGGCCTATCCCATAGGCTTGTTCGGATTGATTATATTGTTAAACATACTCCCAAAACTTTTCCACATTGACCTGAAAAAGGAAAAAGAAAAATATCAACAGCAGCTTCTTAAGGACCATCCACGTACTTATGGACAAAATTTTCGCATAGATAATCCTAACCTGGAAGGAAAAAGCCTCAAAGAACTGCAAATACGTGAAATTACAGGCGGGGTTATTTCACGCGTCAAGCACGGAGATCAGGTATTCACCCCAAATGCCGAGACAGTTCTCCACAAAAATGACCTGATACGTTTTGTAGGAACCGACCAGAACCAGAAACGCGCTGCCCTGCTCTTTGGACAACCAGTAGATGAGATAATTGAACTACCCGGAAAATATGACATCCGTTGGATGCTTGTTACAAATAAGGAAGTGGTGAACAAAAAATACAAAAATCTAAAATTATCCGACAAATACAATGTGAGGATAATAAAAATACGACGTTCGGGTATTGAACTTATGCCCACTCCGGAAAGTACGTTCAAGTTTGGCGACAAAATACTGGTAGCTGGCGCAAAAACCGACCTGGAAAAAGTAGCAGCAATAGTAGGCGACGAAATGAAAAAATTATCCGAAATAGATTTCCTGCCTCTATTCCTTGGCCTGCTTATAGGCTTATTACTGGGAAAAATAGAAATACCTCTGGGTGCGCATATACATTTCAAGCTTGGCATAACAGGAGGCGCCCTGCTTAGTGGATTAATACTCAGCCGTATAGGAAAAACTGGGCCTATTCTGTGGACAGTGCCGGCAAATGGCGGAAACATCCTGAAAAAATTAGCACTGTTGATGTTCATTGCTGTAGTAGGCGCTGATGCCGGCGCTCACGTAAAGGATATTCTATCCGGACACGGTCTCATTATGATTGCCGAAGCTGTTGTGTTAATCATTGCTTCTGTTATGATAGGTGCTTTTGTTGGATGGAAAATACTTAAAATAAACTTCTTATCCCTACTTGGATTGCTAACAGGAGCACTTACAAGTACCGCTGCTCTGGGTGTGATACAGGAGAAAAACAATTGCTCTGCTATTTCTGTGGCTTATGCTGCAACATATCCTTTTGCCCTGGTAATGGTAATCCTGCTCGTTCAACTGTTGGTAATTTTATAAAAAATTCACGAAAATGGTACTATTGTCAACAGCTTATTGCCCTAATATTGAATGGTTTGCCATATTCCTCAGCAAGGAAAAGGTATTGATAGAGAGCAAGGAAAACTTCATTAAGCAGACTTATAGAAACCGCTGCACAATACTTTCGCCCCAGGGCAAACACAATTTAATTGTCCCTGTTATCGGCGGACGTTCCAAAAACAAAAAACTTATCACCGAAATAGAAATTGATTATACAAAGAACTGGGTGGATAATCATCTGAAAACCATAAAAACGGCCTATGCCTCAGCACCTTTCTTTGATTTTTTCTTTGATGAAATTGCTTATACTCTGAAACAAAAACCAGAAAAATTATTTGACCTCAATATCGCACTTCTAAAGACTTTCCTGCGAATATTACAGATAGACAAAAAAATAGAACTAACAGACAGATATGAAAATCCTCTGCCCAATGGCTGGTTAGATTACCGTTATAGTCTTTCACCCAAAAACCCATCAAAAATAAATTATCCGCCTTATCCCCAGGTATTTGAGGATAAATTCGGATTTACACCAAACCTTAGCATTCTGGATTTGATATTCAATATGGGTAATGAGGCAATATTATACCTGAAAAACATTAAAATTTAAAAGCTTTCATCCGCGAACGTTGCCTAATATATTGCTTAATCATATATCTGAACCACCAGGGATGATAACGTTTATACCGGCGTAAAGATTTCCTCAAATTTTCATAAGGATTAAGGGTGAAATCATGGACAGCCAGACGAAAACCCAGTTCTTTCTGTATATCTTTTGTCCTTGTAGCAGGTACACCCTGGCTATTAGCATATTTCAATAAATCATAAGCCAGCTGCAAACTGTCTAAATAGACTAACTCACGGGCAGCATACAAAACAAAAGGCAGATTAAAAGAAATAATTGTCTGATATAAATCCGGCTGGGGCATACCAAAACGAGACAAAGCCTGTTCGTGATAGTATTTTTGGGCTGCCAGTAAAAATTCAAAACTTTTCTGATAATCTTTATTTTTGAAAGCCTCAAAAACCTGTTTCTGCAAAAGGTCGTAAGTTACAGCAGCACTCAAATCATTCAGCAAAGTAATCACCGTATCTTCTGGCAGAGGACAAAGAGAATCTGATAATTTAAGTGTTTTCTCCAATATAGCACGTGCCCCAAGAAAATCTCTATTAAGCAGAGAAAGCTGATACTGCCTGAGATTGGAAAAAAATAACTCGTGCTTATAAGCACACTCATAAGACAATCGCTTTAATCTTTTAAGATATAGCATCCTCACAAGAGTATCATCAGCAAGATTATTCTTAAGTATAACCTCCTCTATATCAAACAGTTTATTTTTACTAATATTGGTATCAGACAAAGAAGCAATTACACTCTTTCTAACAATCTCAGGATAATAATTAATCAATGTGTCTGGCATATACCTTGCCAATTCTTTATCCGAAGTCAACAAATTAAGGATAGAAAACGCAGAATCATATTGCTTGCTATGTAAATATATCTGCAAAAGTTTTACATAACTACTCACCTGGTAGAGGTAAACAGAATCTTTTAATTTTTGATACTGTGAAATATCCTGTATATTATACTTTTTTACAAAATCATCAGTTTCTTTAATAAGAAATATCAATGACTTAATATCCTTTTGCCTCCATAAATTTCTCATACGAGAGAGGCGATAGCCAAAAATCTCCCTGTAAACCCTGTTCCGTTCGTTGTCCAGTAGGCTGAGGCATTCTTTATCATTGAGGACTTCACACAAATTATAATATCCATTAAGGAATTTAAGTGCTACATAAATCCGTCTGTCTTTCAGAGACCTATCAATAGCCTGAAAAACAACATATTTAAGATTATCAGAATGCTTCATACGCTCATCAGCAGAAAAAACATAGGAATAACGCCTACAAAAATCCTCAATATAACCAAGCCTGACCAAAGCCGAATCATACCTGCCCCAGTCTAAGTCTCTTTTCATTAGTTCTAACTCATAGCCATAAACACGCAAAAGCAAGCTTTTGAATAAAGTCTTAAATGCTGTATCTGCAGTAGGATACATCATTAATAAAGTATCAACAATCCGCGCATAAGTCAAAGCTGGTAAGTATTGACCCTGATGCATTAAGGATAGAATTTTCTCTGAGTATCTTTGTGCCACCTCTCCTGCAATACCAATAACACGGGAATAAGCACCAGATGAAATATTACCATATACTTGCTTCAAAATCCCATAAGCACTATCGGCATTGCCCGAAAGTAACATTATCCTGGCCAATACCAATTTGGCCCAACCATCCTGCGGATTGCACTGCAAAGCTTTGTTGGCAAAAGTCATAGCAGCCTCCGGACTGTCGTTATCCACTAATAAATCTGCTATGTGCGAAAAAAGCCTGGCAAAAGAAGCCCGTTCTCTGGCAGATATACTATCACACCTAAGTGCAGATAGTTTAGAAAGATAAATAAACAAAGTATCCTTATCCTGGGCACAGCCATCTCGCTCTAACAATTTTATAACCTCCAGGGTATCTACGGATAAACCTTTATCCACATCTTTGAAATCCTGGGCATAAACACCAAAGCCAAAAAGGATAAATAATAATACAAGCTTTAATCTCATCAATAATAAATTTCGCAATTAATTGTCTCTTACAAAAATTATTCTTTTTTATCCTCCAGATCAAATTTTATAAACATCAGGAAAGCCTTTAATTTATTGACAGGCTGTAAATTGATTTTTTTCATAAAAGGCATAAACGGAACAAATAAATAATATATAATCCTGGCCCTCAAGGATAGGCAAATCTCCATCCTCACATAAAGTTTTTTGTAAAAAAACTTCTGCAGGAGTAGTTCCTGCACCTGCGAAGGATGCAAAAAATTACGCATCCCCATAACAATAGCCTTTGCCTTACCAGAAGGCAGAAATAACTCAGACATTTTGTAAAAAACAAAATATGATGCCTGCTTGCGCTGATATTCCCGCGGAATATGAATAGTACGGATATGAACAAAATCCCTGTCCATATACAAAAGCAAATAGCCCACTGGCTTATCCTGCTTATCCTTTACAAACATAATCCTGTATTCCTGCGTCAGTGAAGCAAGATGCTGTTTCAGAACATCAAGATCTCTACCATATAGATATTGCCCGAAAGCCTCATCTATTTGTAAAATAATGAATGCCATTTCCGGTGAAACAGGCAGAGGATCGGACAGAGAAAAATTCTCACCGCCCCGACGGATACGTGTGCGCGTACGTGGTGCGTAATCTTCCAATGGATGATACTCCTGCTGTACGACATACCATATCTGTGTAGGACGGGAAGAAAAATTCCTGACCCACCTGGCCATCAAAACGCCATTACTCTGCATAATTGCTTTTATATCCCTGCAATTGCAATTTACTGGCCTGATAGTCTGTGGCTCAAGGATACGGTTATATATCCGGAATTTTTCTCCGTTGATTATAAATTCCTTCAGCATGAAAAATCGTTATTAGCATATACAAAAACGGGGATGCCGCGATGGCATCCCCACAAAGTTAATTACAAGCAGTGACCTATGCAATGGTAACTTCTTTACACAGATAAACATCCTGTATAGCATGAAGCACCTCTATACCTTCCTTCATTGGGCGCTGGAATGCTTTACGCCCGGAAATCAATCCCATACCACCGGCGCGTTTGTTTATAACAGCAGTGCGCACAGCCTGGGCCAGGTCGCCAGCACCAGAGGAAGCTCCACCGGAGTTAATCAGACCAATACGTCCAAGGTACTGGTTGATAACTTGATAACGTGTCCAGTCAATAGGATGATTACCCACGAGCTTGTCATACATATCCTTATGGTATTTACCAAAGCCCAGATCAATAAATCCAGGCTTACCAGTAGTAGGCTGCTTTTGTTTAACAATATCAGCCTCAATAGTAACAGCCAGATGGTTAGCCTGACCTGTAAGATCAGCAGCTGTATGATAGTCAGTATCCTTGGTTTTGAACTCTTTATTACGCAGATAAGCCCAGAGTACGGTAAACATACCAAGCTCGTGAGCGTATTCAAAAGCCTCACTTATTTCCATAATCTGACGGCGGCTTTCTGGCGAACCAAAATAAATTGTGGCACCAATACCTACAGCACCCAGCTCCCAGGCCTGCTTAACGCTGGCAAAGAGGGTCTGGTCGTACATATTCGGATAAGTAAGCAGCTCATTATGATTGATCTTAACAATAAAAGGAATCTTGTGAGCATACTTGCGGGACATCATACCCAATACTCCAAGTGTACTGGCAACACCGTTACATCCGGCTTCCATAGCTAATTTAACGATATTCTCAGGGTCAAAATATTCCGGATTAGGAGTGAAAGAAGCTCCGCCCGAATGCTCAATACCCTGGTCCACCGGAAGAATTGAAACATAACCTGTTCCGCCCAGACGACCTGTATCCATTAACCATTGTAAATTACGCATTACCTGCGGATTACGGTCGGAAAGTGCAAAAATTTTATCTACATAATCCGGACCAGGCAGATGTAAATTTTCCTTTGGGAACAAAGCCTTGTGATTAAGTAAATCTTCGGCTTCATCTCCCAATAATTCAACGATTTTGTCTATTGTCAGCATAGCTATCTATTTTTTTAATTTCGTTCATAAAAATAATAAAAAAGACCAAAAAATTACCATGTCTTTAACACTTTTCCGCAAACGTTAATTAACATAATTACGTCTTCCGAAAATAGCAGTGCCTATACGCACCATGGTTGAACCTTCTTCTATTGCAATTTTGTAATCACCTGACATACCCATGGATAGCTCATTGAAATCCGGTTTATCAGCAAAATATTTTTCTTTAAGCATGTCAAAAAATTGTTTCAGACTGCGGAATTCCCTGCGTATCTGATCCTTAGCCTCGGTAAAAGTAGCCATTCCCATCAGCCCACGGATATTTACATTAGGATATTTCCTATAAACTCTGCTGGAAATTAATTCCTCGGCCTGTTCAAAGCTCAAACCAAACTTGCTCTCTTCCTCTGCTATATGAATCTCCAGCAAACAATCTATCACTCTGTTAACTTTCTTAGCCCTTTTGTCAATCTCAGCCATAAGTTTCTCACTATCAACACTATGTATCATAGTCACAAATGGCACAATATATTTTACCTTATTTGTTTGCAGATGACCTATCAGATGCCATTGGATATCCTTAGGCAGCTGATCGTATTTAGAAACCATCTCCTGGACTTTATTTTCTCCGAAAATTTTATGCCCGGCATTATATACAGCTAAAATCTTTTCTACAGGATGGGTCTTACTAACAGCAATTAGTTTAACATGCGGGGGTAACTCCTGCAAAATACGCTGCAAATTCTTTACAATATCTTCCATAATTCTTTATTTTTTTATTCTTAATGTGCAAATATAATTTTATTATTTTGATGAAAGGTTTAATTTTTTTTGTTAAAAATTATGAAATAAGTAAACTTTGTTTTACATTTGTTAGAAAAAGAGAGGACAAACACAGCTTATTGATTTACATAATAATACAGAGTTTATTAACAATCAAACAAATATATATTTTTAATCTTTTTAACATTGTCTAATGTTTTGAATATAAAATCGTAAAACCAAAACTGAAAAATTGTCAGAGCTTGAAATTTTACAGATTAAAAAAAATATCTCAATTTTATGTTGAGAAATTTACCCACTCAAAACACCTAACAAGTTTTATATAAAGAAATTACAAAAAAATTAAACATAGGGGGGAAGCTATGCAAAGGGATGTAAATAGTGTCTGGCGTCAATGCCTGGACATTATAAAGGACAACGTATCGCCTGAATCGTACCGCAATTGGTTTGAACCAATTGAACCTGTTAAACTTAACAAAAACAAAATTACTCTACGTGTTCCCAGTGCGTATTATTACGAGTATCTGGAAGAACACTATTTAGGATTATTGAGTAAAGCATTAAAGCAAACTATTGGACCGAATGCCAAGCTGGAATATGAGATTGTAGCTATAAAAAACAATGGCCAAAAGAATAATGGCAAAGGAAGTCGCCTGTATGTACTACCCGGGAACGTTGCTCCTCAGCTAAAAAATGAGCCTGTCAATACCCCCGTAGCTACAGAAGAAATCTCTAATCCACAGATCATTCCTGGTATAGGTAAAAGACGGATAGATTCCAACCTCAAACCTGACTATACTTTTGACAATTTCATTGAAGGCGACTGCAATAGATTAGCCAGAAATGCAGGTATAGAAATAGCTAAAAATCCAGGAAAAAGCCATTTCAATCCTCTTATGATATATGGTCCTACAGGTACCGGAAAAACACACCTGGCTCAGGCTATTGGTATAAAAATAAAAGAAAATTTCCCCAAACACACCGTATTATATATATCTGCTGCTAAATTTGAAGAACAATTCACTACTGCCATCAGAAATAACGAAATCAACAAATTTATCCGTTTTTATTCGTTAATAGACGTACTCATTGTTGATGATATCCAGGAATTAGCAGGTAAACAAAAAACCCAGCAAAAATTCTTTAACATTTTCAACACCTTACATCTTGAAAATAAACAAATTGTATTAACCAGTGACCGCCCTCCTGTTGATCTTGACGGTATGGAAGAGCGTTTGGTCACGAGATTAAAATGGGGATTAACAGCAGAACTAAAACATCCTGACTTTGAAACACGCCTGAAAATCCTCAAATACAAAACATACCAGGGCGGATATAATATCCCCGACCGTATATTGCGCTATCTTGCGGAAAATGTTGCCACCAACATACGCGAACTGGAAGGGGCTCTAAATTCCCTGATTGCTTATTCCATTATGTACAAAAACACACGTATAACCCTGGATATGGCAAAAAATGTTGTTAAAAATCTTGTAAAAGAACGCAGAAAAGAAATTACTATTGATTATATCCTGCGTACTGTCAGTGAGTATTTTAAACTGGACCAAAAAGTCATTTTATCCAAAGCCAGAACCAGAGAAATAGTACTGGCAAGACAAATAGCCATGTATCTGGCCAGGAAATACACTGAAGCTTCTCTTTCCCGTATAGGTGCTGAGCTGGGACGAAGAGACCACTCCACCGTGTTACACGCGTTCAAAACCGTGGAAGACCTTATGGCTACTGACAAAAACGTCAAGCAGTACGTAGAAGATATTTCCAGAACACTGCAATACTAAAAAAAGCCGCCAATGAGGCGGCTTTTTTTAGTATCCAATAAAACTTTTTTTCAGGGCAGCCATTTTTATAGCTGTAACAGCAGCTTCCACTCCTTTATTTCCGTATTTTCCCCCAGCACGGTCTATGGCCTGCTGCAAATTATCTGTAGTAAGAACACCGAAAATTACGGGACGGTCATATTGCAAATTCAATTGAGTTAATCCCTGAGACACCGACGAAGAGATATATTCAAAATGTGGAGTTTCGCCACGGATGACGCAACCAATGGCAATAACAGCATCTACCGGAGTTTTTTCCAACAAAAGTTTGGCTGCATAAGTAAGCTCAAAACTACCGGGCACCTCCACTTTTATAATATCCTCCTTCCTTGCACCGTGTTCCACTAATGTATCATAAGCTCCTTCAAACAAAGCCCCTGTTATTTCGCCATTCCACTGTGCAACAACAATTCCAAAACTAAACTGGGAAGCATCCGGCACCTGGTCACTATCGTAAAAAGAAAGATTATGTAAATATGTTGCCATGCATATTAAATTTAGGGTTTGAACAAAATTAAAAAATTATTCCACAATACTTGCTCAAAGCATTTTTATTAATCCGAGATTTTTTTAAACTTGCAGCAGAAACCTTTAAAATTAACTAATATGACTGCAAAAGAATACATGGAACGTGAGGAGCGGTACGGTGCACACAACTACCACCCTCTACCCGTAGTGCTGGAAAAAGGAGAAGGTCCTTACCTGTGGGACGTAGAGGGAAAACAATATTACGATTTTCTATCTGCCTATTCTGCAGTTAACCAGGGACATCGTCATCCCCGTATTATCAAAGCCCTGAAAGAGCAAGCAGATAAGCTAACGCTCACATCCAGAGCTTTTTATAATAATGTTCTGGGAGAATTTGAGGAATATGCCACTAAGTTATTCGGTTACGACAAGCTCCTGCCTATGAACACAGGTGCCGAAGCTGTGGAAACCGCTCTCAAACTCGCCCGTAAATGGGCTTATAAAGTTAAAGGAATACCCGAGAATGAAGCAAAAATCATCACCTGCGAAAATAACTTCCACGGGCGCACCATCACGATAATTTCTTTTTCTACTGACCCCACTGCAAAAAACGAATACGGACCTTATACCCCGGGATTTATCACCATTCCTTATAATGACCTTACAGCCCTTGAACAAGCCCTTAAAGACCCTAATGTAGCTGCTTTCCTCGTAGAACCTATACAGGGAGAAGCAGGCATAGTAGTACCCGAGGATGGTTATCTGGCTAAAGCATACCAGATGTGTAAGGACAATAATGTTCTGTTCATTGCTGATGAGGTTCAGACAGGCATCGCCCGCACAGGAAAGATGCTTGCCAGCGACTGGGAAAATGTACATCCCGACATACTCATCCTTGGCAAAGCCATCAGTGGCGGTGTACTGCCTGTTTCCGCAGTACTGGCTGATGACCCCATTATGTTGACCATCAAACCTGGCGAACACGGCTCTACCTACGGAGGTAACCCTCTGGCTGCACGTGTTGCCATTGAAGCTCTTAAAGTTGTTGTAGAAGAAAAACTGGCTGAAAACGCCCTCATACTTGGAGAAATTTTCCGTCAGGAAATGAAAAAACTTCAGCAGGAAACTGACATCATTGAAGAGGTAAGAGGGAAAGGCCTGCTCAATGCTGTTGTTATCCGTCCTAAAAACGGAAAAACCGCCTGGGATGTTTGCCTGAAAATGGCAGAATACGGAGTATTGGCCAAACCCACACACGACCATATAATCCGCTTTGCACCGCCATTGGTAATTAACGAAGATCAACTGAGAGACGCTATTGACCGCATCCGCAAGGCAGTGCTTGAATTCTAAAAAACGAAAGCCTCTGCAAATGTTTGCGGAGGCTTTTTTTTAAGATAACTTCAAACCCAAAATATAATAACTATGTATGGTTCAAGAACAAAAATTATAGCTACTCTGGGCCCGGCCTCGCGCGACCCCAAAGTGCTGGAAAAGATGATAATGGCAGGACTGGATAGTGTGCGCATCAACTGCTCCCATGCTGACCATCGCCAGATAAAGGAAGATATTAAAATAGTGCGTGAAATAAGCAAAAAACTGGGGCGCAATATCGCCATTATTGCAGACCTGCAAGGACCCAAAATCCGTATTGGCGAAATAGAAAACGGACAAACAGAAATTAAAGCCGGTGATATTCTGGAATTTACTACAGAAAAAATCACCGGGAATAACAAACGCGTTTATGTAGATTACGAAGATTTTCCGCTGGATGTGGAACCCGGAGAGGAAATACTTATTGATGATGGTAAATTAAAATTGCAAATCATTGAGACAAATAAAAAAACGAGCGTAAAAGCAAGAGTTATCTATGGTGGAGTATTAATGTCCCGCAAAGGTGTTAATCTGCCTCATACAGATATATCTCTGCCCAGTATGACAGACAAGGATATTGAAGATGCCATCGTTGCTATGGAAAACGGCGTGGACTGGATAGCCCTGTCATTTGTACGCCGGGCAAGTGATGTTATAGAACTCAAGCAATTGATAAGACGCAAGAAAAAGCACGCATACGTAATTGCCAAAATTGAAAAAGCGCAAGCCGTAAAGAATATAGAGGAAATCATGGACGAGGCTGACGCAATTATGGTCGCCCGCGGAGACCTTGGCGTGGAAATGGACTTTGCACAGGTACCACTTATACAAAAGGAAATAGTGGAAAAGTGCATTGAGAACAAAAAACCAGTAATTATCGCCACTCAGATGATGGAAAGCATGATTAATAATTTTCGTCCTACCCGTGCCGAAGCTACAGATGTAGCCAATGCTGTGCTGGACGGAGCTGATACGCTCATGCTCAGTGCCGAAACAGCTATGGGCAAATATCCCGTGGAGGTCATTGAGGCTATGCATAAAATTATCCAGGAAACTGAGATGAAAAAATACAACTACAACCGTGGAAAACCTCCGCTGCCAGATAGTCCGCGCTTTGTCCGTGATTCAATATGTTTTAGTGCTGCACGCCTGGCCGAAATCATTGGCGCTAAAGCCATTGTCACCTTCACGGAATTTGGAAAAACAGCCTACACACTTGCAGGATACAGACCCAAAGCTGATATTTATGCTTTTACCCGTCACGAACATCTACTCAGCGCATTATCCCTCCTATGGGGCGTACGTGCATTTTATTTCACAGAACTTGATGAAATTAATCACGCCATTAGCGCTTCTATTGATATGCTGAAAAAACAAGGATACTTAAAACCTGAAGATTATGTAATACACATAGGAAGCACGCCCATTGATGTAAGCCATAAAACAAATATGCTCAAAGTGACAAAAGTTGAATAAATATCCACTTATTACTGAAACAAAATCTAAAAAAAACGGGGCGCCCTTTGGGGCGCCCCATTTTTTCTTAATTTATAAAACAAACTTTATTCAACGATAGCCTTAAAAGTATCTTCGTCAAAATACTTACGGAATTCAAGGTCATTCTTAGCGTAATCCTTCAAAGCAGGAACTTTGGCAACTGCTTTCTGGAGATTGCTGTAAACATCATCAGCTTTGTCCTGACGTGCTGCAATAACAGCCTTGAGGTAGTAATAATAAGCGCATTCAGACTTAACCTGATTGATAGTGTTTTCAGCACCCTGAACATCACCGGTGAGCAGCTGAGCCAGAGCTTTGTTAAATGTAGGACGGGCACCAAAGAGGTCAAGTGCTTTCTGGTACTGTCCTTCCATAATAGCAATTACACCAAGGTTGTAATTAATATTCTCGTTAGAACCACCCAGATTGGCAGCTTTCTCAAAATATTCCTTAGCTTTCTTGTAATCGCCTTTCATCCAGTAAACAACACCAAGGTTGTTAATAACAGAAGGATTGTTTGCATCCAGCTGATCAGCTTTTACCAGCAGATTTTCTGCATCATCAAATTTACCGTTCTCAATGTAGTAAATAGCCAGATTGTTGTATGCACGCCAATCATTTGGATATTTCTCAATATAAGTCTTGTAAATAGTTTCTTTATCAGCGCCTTTAGCCTGCTGAGCAGCATAGAAAAGTTCTTCCTGAGAGAGAATATCTGGATTGCTCTTAGCAACTTCAACATACTGTTCGTCAGTACGCTCTACGCTCTTGAATTTAGCCTGAATTTCAGAACGACGCAGCTTTGGAAGAATGTCCTTCTTCAATACATCGTAAACTTCAGCCATCTTCTTAATTTCCTGCTCACGTACGTTAGGATCAGAATACATCTGCAATACGCGCAAGATCAAGTCTTTATCCTGAATATTAGATTTTTCAACAAGCTGCTTGAAACCAGCCCAGTCTTCGTCGGGAGTAGTAGCACGTTCAATAGCTTTGGTAGCATCCTCAGCCTTGATTTTCTTAAATTTGGAAGTAACAAATTTGGTAGCAGTTTTGCCACGTCCGATAACCAGGTCATGGTTCAACGGAATAGGACCATCTGGAGAAGCATAACTTGCAATATCAACACCAAGGAACTGCATATTAGGATCAGTCTTAAGCTGCTCAAAACTATTGAGGAATGAATCAACCTCAGGTTTACGCTGCTCTTTACGTGGCAGATAAGACTGCTGGATAGGATAGTAAACTACGAGATTTTCTTTAAGCTCACGAGGCTGCGGTTTAGCAATAGTAGGTACAACAGGACTCATCATACCTACGTGCTTACCATCAGCTGTGGTAACCATAGGATTATCAACCAGCAAACCTTTGGTAACCAACTCGGGAGTAGTGATAATACCATTGGCGATAGTAACAGAGGCCAGTTCAAGTTTCTTGCCATTAGCACCTTTGCTAACATTCATACGCAGCTCTACGTGAGAACGACGATAAATGCTGTTGTAGTCTATAGTATCAACATATTTGTACGACCCACCTTCTTTGTAAGAGATAGTCGGGTTATTGTCCTGTACTTTCTCTCCTTGCAAAGTCTGGCTCTTGAAAGCCAGTTCGCTCTCCTTGTCAATGTCAGAAACAAGATAAGGAGTGATTACCAGATAAGCCTTCTTGTTGAAGTACTTGGGCGGGAAAGTAACATTTATGGACATAGGAACTTTGCCAGCATGCATTTCCAGTGGATTAGGCGTAACGTTATACTTAACGTTGCTGGCATCCTTTACCATTTTTTTGACGCCACAGCCGCCCAAAGCAAAGATTAAAATTACTGCTAAAAGCTGTAAAGCTAATTTTTTCATAATGATTAAATGTTTTAGGTTTTTCAGAATTTAAAATTATTTCAAAAATTGTTAAAATCCAAAAACAAATGTAAAATTTATTTTTTGATTGTCAAAAGTTTTACGAAAAAATTTATTTAAAGTTTTATATAATTAAGACCAATTTCGTACTCATTTTCAAAAATTATCTCAACCAGACGTTTATAATCCTGTTCATTTTCTACAAAATCTATCTCATTAATATCCAGCACCAAAAAACGCATATCCTTTTGCTGTTTGAAATATTCAAAATATCCTTGCTGTATTTTTTCAAGATAATCGGCCTGGATATTCTGTTCATAGGGACGTCCACGTTTTTTTATATTGTCCAATAACCGGGGAATCTCTACATGCAAATATACATACAAATCCGGACGCGGTATTGTTTTATATATAACGGAGAAAAAACGACGGTAAAGCTGAAATTCTGTATCGTCAAGTGTATTCCTTGCAAAAATCAAAGACTTGGAAAAATAATAATCAGCCACTACAAAATCTTTAAACAAATCCAGAGCCTGCAAATCATCTATAAGCTGCTGGTAACGGTCTATTAAAAAGGACATCTCAACCTGAAAAGCATACCGCTCTGGATTTTCGTAAAATTTGGGTAAAAAAGGATTTTCTGCAAAACGCTCCAAAATCAATTTGGCATTATAATCCCGAGCCAGCATATTAGCCAGAGATGTCTTTCCTGCTCCAATATTTCCTTCTATTGCTATAAAATCATATCTTCGCATCGCTACATCAATATTTTTATTACAAAAAAAGCAATTTTATGTTTTTATTGAAAAAAATATTTTCCACAATTATAATATTTTTTTAGTAGTTTAATTTACAGTGACTTATACTATTTCCTTAAAAAACAATATTTTTTTGATATTTTATTCATTATGATTATTTTTTGGGCAAATATAAAAATTCGTAACAATGCAGTATATACTTGCTTTGGATCAGGGCACCAGTAGCAGCAGGGCTATCCTGTTTGACAAGTTATTTAACATTGTCGGCATTGAACAGGAGGAATTCAAATCATATTATCCTCATCCGGGATATGTGGAACAAAATCCTTACGAGATATGGCAATCCCAGATAAATGTGGCCAAACGTTTAATTGAAAAAACAGGTATATCACCTGACCAAATTAAAGGAATAGGTATTACAAATCAGAGGGAGACTACAATTGTATGGGACAAAAACACTGGTTCTCCAATATATAATGCTATTGTATGGCAGGACAAACGCACAGCAGAATTCTGTGACAGTCTCAAAGAGAAATATGCACAAAGCGTAAGATATAAAACCGGCTTGCCCATTGACCCCTATTTCTCAGGCACAAAACTGAACTGGATACTCAATAATGTCCCCGAAGCCAGGGAAAAAGCACGTAAGGGTGATTTACTTTTCGGTACCGTGGATACATGGCTGGCATGGAACCTCACTGGTGGAAAAGTTCATGTCACTGATTATACCAATGCCTCACGGACTATGCTATTCAATATCCGCACACTACAATGGGATAAAGACCTGCTTACTATGCTGGACATACCAGAGCAAATGCTTCCACAGGTTACCGATTCCAGCCGGATTGTCGGATATACTGATAAAAAATTCTTCGGTACAGAAATACCAATTGCAGGAATAGCTGGCGACCAGCAAGCTGCCCTGTTTGGTCAGGCCTGTTTTGAACCGGGAATGGCCAAAAATACCTACGGCACAGGCTGTTTCATCCTTATGAATACTGGAGAACAAATATATGAATCCAAAAACGGACTTATCTCCACAATAGCTTATGGTCTTAACGGAAAAGTAAAATATGCCCTGGAAGGAAGTGTATTCATTGCTGGAGCTGCAATTAAATGGCTGCGCGACGGTCTGGGCATCATCTCTTCGGCTTCCGAAACCGAGGCCATGGCAACGAGCGTTGCCTCTTCCGAAGGTGTTTATTTCGTACCAGCTTTTTCCGGACTTGGGGCACCTTACTGGGATATGTATGCCAGAGGCGCTATTGTAGGACTGACCCAGGGCATTAATCGCAATCACATTGTCCGTGCCACACTGGAAAGCCTGGCTTATCAGACAAGAGACGTATTTGAGGCTATGCAGCAAGACTCTGGAATTATCCTAAAAGACCTTTACGTGGACGGCGGAGCCTCTGCCAATAACTTCCTGCTTCAATTCCAGGCAGATATTCTAAATGTCAAAGTATTCCGTCCTACAAATGTAGAAACCACAGCTATGGGTGCTGCATTTCTGGCAGGATTGGCAACAGATTTTGTCACTATGGATAAAATCAAGGAAGTAAAAACAATTGACCGTACATTTTCTCCACAAATATCTGATAAAGAGCGAGAAAAATTATATAATGGTTGGAAAAAAGCCATTGAAAGAGTGAGACTAAAATAAATTAGAACGGTTTTTGATATAACTCATTAAAACTGGTTTTAATACTCATGCTGGAAAAATTCAGGACATTCTTAATAAAAAATTTAGAGCTCAAAGAAAAGGAAGTTGATATTTTCGTTCTGCTATTTTTACACAGTTTTTTTATAGGTTGGTTTGTTGCTTTTTACTTTGTTTCGGCAAACTCTATCTTTATTGTTAACTACGGCAGCCAGCAACTTCCTTATGCATATATCCTGGCCGGGATATTTGGCTATCTCACCAGTAGTCTTTATTCCCTGGCACAGAAATATGTTAACAGCCGGATGCTCTTTATGGGCGCTCTGCTGTTTATGTTTCTTATAAGCCTGGTAGGGCCTATCGGATTACATTATGTTCCGGAAAAAATACTTAGCATCTTTGTCTTTATCTGGGCATGGCCTTTTATTTCACTTTCTGCAATAGAACTGGGCGGCCTGGCTATACGTTTTCTCAATCTGGCTCAAGTAAAACGCCTATACGGACTGTTTAATATGGGCGGAGTGCTGGCTGCCATTTTGAGTTATTTTGCTATTCCTTTTCTAAAATCCATCGTTCCGCATTTATATTTTCTGCTATACATTGGAGCTGGCGCTCTTATCGTTGCTATAATCATTTTGCAATGGATTTATAAGGTATCCGGAGAAAAAGAAGACATAAAAATCACAGTAAAACAGAAGACAGAAAAGCCGAAAATAAGCTTTTTCTCTCTCTTAAAAGAAAAGTATTTTGTTTGGATTTTCCTCGGAGCCACCCTGTCCATGACTATGATTTATTTAGTGGACTTTGGCTTCCTATCTTCTGTAAAAGTATCTATAAGTCCTGACCATGTAGCTCAATATCTTGGTATTGTCTTCGGTGCTCTGAAAGTAGGCGAACTCATAATTTCGTATTATTCCAGACGTTTACTGAGCCATTACGGAGTAAGATTGGGGCTTACAATATTACCCCTCACCTCAACGAGTCTTATCCTGCTGGGGGCATTTATTGCGCTTGTTTTCGGAGCAAATACTGTGCTGTTTTTGGGCGTGATGACCCTTCTCAAATCCATGGAAAGGATACTACGGCGCGGACTGGATGACCCGGCTTTCAACATACTATATCAGCCACTACCTGATGACAAAAAACTGGCTGTACAGGTCCGCGTAGGAGTTGTCATGCAGCTTTCCATAGGCATTGCCGGAATACTGCTCTGGCTGGCTAACCGGCTGCTGGTCACGGATAAAGGTTTTCAGCTGCAATATTATCCTTTGCTGGTATTGCCTATTGTCCTTTTCTGGGTATATGTAGCAATAAATTTATACAAATCTTACAAGGAAAAAATCCGTGAAATCCTTGCGGAAATAAGTAAAGACAAACGCCGTGGCACAGATAAGTACCAATACGGAAGCGAAATTCTGAAAAAACGTCTGGTTAGTGACGACCTTGAACTCATAGAATTTTCGGCCACGATATTATCCGAGGAAAATCCTAAAATACTGGAACCTTACGCCTCATCAATACTCAAACAACACAATGAGGAATTCCTTATCCGTATATTACTCAAGAGTATTGACCCTACCTGGCGGAAACGTCTGGCAAAAGTGATTAATACTTTATTGGAACTAAACCTGGATGAGGAAACAAAACTTATTGCCAAACGCGCTTATGAATTCCTTGATTATTCGGAAATTAACGAAGAAATTTCATTGGAACAGGCTCAGGAATTGCTTTATTCTGATAACTATAAGGATAGAATTAAATTGATAAAATACATCCACAAAAAATTATATCGTCCCCAGGAAGAAGAGTTAATCAAATTAATGGAAGACGAAAATAAATACATCCGTCTGGCAGCCATTAATATTAGTCCTGTTCTGAAAACCGATACTATAATACGCAAACTCGTCAGTTATATAGAAAACAAGGAATACCGGCATATTGTCGGAAATGTGATACTGGAATTCGGTTCTATGGTTCTCAAATATCTTGACGAATATTTTGATGCCCACGCTCCGCGGGATGTTTTGTTGAAAATCCTGGAAATCTATGCGAAGATTGGAACAAGGGAAGCTAAAAAATTGTTACTAAAACACATGGACTACCCCGATCGTGAAGTACAGCTGGAAGCTATCTGGGGACTATTTTTCTGCAAGTTCCAGGCTCAAGAAGATACCAGAGAAAAAATAAAGAAAAGATTGGAAGAAACAGTTGAAAATCTGGCATGGATTTATACCACTATTGAAGACCTGTATGACAAAAAAGGCACTCTCAAACTGTTTATGGCACTGGAATACGAAAAAGATCTCAACCTGGAAATATTGTTCCTGCTGCTGAGTTTTATTTACGAACCAAGAATTATTACCTTAATACAGAAAAATATCGTAGGCAAGGAAATTATCTTTGCTCTGGAAATTATAGACAATTTCTTCGAATCAGACATAAAAAAATTGGTAAGTCCTATTTTTGAGGATGTTGCTCCTTCAATAAAAATTAAACGTTTGAGCAAACGCTTTCCCCAAAAACGAATGAGCTTTGAACAAAGATTAAAAGATATTATCCTGAGGGATTACAATAAGATAAGTCCCTGGACAATAGCCAAAGCAATAGAAGTGCTGGGAAGGATTTATAAAAAATCTGCTGGTGAACAAAAAGTAACTATGCATGATTATTCGGACATAGTGATATGGAACAAGGAAAATATCCAGAAAGTACTGAGCATAATACGCAAAAGTGATATTCCGGATGAGATATTTGCCGCTTTATATCACACCGAAGAAATTGTTTATTCCACTGCTGCTAAAATTATTTTTGACGAGAATCCAGTTAAATGCTTTGATTATCTGGCTAATATGTCGCCCCGCAAACAAAGATTGATAAAAATATTATCCCATAATGGCTTTCTTATCCAGGACAAAATTAAGTATTTCAAACGTCATCCTCTTTTCTTCAATGTTGCGGAAAATAATTTGATAAAAATAGCAGAACAGGCCGAGATAGTCAATTTAAATAAAGG
Organism: uncultured Bacteroidales bacterium; assembly: GCA_964649975.1. Classification (GTDB taxonomy): domain Bacteria; phylum Bacteroidota; class Bacteroidia; order Bacteroidales; family S143-33; genus S143-33. Next base: position 32,204 of record CAZYSM010000007.1, on the reverse strand, counting down.
AATGCAATTTGATTATAGTGCTTTCAAAGACGATGTTATCATTATTATCCTAAAAGGCCATGTATCGGATGCCACACATCATTTCGTTAATGAACAAATCTTAATCCGGGGAATAAACCTGGACATTTTCACACAAACGCTTAATATAGATGAAAATTCACAATTAATTATAATCAAACGATCTGATTTCTTTGATGCTCTAATCTCTGACAGGTATTTGATAACAGAAATAATGAGTTCGCAAAATGCTTTTACTCATGTTTTCAAAAAAGTAATTGAAAACCACGCTGCTATCACGCAATAACTCCACCGCCAACAACATCATCTCCCTCATAAAACACAGCAGATTGTCCTGGGGTTATCCCATAGGCAGGTGAGGAAAAATATACGCGTATAATATCTCCCTCGGGCTTTATCAGAGCTGGTGTACCATTATCACGATAACGGATTTTGACCTGCACCTTTAATCCTTGTTCAGGCAAAGCTTCATATTTCATCAACACCCAGTCTTTAACAGTAATTTCATTTTTAGCCAGTTCCTCCCTGGGCGCAATTACAATGGTATTATTCTTAACATCAATATCTTTTACATAAGCTGGATAGCCCATAGCCACCCCCAGGCCCCGGCGCTGACCAATGGTATAAAAAGCCAGCCCATCGTGACGGCCTACAACATTGCCATTTACATCCACTATTTTACCTGGCTTTATTTCAATATTGTTTTTCTCGGCATATTTCTTCAAAAAATCACGGTAATCCTGATTTTTTATAAAACACACATCATAACTTTCCCGTTTCTGAACCAGGCGATGTAAACCAAGGTCTCCTGCCATACGCCTAATTTCATCCTTGGTATATTGCCCCAGCGGAAAAAGCGTACGCTGTAAATAGGACTGAGGTAAACGGTAAAGGAAATAGGACTGGTCCTTTGTTATATCCTTACCTTTGCTTATAAAATAACGTCCGTTTTCATATTTTTTCAGGGCATAGTGCCCGGTAGCTATATAATTAACACCCAACAAATCAGCATGTTCCACAAACACACGCCATTTAATCGTAGGATTACAGAACACACATGGGTTAGGTGTACGTCCGTTAAAATATTCCTTAACAAAATATTCAACAATAGCCTTAAAATCCTCCTGTATATCAATGACAATATGTTTTATTCCCAGGAAATCAGCTACTAACTTAGCGTCATTGACAAACTGCAATTCCGAAGGGTCATCCGGATTTTCTATGTAATTGACAAAAGTAATACCTATAACCTCGTAACCTTCCTTTTGTAAAAGATAAGCCGATATAGAACTGTCTATGCCACCGCTCATTGCTACCAATACTCTATCCATAACCTGTTTATTTTATTGAGAGTGCAAAGATAACAAATAATTAAAACGGTTAATAATTTGCCATTCATCTTGCATACTATTTTCAGGGAAAATTCCCTCCTGTAACAAGCCCATAACCAGAGACTTCATACTCAGCAGATTATTTTTTAAATATCCCTTGTGTAGCTCACGGATAATATCATCACGGGAAAAAGGAAGGCTTTGCGTGATAATGGAATTCCGGGTATCTATAACAAAAAAATCGTCATCTTGTTCAGGTACAACAACATAAGTATAACGCAGACGGGCATCGCTGACTACAAGCCAATGTAAACCATATTTCTCCATTACAGCGCACATCAACAGCGAAATAGTAATCACAGATCCTTCCCTGAGCATCAAAACAGCATAAGGGTCAAAGGCTGCCGGACTATCACTTTTGAAAATTTCATTGGGATAGCCTCTATACCATTCTGTAAAAGCCTTTACCAGAAGCACAGCCTTGTCTTTGACAGGAAAATTATTAAACTCATCGGGGAAAGATTTATTAAAAGAATATAAAAGTCCGGCAAAATCCGGAAATTCCAGCAGAGGTGAGAAAACACGGGATACCAGATACAATCCATAGCTCAGGACTTGTGGACTGGCTGCCCAAATGCGCATCTGTTCCAGCACCCAGTCATAATTAAATTTTTTCAGAATTTCATATAACCTTTGTTTTTGTCTATCCGGCAAGTCCTGTAAATAAACCGACCAGGTGGAGACTGGCAGCATATTATAATACTGCTGCAAACGTTCTTCCACCTGGCCGATAATATATTCATCCTGCTCGTCCAACAGTTTTATCAGAGCTTTAATTTCCTGTGTTTCCATAGGAAATTAACTTGTCAATCTGTCCAATACCTTCTGGATAGTGTTTTTAATGGCTTTCTTGTAATCCGGGCTAAACTCTTTACGGAAACGGTTTGCTATTACATTGCACAGAGCCAGGGCATTATGTCCGAGCAAACGTGATAATCCGTACAGAGCAGAGCTTTCCATCTCGTAATTAGTAATACGCAAACCATTATATTCAAACTGGCGTAAACGTTCGTTCAGATCCGGCACAAGGGGCTGCAAACGCAGATAACGTCCTTGTGGACCATAAAAGCCTGGTGCAGCAATGGTTATTCCGTAATGCATATCATGAGCTATCATGTCAAACAACTGATCACTGGAATGGACAAAGTAGGGACGATGCAGAACATCTGGCCAGCCAATAAATTCAATGAATTTTTCCTCCATATCCTTATCCGAAGCCTTGTCGCGATCTGCATAAAAATTAAGCAAATTATCAAAGCCCAATGATACTTTTGCAACAACTGGTGCATCCACAGGTATATCCGGCTGCAAAGATCCTGTAGTGCCTATACGGATAAAATTCAAAGTAGTATGTTCGTCCTTGATAGTACGGCTATGCAAATCAATATTAACAAGGGCATCCAGCTCATTAATAACAATGTCAATGTTATCCGTGCCTATACCTGTGGATAAGGCTGTCAGACGCTTACCTTTGTAATATCCCGTAATGGTATAAAACTCCCTGTTGTGTTTTTTCAATTCAATTTTATCAAATAAGGAACCTATTAGTTCTACGCGACCTGGGTCGCCAACCAAAAGAATAGTGTCTGCAATATCCTGGGGCAGCAAACGCAGATGATATACACTGCCGTCACTGGCCAAAACAAGTTCGGAATCACCAATAACTCTCTTTTCCATAATGCTTGCTTTTTTGATTAATAATGGAACTTAAAAATACAAATTTTCATCAGGAATAAAAAAATATTCCTTCATTCCATAAATATTTTTAGCAAAAAATATATTTTTGGTAAATATTTTCAAAATTGCATTATCATGGGAAAAAAGTTCAATTACAGTCCCGACCCTATTGGTAAACTCCTGGGACTAAGACACAAAGCACATCCGTGGCATGGCGTTAATATTGGCCAAAACGCCCCTAACGAGGTTATTTGTTTCATAGAAATGGTTACCACAGATACCGTTAAATATGAAGTACACAAAGAAACAGGATACCGTATTATTGACCGTCCTCAGAAATATTCAAGCATTTTGCCAGCTCTTTATGGCTTCCTGCCACAAACTTATTGTGGGGAAAGAGTGGGCAAAACCAGCGCAGATATCCTCAAACGTCCAGAAATTATAGGCGACGGTGACCCACTGGATATATGCGTATTAACAGAAAAAACTGTGGCTTCTGGCGATATACTGGTAAGAGCAATTCCTATCGGTGGCTTCCGGATGATTGACGGAAATGAAGCTGATGATAAAATAGTGGCTGTGCTCAAAAACGATGCTGTTTACGGTAAATATACAGATATTTCCCAGGTTCCCAAACCAGTTATTGAACGTCTCAAACACTATTTCCTTACATACAAAGATATGCCAGATATTGCCTTGCAAAGGTGTGAAATTACACATATCTATAATGCAGAGGAAGCTAAAAGCCTTATTATCAAGGCAATGAAAGATTATAAAGATTATATTGAAAAAATGCTTTTTGAATAAACGAAAAAAATTTTATTTGCTATGTACCCCAGATTATCGGATTTAATAAAAGATATTTTCGGAATATATATTCCACTGCCTATCCAGACATATGGATTTATGGTAGCTCTGGCCTTTACCGTCGGGGCTATAGTAGCGTATTATGAAATAAAACGTAAGGAAAAAGAAGGATTGTTTTTACCTTTCTACGTTAAGGAAAAAATCGGAGAACCAGCTAAAATACACGAATTGCTACTGGCATTTGTAATAGCTGGATTGATTGGATACAAATTAGTGGCAGCCTTTGAACATTACAACGAATTTGTTTTAGACCCTCAGGGCTTTCTTGTTTCCGGAGGTGGCAGTACAACAGGCGGAATTATAATTGGCTTACTAACAGCCCTATACGTTTGGTGGGACAAGAACAAACGTAAATTACCAAAGCCCAAATTGATAGCCCGTAAAATGTGGCCTCACGAACTCATCGGGAACCTAATCGTTGTAGGAGGTATCTGGGGCCTGATAGGTGCAAAGATTTTCCACATCCTTGCTCATATCCCGGATGAATTTCTGGTGGACCCATGGGGATCAATCTTTTCCTTCGGCGGATTGGCCTTTTACGGAGGTTTTCTGGTAGGCTTCATTGCTGTAGCTATTTACCTGCGTAAATATAATATCAACCTGATACATATAGGCGACGTAGCTGCTGTAGTCCTCTCTATAAGTTATGCTGTGGGGCGTATGGGATGCCAGCTGGCAGGTGACGGATGCTGGGGCATTGTCAATACTGCACCAAAACCCAAATGGCTCTCTTTCTTGCCCGACTGGGCATGGGCATATAACTATCCGCACAATGTTATTAACGAAGGAGTGAAAATTCCGCACTGCAATGACATTTATTGCCACGTATTGCCTCAGCCAGTTTTTCCAACTCCGCTATACGAGATTACCATAATGCTCATAGTGTTTATCATCCTGTGGAGTTTGCGGAAAAAAATTAAAACGCCAGGAGTTCTGTTTTCCCTTTATCTCATTCTGGCCGGTCTGGAACGATTTTTCATTGAATTCATACGTATAACCAACCGTTACCACTTCTTTGGAATATCTGCCACGCAGGCACAAATAATTTCAGTGATAATGATAATTACGGGTATTGGCTGGATAATTTATGCCAAAGTCAAACCAGATCAGGTATATCGTCTGGCTGAGGTTAAACCTGGACCAATTAATTATCCGCCAAAAGACGTGGATGAAGTAATTGAGACAACGCAAAAAAAGTAAAGCTATGAATTACAAAGAATTAACCAAGCAAGTTGTAGATATTGCTCGCGAAGCAGGACAATATATCCGCAATAACCGTAAATCAATCCATAAAATTGAAAGCAAAGGAGTACATAATTATGTCACGGAAATAGATAAAAATTCCGAAAAATTTATCATTTCGGAATTACAGAAACTTATTCCTGATAGTGGCTTTATAGCCGAAGAACAAACAGAAACACGTCAGTCGGAAAACTTCAACTGGATAGTTGACCCCCTGGATGGTACTACAAACTTTATCCACGGATTAATGCCTGTTGCTGTTAGTATAGCACTACAGGAAAAAGGACAAACCGTCCTGGGCGTGGTATATGAAATAGGCGCAGACGAAGCTTTTTATGCCTATCAAGGAGGAGGAGCTTTTCTCAATGGCGAAAAAATATCTGTAACAAAAACCTCTGACATAGACGAGACCCTGCTGGCAACCGGATTTCCATTCTATGACTACAGTCGTCTGGATCGTTATATGGACCTATTAAAACATTTTATGCAGACCAGCCACGGATTACGCCGTCTGGGATCTGCTGCTACCGACCTGGTATATGTAGCCTGCGGACGTTTTGACGGTTTCTTTGAATATAGCCTCAGTCCGTGGGATGTTGCAGCGGGTGCTTTTATTGTAGAGCAAGCCGGCGGAAAAGTTGCAGATTTCCGCGGTGGAAATAACTGGTTATTTGGTAAAGAAATTATTGCATCAAATCCATACGTATTTGCAAAGCTTGTAGAAACTATTAAAAAGATAATGTATGGCTAAGACCGCTGTGGCTCTGCTTAACTGGAATGGAGAGAAAATCCTGCCGACCTTTCTGCCATCCGTGATAGCAAACACCCACGACGCTGATATTTACATCATTGATAACAACTCTACTGATAAATCCCTGGACTACGTCAGGAAGAATTTTCCGCAGGTAAAAATTGTACAACTGGAAAATAATTACGGCTTTGCCGGTGGTTATAACCGCGGACTGAAACAAATCACCGCAGATTATTTTGTTTTGTTAAATACAGATGTAGAAGTCACGCCAAACTGGATAGATCCCATCATTGAATTTATGGAAAATAATCCTGACATAGCAGCAGTACAGCCAAAAATTCTTTCTTACCAACAAAAAGACACTTTTGAATATGCCGGAGCCAGTGGTGGTTTTCTGGATAAATGGGCTTATCCTCTGGCTCGTGGCCGCATCCTGGACGTGACGGAAAAGGACAATGGACAGTATGACGATATAGTACCTATTTTCTGGGCCTCTGGCGCAGCAATGTTCATCCGTGCAAAAGACTTTTTTGAAGCAGGCGGCTTTGACGAAGATTTCTTTGCTCATATGGAAGAAATTGACCTGTGCTGGCGGCTGAAAAACCTTGGGAAAGAGATATATGTTTTTCCGCAGGTAAAAGTCTATCATCTTGGTGGAGGTACACTCAACTATCATAATCCGAGGAAAATTTTTTTCAACTTCCGCAACAGCCTTTATACCATAGTAAAAAACATGCCCGGAAGCAAAGCTTTCTGGCTAATCCTATGGCGGATGATACTTGACGGTATTGCTGCGTTCAACTTCTTATTGACACGTCCCAAAGCAGGCTTCTTTCAGGTAATAAAAGCCCATTGTAATTTTTATAAGAATCTTTCAAAAATGTTAAAAAAGCGTGCAGCACTGAAAAAAAATAATAAATTTGACTACAAGGAAATTATCCGCAAAAGTATTATCTGGCAATATTATGTAAAAAAACACAGATATTTTTCGCAACTTACAAATAACAAATAGCTATGGAAGAAAAAAAACTCGTCATCATACCTACATACAACGAAAAGGAAAACATTTCAGAGATTATTCCGGCAGTCCTTGACCAGCCAGAAAATTTTGAAGTTCTTATCATTGACGACAATTCACCAGACGGTACCGCACAAATAGTTGAAGAACTACAAAAAGAAAAATATCCCCAGCGTCTTCATTTAATCAAGCGGCCTGGCAAGCTCGGATTGGGTACGGCTTATATCACAGGGTTTAAATGGGCTCTGGAGCGAGATTATGAATATATCTTTGAGATGGATGCTGATTTCTCACATGATCCCAATGACTTACCACGTTTACTCCAGGCCTGTGAGAAAGAAAAAGCAGATATGGCCATTGGATCAAGGTATGTCAATGGTGTAAATGTAATTAACTGGCCAATAGGCAGAATTATAATGTCTTACTATGCCTCGGCTTATGTTCGTTTTATTACAGGTATGAAAATCATGGATACCACTGCTGGTTTCAAATGTTACCGTCGCAGATTACTGCAAGCAATAGATATGGACAAAATAAGATTTAAAGGCTATGCCTTCCAGATAGAAATGAAATTTACCGCATGGAAAATGGGCGCAAAAATCATAGAAGTCCCGATAATATTCACCGACAGGCAAAAAGGTCATTCCAAAATGAGCGGAGGAATATTTAATGAAGCTTTCTGGGGCGTTTTGTCTATGAAATTAAGAAGTTTCTTCAAAAAGTATCCTCAATTAAATCAAAGTTTGTAAAAATCAATTGTATTTTTTTTATAAATTTGTTATAAGAAACTTCTAAAAAGCTTAAAATGAGATTCAAACTCGCTTTAATAATTCTTTTTTCTTTAACCCTGATTTTTACTTTTTCCTGCAAAAAAGAAAAAAAACAACCCGAAAAAACTGTCCATCCCACTATTAACGAAGAAAAACCAGAACTAAAAGTTTTTCCACTACCCACTCCTTATGAGGTCACGGAAATTATCACCAAGGCAAAAGTCAGTTTTGATAAAAACTTACTCAACAGCACCGAGAAAGATAAAGATTATCTAACTACCAAAGCCCAGGCCCTTAATATGGGCATTTACGGAACAGACCTCAGCTACGCTAACGTTTTTAACCAATCATTGATTGTAAAAGAATATTTCAATGCCATAAAATATCTGGCTGATGAGCTGGGTCTTAATTTACTCTTTACAGATGATTTCCTGACAAGGATTGACGAAAATATAAACAACCCGGATTCTCTTTATAAAATTGCCACGGAAAGTTATTATAAAACTTATTCCTACCTGGTTGACCGTGGTAAAAGCGATGTTGCATCTGTGGTACTGGCAGGTTCTTTTGTAGAAGGGCTGTTTCTGGCTCTCAAATCTGCGGAAAAAGCTTCTGACCCGCAAATTATATATACAAAAGTAGCTGAACAAAAATTCGCTTCCCAGCAACTGGTCAACCTCCTGGACAAACATGCCCAATTATCAGATATGGCCAGAGAAGTACTGGAAGAAATACGCCCTATTGATGCTATTCTGCGCAAAGTAAAATATGAAAACGACACACCTGTCTTTTCCACCAAAGACATTGAAATGCTAAAAACAGCTGTATATAAAACGAGGAATAAGTTTGTTAACTTGGAATAAAGGCTTCCAGGGGCTTTATGCCCAAGGAAGCCTTTTTTGTATTCTGCATTAGCATTAAACCTCATCCAGAGTTTTCCTAATCAGCGTGACAATTTCTTTAATCTGTTCATCGGTAATTATCAGGGGTGGGCCTATCCGAAAACTATCCCTTGCAAATAGGAAAACATCAGTTACCAGCCCGTTATCCACCAGACGGTCCATAAAACGAGTAAGGTAATCCTCACTTTCAAGCTTGACGGCAATGATCAAACCTATTCCGTGGATGTCTTTTATTTTAGGATGGTCTTTTAGTAAATCAATGAACATCTGACCTTTACGTTGCACATCCGCAATAATATTTTCCTCCAGGATAACTTTCAGTGCTTCCATACCTGCGGCACAGGAAACTGGATGACCTCCGAAAGTGGTAATATGTCCCAGAGCCGGTTTATAGGCCAGAGTATCCATAATAGCCTTATCAGAGATAAAAGCACCAAGAGGCATACCACCGCCGGCAGCCTTGGCAATAACCAGAATGTCTGGTACCACATCAAAATGCTCAAAGGCAAAAAGACGTCCGGTGCGACCAAATCCGGTCTGTACCTCGTCAAAAATCAGCAGACAACCAACCTCAGAGCAACGTTCACGCAGACGTTTCATATATTCCGGTGAAGGAACAACCACTCCGGCCTCGGCCTGGACGGGTTCCACTACTACGGCAGCCGTCCTATCGGTAATTTGCTGTAGTTCATCCATGTTTCCAAAATGTAAACGCCGTATATCAGGTAACAAAGGACGGAAAGCCCGTGTGAAATCCGTATCACCAAGGATGCTTAAAGCACCATGAGTGCTTCCGTGGTAGGCGTTCCAGAAAGAGACTATTTCCGAACGGCCTGTATAACGCTTGGCCAGCTTAATAGCACCTTCAATAGCCTCACTGCCTGAATTGACAAAGTAAACCGAATTGAGAGAGGCTGGCAGATTATCCACCAGAAGCTTGGCATAACGCACCTGCGGACTTTCAATAAATTCTCCATAAACCATCAGATGCATATAACGATCTATCTGTTTTTTTACAGCTTCCACCACGCGTGGATGCTTATGTCCGAGGTTGCTGACCGATACACCTGCGCACAGGTCAATATATCGTTTTCCGTTGGTATCGTACAGGTAGATATTTTCTGCACGGTCAATATGCAGCAACAAGGGCTTACGTGTGGTCTGCCCTACATGTTTGAGAAAAATATTTCGTTCATTCATAGGAAACTTATTTTGAATTATACCTGGTCATTGTACGGTTAATGCCTTGCAGAACAAAATCATCAATGGCCTCGGCTGCAATTGGGATACGTTCCTTGACTGTCTGCCACTGTTCTGGTGTCCATTCACCCAGGACATAATCCACCTGGCCCCCACGCGGAAAATCATTACCAATGCCAAAGCGCAGACGGGCATAATTGCAATGTCCCAGAAGGTCGCAAATATTTCTCAATCCGTTATGTCCTCCGTGAGAACCTTTTGCACGGATACGTATAGTACCAAGCGGCAGGTTAACATCATCTACAATAACCAGAAGATTTTCCACTGGGATTTTTTCTTTTTCCAGCCAATAACGCACAGCCTTGCCCGAGAGGTTCATATAAGTAGAAGGCTTAAGCAGGAATAGCTGGCGTCCATGCAGTCGTCTGACTGCCAAATCACCATAACGTTTTGTCTCAAAAGTCAAATCATTTTTCTGGGCATAATAATCCAGCACCTGAAAACCGAGATTATGTCTTGTCATCACGTATTCCTGCCCTATATTTCCCAATCCAACAATAAGATATTTCATCTGACCCGGTATATGTTCCTTGTTTTTCTTTACAAAGAAAGAAAAGATTTTCCTTAGCATAAATCAAAAAAATTTAATTAATATTCACCTTTAATTTCAATCTTTTCCTCAGGAAATTCTTTACGGAATATTTTCCAGTAATCTTTAATAGTCTGCTTAACCTCACGGTGCAAGATTAAGAGGCCAAATAAGTTTGGTATAGCCATAAGTACGATTGTAATAGCTGAGAGGTTCCAGATAATAGTTGTGTCGGTAAAAGAAGCTATAAAGAAGGCAGCAGTATATAAAATTCTGTAAGGCATAACCCATTTTGGTCCTATCAGATAAGTAATGGCCCTGTCTCCGTAGTAAGACCAGGAAATAGCAGTGGAAAAGGCGAAAAGCAACAGGCCTATTGAAATGATATATTGTCCCCAATTACCGAATAAGCTACGCTTAAAGGCTTCGGCAGTAAGAGGAGCAGAATGCAGCAATGATTTTCCGCGCATTTCCATACCTTCGGGAAGTTTCACCTGTCCTTGATATACAGGAATTTTACCGGTATAAGGTTTTCCATGTTCCAACACCCGGACATTTTCTGCCAGGGAACGTGCATGTATCACAGAAACCGGAGTAATGATTTTTCCCTCTTTAACTTCCAGTGTACCATTATATACTGGCATAGGACGCTTACGGTTAAAGGCTTCGGAGAGGATTTTCACATCCTGTCTGTTTTTCTCATTATAAATACGGTTTAGAACAATTATATCAGCTGTCTGGAACTTAGTTTCAAATTTCTGTGTCCATACTCCTGAAGCCAAAACTGCCATTCCTGTGAGGAAACAAATGATAATAGTATCAATAAAAGGCTCAAGCAGGGCAACCATACCCTCGGATACTGGCTCATGGGCACGGGCAGCAGCATGAGCAATAGGCGCCGAACCCTGTCCTGCTTCATTGGAAAACAATCCACGGTTGACACCACGGTTAAAAGCAAAAGCTACACTTGCCCCCAGGAAACCACCCATAGCAGCTGTCCCCGTAAAAACATCATGGAAAATTGAATAAAAAGCAAAAGGCAAATTTTTATAATTTGTGATAAGCACAGCCAGCACACCTATAAAATATAAAAGAGCCATTCCGGGCACAAGCTTTTCAGTAACCTTGGCAATACGTTTTATTCCACCGATAATCACCAAAGCAAGAAGTATAGATAAGACCACGCCAGTCCATATCTGCGGTACCTTAAAAGTAGCCCACATTGCATTTGCTATACTGTTAATCTGAGGCATATTCCCCGAACCAAAAGATGATAGTACTGTAGCCAGTGCAAAAAGCGCCCCAAGGAAATATCCTGTTTTAATTAGTTTTCCGTTTTTAGTCCTTATATTCAAGCGTTTACGCATATAATACATTGGGCCACCAGAGACCGTTCCATCAGGTAAGAAATCACGATATTTATGGGAAAGAGTAACTTCTACAAACTTTGTAGTCATACCTATAGCTGCTGTTAGTAACATCCAGAAAAGAGCAGCAGGTCCTCCGAGATGGATAGCCAGAGCCACCCCGGCAATATTACCCGTGCCCACTGTACCAGATAATGCGGTTGACAAAGCCTGAAAATGCGATGTATCCCCTTTGTCAGTTTCTTTATCATACTTTCCGGAAACAATACGGATAGCATGTTTGAAATAACGTATTTGCGGAAATTTTAGATAGATAGTAAAGAAAATACCAGTACCCAGAAGTAAATACACAAACCATGGAGAGCTACCAAGATACTTATCCAGATTAATCAGGAAATCATTAATTTGCTGCATCATATTCCCAGATTTTTGTAAAACTGACGTGCAATTTAATATTTTTTGACGATTCCTGAAAAATAAAAAAAGAGGATGCCCTGCCGGACATCCTCTCTCTTTCCATAGGCGAAAACACCAAGGATTTATTTGCTCTGTTTTGCTTCTTCCTGCATACGGCTGATAGCAGCACGAGTAAGTTTTACAAGGGCAACAACAGAGCTCGGCGGCTCCATTATTTCAAGGTTATCAAAGTGCAACTCGGAAATCTTAAGAGACTTACCAAGGCCAAGGTTAGTAACATCAACCTCCAGATGAGCAGGAATATCCTTAACCAGCCCCTTAACCTTAATATAACGCATAAGCTGATAAAGCTGACCACCGGCCTGTACACCTTTTGCAAAACCAACCAGCTTAACAGGCATGTAAACACGTACAGGTTTGTCTTCGGTAACTTTCATTAAATCAATGTGCAATACTCTGTCGGTCACAGGATGGAATTGAGCATCCTTGAGGATAGCCTGCATCTTTTCTCCTTCCAGGTCAACATTAATCAGAAAAACCTCAGGTGTGTAAATTAAATCTTTGAGATCTTTTTCAATAACATAGCCGTGGATAATTTCGCCATCGCCATAAATAACGCAAGGCACTTTTCCTTCACGGCGCAGCTTACGAGCATAAGACTTACCTTTACCTTCCCTTTTAAAAACTTTCAGGTCAATTGTTTTCATAGCAACTTAATTTTTGTGGGCTACTCAAACCGCTACCATAAGGCACGGTTCCCATCACCCGTTTTGCCGTGCAAAAGTATAAAAAGCTGACAGAAAATCAAAACCGCTAAAAGCAAAAATTTGCAAAGTATTGTTAAACTCAGAAATCTTTATGACCGTATTGCACAGCTGTATTAGAAATAAATTTTTTCCACTTTTTGGTAGGAATGACAACACGGAAGCCCACAGTGATATTGTTATTATCAGGGCCAAGTGCAGCGCGATTAGTAATCCGCACCGAGGAAGCTGCCGTTTCCCACGAACCACCTCTAATAACTTTCATCTGTCCGTTTTCCGGGCCCAGCGGATTTCGTCTTGGACTTTTTCTATAGTAATCCTCATCGTACCAATCGTAGCACCATTCGTACATATTACCGAACAAGTCATATATCCCTGGCGGAGTAGGATTAAGTGTAGCAACCGGATTGGGTTTATAGCCGGAATTTTCCCTGAGGCGGGCTATAGTAAAAATTTTTTTGCCTTTAACAAGGCTATCAGCCTTTTGGGCAAGATATTCCCACTCAGCCTCGGTAGGAAGGCGTCCGCCTACCCATTCGGCATAGGCCTCTGCTCCCCACCAGCTCACAAAAGCCACAGGATAATTTTCATATCCGGGCCGGACATAAAACTTTCCGTCCTTCTGATAAATCGGGCATTTATAACTGCGCCAGCTACCTGATAAATCAATCCATTCAGTATTACCCTGGCGCTGATTACCTTTTGCATTCAGGAATTTGACAAACTGCGCATAGGTAATTTCTGTACGTGATACATAAAAATCCGAAACACGTACACGATGCCGTGGTCTCTCATCCTGCTGACCGTCATTAGCCCCCATGCGGAAAGTACCGCCTCTGACAAAGACAAAGGAGGAATCGGGCTGCGCCCATACAATCACAGAAAGCAATAAAAAGAACCAAGACAAAAGTTTATTCCTCATCATCGTATAATGCAATTATCTTTTTCACCAGAGGATGCCGTACCACGTCGCGCTGGTCAAATATTACAAAAGAAATGCCACTGACCTCACGCAAACGGTCATAAGCATGTTTCAGCCCCGACTGTGTTTTATCAGGCAAATCTATCTGAGTAATATCACCAGTAACGATGAACTTAGATCCCTGTCCCATCCTGGTAAGGAACATTTTAAGCTGTCCTTTGGTTGCATTTTGTGCCTCGTCCAGGATAACCACAGCATTGCTGAGGGTACGGCCACGCATATATGCCAGAGGTGCAATCTGAATGACACGCTCTTCCATGAGCATTTCCAGCTTGCGTGCTGGCAGCATATCATACAGTGCATCGTAAAGTGCCTGCAAATAAGGGTCTAATTTATCCTTGTAATCACCGGGCAAAAAACCCAGTTTTTCACCAGCTTCCACAGCCGGGCGGCTCAGGATAATACGCTGTGCCACATGGTCGCGCAAAGCACGTAAAGCCAGAGCAATAGCAATATATGTTTTTCCGGTACCGGCAGGCCCTATGGCAAAGACCAGGTCATTTTTTGCAAAAGCCTTTACCAGTTCCTTCTGATGAATGGTCTTTGGCTTAATAGGTTTACCATTAACGCCATAAACCAATACTCCAGCCTGGTCAATGGCTTCCATTTCGTCAATAGCCAGGGCATCACTACTGAGCAGTTCTTCAATATCTGCAATAGTAAGCCTGTGAAATTTATTATAAAAATCCAATAAAAGCTTGAGTTTTTGCTCAAAAAGCATAATTTCCTCCTGGTCGCCAATTACTTTAACGCTGGTACCGCGGGCAACTATGCGTATTTTGGGAAAGTAATTCCTTATAAGATTGATATTCAAGTCATTGATACCAAAAAAATCTGTCGGATTAATATCTCCTAATTGAATTTTCTTTTCGTACATATTCAGAAATTAATATTTGACCTACAAAATTAATTTTTTCCTATCAGCAAGTAAAGATAAATTTTCTAAAACAAAAAATAGGTGAGGCAGCTATATTAATCAATATCAATATTTTCCACATCTCTGAGTATATAAATATCATAATCTCCCAGCCGCTTAAAGCCCCATTTTTTGTATAAATTTATAGCCCGGAAGTTTTCCTGGTGCACTTCCAGTTTTATTTGCAATCCTGTTTGCCTGGCAAAACGCAAGGATTCAATCATAAGATAGTGAGAAAGTTTCTGTCCCTGATAGGAAGGCAATATTCCGAAATATTGCAAATGCAAACGCCGTCCGTCATTGGTTATCCACGAAGTACCAATAACCAGGCTATTGGTCTTGTCTTCAAGTATCAGTAATTTTCCTCCGTGTTCAATTGTACGCAGAATAACATCAAGATTATCACCACGTTCAGGGCGGGTAAGATTAGTTTCAATCCATAAATTTATAACCTGTTTATAATCCTGTGGCTGGAAATCCCTGACAATCCACCGATTATCAAAAACTATCATTTTTTTACCATTTAACAATAAATTTTCCTGAAAAAAGGCCATTCATATGATCAATGATGGAAAAATCCACAGTAGGTTCAACTTTCTGGGTTATAAAAGTCAGCTCAAAAATCCATCCTCTCACTCTGTGATATATCAAAGTTTCCTTTTCCTGATGGCGTCCAAACATAAACATAACTTCGTTTACTCCCAGTATTTCATAATCCACCTCTGCTGGGTCATAATAAGTTTTAAACATAATAGAACCACGCTTAATGATATATGTAGGCTTGGCCAGGGAAGCAAAAAATTTATATACCCCGGTAAGAGCCACACGTGCGCTATACCGCCCCACTTCAAAAGCCAGATCTTCCTTTTTTACATCCAGCACCGAGGCTAATACTTCCAGAGGTGCGACAGCAGTCTCATAAAGAGGGTACCATTCGCTGGGCAGGATAGTCTGAAAAAAATACCGTTTGGAATCGCCTTGGAGACGGCTCAACCATTCATCATAATAATTGGGATATTTCTCATCTATAAACTGCAGAAATGCTCTTACAGCAGTGCCTTTTATATTCATCTGTTAATATTTTATTTTTCCTAATTTACCATTTTACCGCAAAAACTGCAAAATATAAGTCATCTTTATATTTCTGGATATCCAGATTAACCTCGGGATTTTCACCCTGGCCTGTCATTTCTATCAATTTAGTAGCCCAACCTTTATTCCTGTAATACAGGAGATTTTCCTCAGAATTGGTATAACCGAACTTGAATTTGACAAAACGCTCGCCTGTCTGTAAAAATTCAAAGACAAAAGGCTCGTAATAGGCCCGGAAAAAATCTGGAATACGTTTGAGGGTAAACTTCAATTTTGCAATTTTCAGAAAAATATTATAAACACCTGTCAGCGCCTCCTCAGCGCTGAACAAGCCTATTTCATAAGCAAGATCCTCGGCTGGTTTACCAACTATATCAGCCAGCACACGAGTAGGATGCGAATGCGTTAGTACCAGCTCGTACCACTCGGTTGCAAAAATCGGATTTTCAAAAATTTTTTTACTCTCAGACTTTAAACCCGAAAGCCAGGTATCGTAAAATGCAGGATACTTCTTTTTAACAAAATCAGGCATAACCCTAACAGCCGTACCTTTTACTTTCACGACAGTTAATTTTTATTTTAATATTTTTTCAAATTTACAATATTCTTATAAATTTAAAAAACATTTTTTACTCAAAATGAACAAAAAAATAAGCCAAATGCATTTAAAAAAGTCTCTTATCTTATTTTTTATTGTTAGTATTTTGCTACAAGCATGCTTTACGCCCAGGGAACAATCTCCTATAAATCAACAATATATTAACCTTGCCAACCTTTATAATCCCAAAGCAACTACAATTTTTCCAGAATTCACAGTGTATAACAAAAACGATTCGATTACGGTTGTTTATAATTATTTTTACCTGCCTCAGTTGCGTTTCTTAATGGCTAAAGGTGGCGAACAGGCAAAAATATTGCTTAACTATAAACTCACGCCCAGCCTGACCAACAGAAAAGTAATTGACACAATCACAAAAATCCTGACAATCAGATACAACAAAAATAGGCGGGAACTAATCTTTCCGGTACAATTACGTCCAAATCACGATACAGGATTTTTACTAAACATTTATGTAAAAGACCTTTACCGCAAAAAATCAAATTTAAAATTCATCTATAACGACAAATCCTCCCGTAACAGTCCAAATAACTTCCTCGTAAAAGATGCTCGCAGTTTTCGTCCGGTTTTTGGCAATGTAGTTTATCCCGGACATCAATATATTATTCAGCATAATTCCGGCCAGGATTCACTTTTCATCTATCACTATCCCCTTGATACTACTCTTCCCAAGCCACCATTTTACCTGGGCGGGCGCACCCGCAAAATTTATGCAGACACAATAATGAAAATACCATCCTTGCAAGCTGTTGAATTCTCTACGCCCGGGATATATCTGATAACAGCGGATTCCCTGGTTCAACGCGGAAAAACCCTGGTGCTATTCAATCCATATTATCCTCAGATAGACAGGGCTTCGCAAATGATTCCGCCACTGGCCTATCTGACAACTACTGAAGAGTACGCTCGCCTACTTCACTCTTATAGTCCAAAACTTACCGTGGATAGTTTCTGGATCTCAGTCACAGAAAATCCGCAACAGTCCAAAGAATTAATTAAAGCATATTATCACAGGGTATTCCTGGCCAATTACTATTTTACCACACACAAGCAAGGATGGCAAACCGACCGCGGAATGATTTATATTATCTTTGGACCGCCACCTGTGGTATATAAATTTGAAGACAAAGAGCAATGGATATATTATTTTGCCGAAAAAGGAAAATACATTTCCTTTGTCTTCCGGAAAAATAAAAGCCGGTTTTCAGACCAGGATTACATCCTTGTGCCCAGCGCACAATACCGGGAATTCTGGCAATACGCTGTAAAACAATGGCGTTCGGGCAATATTCCGTAAACATTAAACTTATTGAAAATGAAATACTTTTTCCGCCTTATACGCTGGAAAAACCTCTTGATGATTATATACATCTTTGTGGTACTGCGCTACTGCATAGTAAACAGCATACTGAAAGTTTACCAGCTGCAGCTGCGTTTGTCACTGACAGATTTTATCCTTCTGATACTTGCAACAATATTAATAGCAGCCGGCGGATATATTATTAATGATTATTTTGACAGGGAAACCGACAGGATTAATGAAAAAGACCCAGTTATCGGCTATTATTTCAGCACAAATCTGGCGGTAATCCTATATGCAGCACTAAGCATAATAGGCTTAGTTGCAGGCTTTTATATATCATTAAAAATAGGGTATCCCAAATTTTCACTTATCTTTTTTATAGCTGCCACATTGCTATGGTTTTATTCTTGCTGTTTCAAAGGAAGTTTCCTGCTGGGTAATCTTATTGTTAGCTTCCTTGCGGCCCTGGTTCCCCTGCTAATAGCTATTTACGACCTTTTACCAGCAATGAAATACTATACTCCAGAAATCCGTGTTATGGATATAGACCTGAAAATCATAGCTTATTGGATGATAGCTTATGCTGCATTTGCTTTTTTGTTCACTTTAATACGCGAAATTGTAAAAGACATGGAAGATTTGCCAGGTGATATATCCCAGGGTTATTCCACTTTAGCAATAGTTTTTGGTGAAAAAATCACGAAAATTTCTGTAATCATTCTTACTCTGGCCTCTATGGCAGGACTGATTTTTATTTTCATAAAATATTTACGAACGGTTTTGTCATTAATTTATTTAGGCTTATTTTTGATTTTACCGGGCCTGGTAGTTATAATCCTGATTATCAAAGCAAAGAGCCCGAAAGATTATCACAAAATAAGCAATCTACTGAAAATCATCATGCTACTGGGCATCTCGTATGCTTTTGTAGCATGTTATACTTTTGCACGTTTGTAAATATCTGTCTGTCATGGAAAAAACATTTACAGTTTCGGC
The DNA here is from genome assembly GCA_964649975.1 of uncultured Bacteroidales bacterium. GTDB lineage: Bacteria > Bacteroidota > Bacteroidia > Bacteroidales > S143-33 > S143-33. The sequence continues at coordinate 13,323 of CAZYSM010000007.1, read as the reverse complement.
CAGAAAATATCGTCCTCAAAAGTTCTCGGAAGTAGTTGGGCAAGAATCTGTTACTACGACCCTGCGTAATGCCATCCGCAGCGGTAAACTGGCACATGCCTATCTTTTTTCCGGGCCGCGCGGGGTGGGCAAAACTACCTGTGCCCGTATCTTTGCCAAGACAATTAACTGTGAACATCCCACGCCCGAAGGCGAAGCCTGTAATGAGTGCGAATCATGCCGTGCTTTCAACGAAGGCCGATCCTTCAATATACACGAGCTGGATGCTGCTTCAAACAACTCAGTGGAAGACATCCGCAACCTCATTGACCAGGTACGGATTCCGCCACAGATAGGCAAATACAGCGTATATATCATTGACGAGGTGCACATGCTTTCGCAGGCAGCTTTCAATGCTTTCCTCAAAACCCTGGAAGAACCGCCGGCACACGCCATTTTCATAATGGCTACCACGGAAAAACACAAAATACTGCCCACAATTCTTTCGCGGTGCCAGGTATTTGATTTTCAACGGATAAAAGTTCCACAAATAGTATCGCACCTTAAAGCCATAGCCGAAAAGGAGGGCATTGAAGCCGAAGATGACGCTCTGTCCATAATAGCACAAAAAGCTGATGGTGCTCTGCGTGATGCTCTATCCATATTTGACCAATTAGTAAGCTTCACAGGTGGGAAACTCACTTATCAGAGCGTCATAGACCATCTCAACGTACTGGACTATGACTATTATTTCAGTCTAACGGAAAATTTCCTGCAAGGAGATTATCAGCAGGTACTCCTGACCTTTGACCAAATCTTACAAAAAGGATTTGATGCACAGCACTTCTTGCAGGGACTGGCCGAACATTTCCGCAATTTGCTGGTGAGCCGCACCCAGAAAACACTTCAGCTCCTTGAAGTAGGTGAAAATATCAAACAGCGCTATCTGGAACAAATAAAGAAAACACCTATCAAGTTCATTCTCAAGGCCCTTGATATAATCAATCATTTTGATGTCAATTATAAAACCTCGCAGAACAAACGCTTACACGTTGAGCTGGCCTTGATAAAACTTTCGGACATCACACAACAAATAGCTCAACAAGAAAACGCTTCAAAAAACAGCAGCACCTCCTCATCAGCTAAGGCTGCCAGCTCAGCAACTACAGATAATAAGAATATTTCACTATCCCAGAGATTAGCACAAAAAAATCATCAAGCTGCTGATACCCACACCAGTGTCAAAACTACCATGCCGTCAATAAAAAACATTATAAAACATAGCTCTTCGCAAACTACCTCCACGTCTAATAAACCTGTTACAGAAGATAGTAATGCTTCAACAGCAGTTGCAGAAAAACAACCTCCTGAAAAAAAAGAGAGTAATCCTCAAAACCCTGCAATAAAAAAAGATATAGACAAAACCTTGCTTTTGCGCTATTGGAGGGAATTTGCTGATTTATACCTCAAAGAACGTCCGCGTCTCCAGCTGCTTTTCAAAAAAATATCCCCGGAAGTAGCTGGTGATAAAATAATTATCCATTTGATGAATGAAATACAGAAAAAGGAAATAGCGAAACTAAAATCTCAATTAAAACAATTTCTGTATAAAAAATGCGGACGCACTTTGGAGATAGACCTCATCGTATCGGCCAAAAAAGTAGAACGCCGTCCTATTACAGAAAAAGAAAAATATGAATATCTGGCAAAGAAAAATCCTGCTCTGGAGGAATTCAGAAAAAAACTCAACCTGGAATTGTAGAACTGTAAAGCTGTGAATTAATGGACCTTGTTCTGGAAAATTTGACAATTACGAATTTCAAAAACATAAAAGAAATACAAATATCGCCCAATGCGAAACTTAACAGTTTTGTAGGGCTCAACGGAATGGGCAAAACCAACATTCTGGATGCTATTTATTATCTATCCTTTACCAAAAGCTATTTCAACACCCCCGACCAGCAAAATATCCTTTACGGAGAACAGTTTTTCTCCTTGCGCGGAACATATAACCGCCTGGGCAGCAAAGAGGAAATCACCATCACCGTGCAAAAAGACCATAAAACCGTTAAACGCAACGGAAAAAAATACCCCAGGCTATCAAAACATATAGGTCTTATCCCTGCTGTGGTTATTACGCCGGACGATAGCAGACTCATAAGTGGAAGTGGCGACGAACGCCGCCGTCTGATGGATATTATCATATCCCAGGCCAATGGACAATATCTGAAAATCCTCTCCAATTACCGCAAAATTCTTAATCAAAGAAACCAGCTGATAAAAACTTTTGCCAGAGAGAGGTATGTTGACCGCGAAATGCTGGAAATCTGGGACGAACAGCTCATTGAAGCAGCACAGTATATCAATGAAAAACGCAGAGAATTTGTTAAGGAGTTTATTCCGATTTTTCAGGAATATTACAATTTCCTCTCCCAGGAAAGAGAGCAAGTTTCCCTCAAATACAAATCCCATCTTAATAATAATGACTTCCGTCTGCTGCTGAAAAACAATCTGGACAAAGACCTTGCACTGCAATATACTTATTACGGAATACACCGCGACGACCTGGAACTGCTCATAGACGGGCGTGCTATTAAAAAATTCGGGTCGCAGGGACAACAAAAATCTTTTCTGATAGCCCTGAAATTTGCCCAGCATGATTTTATAAAAAAACACCTGAAAATCAAACCACTGCTCCTGCTGGATGATATTTTTGACAAACTTGACCCTCAACGTGTGGAAAAACTCGTAGCTCTGGTATCGGACAGCCTTTTTGGGCAAATTTTTATTACACATACCAACGAACAACGCTTGAAACAGATATTCCATAACCTCAAGCTTAATTACAAAATATTTTATGTAGAAAACGGCACAATAAAAGCTACTGCGGAAAACTAAGACTTATGGACAAAGATCAACTGTATATGCAGCGCTGCCTGGAACTGGCTTCCAATGCTCTGGGGCGCACCTATCCTAATCCAGTAGTAGGATCTGTCATCGTCTATCAGGACAAAATTATTGGTGAGGGTTTCCACAAACGCGCTGGCGAGCCCCACGCCGAAGTCATTGCTATCAATAGCGTAAAAGACAAATCTCTACTGCCTCATTCCACTTTATATGTCAACCTGGAACCCTGTTCACATTACGGAAAAACTCCGCCCTGTGCCGACCTGATAATTAAATGGAAAATTCCACGAGTGGTCATAGGAACCATAGATACCTCGGCAAAAGTATCTGGCAAAGGAATTGAAAAACTCAAAGCAGCAGGTATAGACGTCAAAGTGGGAGTGCTGGAAAAACAATCCCGCTGGATTAATCGCCGTTTCTTTACTTTCCACGAAAAAAAAAGACCATACGTAATTCTGAAATGGGCACAAACAGCAGATGGCTTCATTGACCGGGAGAGAACAGATAACATCCGCAAATCAAATATTATTACCAGCCGCTGGGCACGTACCCTGGTACACAAATGGCGAACTCAGGAACAAGCCATTGCCGTTGGCACAAATACTGTGATAAACGATAATCCACAGCTAACTGTCCGCCTGTGGTACGGAAATAATCCCATACGGATATGCCTTGATACCAAAGGACGAATCCCTGCAAACTCCCGGATATTTGACAATAGCGCCCAAACTATTTGTCTGATACAGGAGGAATTCAGAAATCCGCATACACTACTTAACCACCTGCATTCCATAAATATACAGAGCGTTATCATTGAAGGAGGTACAAAATTTCTTGAATCTTTTTTAAATCAAAACTTATGGGATGAAAGTAGGATTTTTATATCAAAATCATTATTTTTGAAGGGAATTAAGGCTCCAGAAATAAAAGGACACTATATAAAAAAACTTGATTTTGAGGCCGAAACGCTTTTTATCCTTACAAATGAAAAAAATAATTCTGACATATATTCTGATTTTTAGCTTTTTGCTTGGAATAGGACAAACTATTGATTCCAAGCAGGACTCCCTGCCTACATCTCTCCATCTATTCTATGAAATAGATTTTAGCGGGGCTATAAGGCTTTATAAGCAGATGATAGCCTTTGACCCAACAAATGCAGAATTTTACTACAAACTTGGGATTGCTTACTTACATACCAAGGGAAAAGCAGATAGTGCTCTCAGCCAATTCCTGACAGCTTCCGATCTATTCCGTCCACGGGATAGAAAAAAAATCAGCAAAACAGCCCTGCAATTTTACAAAGCTTATGCCTATTACCTCACCAACAATCTGGATAGTGCTGTAAGAATACTTCAACATCTTGACCAGGAAGAATATCTGCCTGACGATTTCTTGCTTATTGTAGGAGATTTGCTCGATTCAATTGACCAAAAAGTTGACAACTTTGTAGAAGTAACCAATCTCGGTAAAAATATTAACTCTTTATACACTGAGCATTCGCCCATTTATGATAAAGATAATCAATTGCTTCTTTTCACCTCCCGCCGTAAAGTGGATAAGAACTCCGTTTTGTACAAAGACCAACAATATGACGAAAATATTTTCTATTCCGAGTATAATACTATCACAGACCAGTGGTCTCCTGCCCGTCCGGTAAAAGTAGTTGACACACTCTTTAATGAAGCCAGTTGTAGCCTTAATCCGGATAATAAAATACTTATCCTCTACAAAGATGACGGTAACGGAAATCTATACTGGGCAAAGCTAATCAACGGACGTTGGACAAAGCTGCATAAATTTCCACGACCGATTAACACTAATAATTCCGAAAACCATGGATCTATTACCTCCGACGGAAAAATATTGTATTTCTCCTCTGACCGTCCCGGAGGCTTTGGTGGTATGGATATCTGGATGACCAAGCTTCAGAACGACGGAACATGGACAAAACCCATAAATCTCGGTCCTAATATTAACACAGCAGCAGACGAAGATGCTCCTTATATAACTCCTGACGGTAAGCATCTTTACTTTGCCTCCAACGGCCATAACAGCCTTGGTGGCTACGACATATTTGTCTCGGAAAAAGACGAATTTGGACAATGGGGGCAGGCCCAGGGTCTCCCATATCCGATTAACACAATCTATGACGATATTTTCTTTTACCCTGTTGACTCCAGCACGGCTTTCTTTGCCTCAAACCGTCCTGGAGGACTGGGAAATGCTGATATATACAAAGTGGAATTTAGATATTTGAAAAAAGACTATCAGGTCAATATCTGCCATCTGGCTGGCTTTACAAAACCTAACAACCTCATAGTCAAAATAAAAGACAAAATTACAGGTGCAGAATACTTTGCAAAACCAGATGAAAAAGGAAAATTCATTTTCCTGACCAAACCATATCACGAATACAACCTTTTGATACAAAACCCATATAATGGCGAAACACTCTTTAAGGAAAACCTCAATATCAAATCCTCTGATTATATACTCCAACGACAGATAAACCTTAAAAAACTCCCTCCTACCTCTGATAAATAAAATATTGTAAAACATTTTCAGAACTTTTCGGAATAAAGTCTAAAATTTTATTTTAGTCAAAAAAAAGCTGCCATGAAACTTGATGTAAACAAAATCCGCCAGGACTTTCCGGTGCTTCATCAGCAGGTAAATGGATATCCACTGGTATATCTGGACAATGCTGCTACTACTCAAAAGCCCATTCAGGTAATTGAAGCAGTTGCTGACTTTTATAAGCATAAAAATGCAAACATCCACCGCGGAGTACATTATCTAAGTAATTTATCTACAGATTTATATGAACAGGCTCGCAAAAAAGTCAAAAATTTCATTGGCGCTGCAAACGATTACGAAATAATATTTACCCGAGGAACTACCGAAAGTATAAACCTCATCGCCACTACCTTTGCCCAGGCTTTTATCTCTGAAGGTGATGAAATAATTATTAGCGAAATGGACCATCACGCTAATATTGTTCCCTGGCAACAAATAGCTCTGTTAAAAGGTGCCAAACTTAAAGCCGTACCAATTACAGAGGATTATCAGCTGGACTTTGAGGCCTATAAAAAATTGTTCTCGGAAAAAACAAAAATTGTTGCACTTCCACACGTATCAAACAGCCTGGGCACTATCAACCCGATAAAAAAATTCATTGACTATGCTCACAACCAGGGTGTACCTGTGCTTATTGATGCTGCGCAATCCATACAGCACGAAAAAATTAATGTCCAGGAACTTGATTGCGATTTCCTTGCATTCTCCGGACATAAAATATATGCAGAAACAGGAATAGGAGTAATCTATGGCAAAGAACAATGGCTGGAAAAACTGCCTCCTTATCAGTTCGGTGGTGATATGATTAAAGACGTTACACTGGAAAAAACAATCTTCCAGGACCTGCCTCTGAAATTTGAAGCCGGAACAACAAACTATGCCGGAGCTATTAGTCTGGGAGCTGCAATTGACTATATTTCCGCAATAGGCATGGATAACATTGAAGAATATGAAAAACAATTGCTTAACTATGCCATTGATAAAATACAGGAAATAGAGGGCATTACCGTATATGCTACAAAAGAAGATAATAAAATCAGTGTGCTTTCATTTAACATAGAGGGCGCTCATAACAATGACGTAGGCATGATACTTGACCAGATGGGCATTGCTGTGCGCACAGGTAAACACTGCACACATCCTTTGATGTATCGTCTGGGCATCCCGGGTACAGCACGCGCCAGCTTTGCTATGTACAACACCTTTGAGGAAATTGACCGTTTTATTGAAGCTGTAAAAAAAGCAAAACAAATGCTGGTATAAATAAAAAAGGCGGGGCATCAAGGCTGCCCCGCCTTTTTTGTCTTTTATTATATTTTTACATCTGACACTGTCAATACTGTATTAGAATTACCAATATCCAGCCCCACAGGTATTTCCAGAACATCTTTTTTCTCCAGCGAGTTCAAGAAAAATCCTTCACTGGCCAAAGTCAAAGGATTTTCTACTACTTCAATATCAACAATCTCACCAAACTCAGTATAAAAATTATCTATCAAATCCGGGTATAATGCTCCTCCACCCGTTATATACATTTTATTGGCCTTGGCAAAATCAATATCCGTAAAAGCTGTTCTCAACTCAGGAGAGATAACATTTTCATAGTAAGAATTAAGTACCTCACTCTTCATTTTCCGGATGTCAATCCTCTTTCTGTTCAAAATAATGTAATCCCTCTGAAAGAAATTATCTATTTGCTGTTTGGTTTTCAATCCCAGATAATAACTTTTTTCCAGCTCCTTAATAAGCATATCAATAGCATAGACTATACCTTTTGTGCTAACAGCTGTTCTTTGCACAATACCGCTGGGAGTGCTCAAAGCCGCTTCAAAAGTACCATAGCCAATGCTCACTATAAAGAAATTTCCTGAAACCTTTTTCTTGCCTTTTCTCAAACCAAGAATACTACCCTGCAACTCTGGCAGAATATCAACCTTGGCAACATTAACCTCCTTACTTAGTTTCATCTTATCACTAAAAGTAGAGGCGTCATAATCAATAATATGCTTACCTTTTATAATTTTCTCGGCAAGTTCTTTATTAATCCTATAAGTAGAAAAAGGGAAACCGGTAGTCAGGTAAACAGGCCGGTTTTCCTGATTATCTATCAACAACAGAGCTGCATACAAAAACAAATTGTAATCAAGGTCATCAGGTGAGCTGTTTATTGTCCGGTGTGGATTTAATCCTTCGGAAAAAGCTAAATTGCCTATAATATAAGCCTCACCATTGAGAAATATTTTCAGACCATCCAATAAGTTATCTGCCACTTTATCCAATTCAGAATTATGACGCTCAAACACGCTGGGAAAAATAATTGTTTTAAAATTTTCCATATTCGTAAAATTTTGTTTTTGATACCAATCCTAATAGACAAAAATAATAATTCCATAAAAAATTTTTCATTAAAATAGAATTAAATTTTACCTTTATCTATTCCAAAATGCAATTTTATTCTGATTATTTCATTAATTCACAGAGACATAGAAGTTTATGAGAAGAATTTTTATAGCTTATTCTCAAGAAAATAAATATTTATATCACAGATTTTTAAAACATTTAAAAGCTTTTGAACTTAATAATAATTTATCTTTTTCATACTACCAGATTATAGTTGAAAACGAAATAAATTTAAAAGAATTTGAAAACAGGCCGGATGTTTTATTTCTATTAATAAGCGTTGATTTCATAACTTCCGGATTTTTAGAAAAAGATTTTCTGAAAAACCTTATAAATGGCCGTCAGATTAAGGCAATAGCCATTTTATTAGAACCCTGCTATTGGGAAAATACCATTATAGCAAAGCTGGATGTAAAACCTGAAAATAAAATTCCTGTTACAGATAAATACTGGGGCAATACAGAACTCGCATTATATCAAATAATCAAAGAAATAGAGGAGATTTTTATACCAAACGGCCACAATATTACTCTAAACAAAGAAGAAGCCATTTTCACTGATTCACAAGAAGATAAAAATATGTCTATCCAGGAACAATATTTAGACCTTATAAAAAAAGCAGCATTTCTTTTTTCTCTAAAAAAATATCACGAAGCTATAAAAACTTACAGAGAGGCTATAAAATTATATCAAGACGGATTTGAACCTGATTTAGACTACGTAAGGGAACAAATACATATATGCAATGAAGAAATCTTATACCACAAAAATATAGAAACAGCCGAAAAAGCCCTGGAACAAAAAAACTACAAAACAGCTGTTAAATACTTCAAAGAAGCTTTAAATCACAGACATTCAGAGGAAATTGAAGAAAAATATCAAAAAGCCAAAAAATTATTATACAGATTAGAGAAAAAATCAAAATCATCTGAAAACCCATTATCTCAGGACAAAACTCAAGCTGCAAATATTACGAAAAAATATTTCCTTATCTTTTTAGCAATAATTTTCTTAGTTCTAATTGTGATTTTATCAATAGCAGGTTACCGTTTTTACAGCACCTCCCACATTAAGGAAAAAAGCAGGTCATCAACACAGGTTAGCACCGGGCTAAACAATGAATATTTCCGTAAAACATTAGCCCTGGCTGACTATTATTCCAATAATCAAAACTACACCAAAAGCCTTGAAATACTTACTAATCTTGAAAACACTGGCCTCAGCCCGGAACAAAACAAAATATTGAAGTATAAACTGGACTCTACCTATATACTGGCCGTTAACAACTTAAAAACAGAAGTGGATATTTATTTAAAATCCGGAAAATTCAATCCTCAAACGCATAAAACCCTTTTTAATAAAATTACTTTTCTCATCTCTTTAAAAAATATTCCGCAAGCAAAAAAAATCATCTTATACGATTTCATTCACAGGTTAAACAATCGGTATGTAGCCTATTACATCAACTATACCAATCAATTAGTCAGACAACATCAATACGAAAAAGCAAAAAGGATACTTCTGTTCCTGAAACAAAATTTATCCTATCCAACACAAAAACAAATAACATTAATAGACGAAAAAATTTACAAACTCAATAAAATAGAAGAATTAATAAAGCAATACTAACTGAAAACTCATAATAACAAACCAGCTAATTTTCCTGTGCTTATAAAAATTTCTTATATAACTATGACTGACACCTTAACCATACAATTGCTAAAAGACCTGTATGAAAAAGATTACAGGTTCATTACCCCGGACGGTAAAGAAATCCCTATAACGCCTGCGGGCAGCCTTTCTCTCATGGCTCTGGGCTATAAAGCCACCATTGCACTCCGCAAAGCCCGTGGATGGCGCTTTGATAATGAGCATTTGATTATCCCGCCGTTTCCACACCAAAAGGATCAGGACAATGAAAAAGACTAAATTACTCGTTGTGGGATGGGACGGTGCAGACTGGAAAGTTATTAACCGTCTGGTGGAACAGGGCAAAATGCCTACTATTGCCCGTGTGATTGACTCTGGTACCATAGGGAACATTGCCACCCTTGATCCTCCGTTCTCGCCTATGCTTTGGACAACCATTGCCACAGGAAAATATCCATTCAAGCACGGAGTACTGGGATTTTCCGAACCTCTGGCAGATATGAGCGGAGTGCAGCCAATTTCCTCGCTCTCACGCAAGACAAAAGCCGTGTGGAATATCCTGACGCAAAATGGTTATTTCTGCAATGTGGTTAACTGGTGGCCCTCGCATCCAGCAGAGCCTATAAATGGCTTTATGGTTTCAAACTTTTTCAAGGCAATTAAGGATTTCAAATTCCAACCTCTACCGCAGGGAACAGTGCATCCGCCGGAATTTGCAGAATTTTTCAATCATCTGCGGTTGCTCCTGCCAGAAATTTCCGGCGAGATGCTATTGCCACTCGTGCCACAGGCAAGGGAAATTCTGGAAAAAAATCCCAAACGTCTGCAAGGAATAACCGAAAACCTTGCCACAACCTTTTCCGTGCATAACGTGGCCACTTGGCTAATGGAAAACACCTCTTGGGAATTTATGGCTGTTTATTATGACATCATTGACCACATGTCCCACGGATTTATGCAATATTATCCGCCACGGCTTCCGCACATTCCAGAGGAGGATTATGAACTTTTCAATCAGGTTGTGGAAGGCACATACATTTTGCAGGATTATATGCTCGGGGCTTTGCTGGACCTTGCCGGCGATGATGTAAATCTGATTTTGCTCTCGGACCACGGATTTCATTCTGACCATCTGCGTCCCCGTGCTGTTCCGTCCGAGCCGGCCGGACCGGCTTACCAGCACCGTAACTACGGAATTTTGCTTTTGCACGGACCTCTGTTCAAGCAAGACGAACGCATCTACGGGGCATCTTTGCTGGATATAACGCCTACAATACTTTACGCCTACGGATTGCCTGTGGGACAGGATATGGACGGAGTTCCGCTTGTCAATGCTTTCCGCCAGCCCACGGAAATAAAAACTGTTCCGTCCTGGGACAAAATCCCCGGGCAGGACGGACGCCACAATAAATCCGCAGCTGAGAGTAATTACGACCGGGCAGAAATTCTCCAACAGCTCATTGACCTGGGCTACATTGAAAAACCTGACAGCGACGGTTTCCGGGCAGCACAAAAGACCCAGAGAGAGCTTAATTACAATCTGGCTCGCTCTTATATGTTTGCCAATCTCTTTGACAAAGCAGCTTTGATATTGCAGGACCTCTTTGACCAGGAACCGCATCTGGGCAGGTTTGCTATCCGTCTGGCTACCTGCTACGAAAGATTATCCGACCCTGACCGTGCATGGGATGTTATAAAGACCTTTGACCAGAAATTAGCAGAATATACCGACAATCTGACAAAAGAAATTTCCGAACTTTCTGGTAAAATCCAGCAATTGCACCAAAGCAAGGATAAAGACGAAAAGGAACTGTCCCGACTGCAAGAACGTCTATCTGACAAACGCCGTGCATTACAGGGCGCAAGAAAGGATAAATATCTGTCCGATATTTTCAAAGCCTCGTTATACAGCGATCAGAAAGAATACAACAAAGCTCTGGACCTACTCCTGGGGATAAAGGAAAAAATCATCCCTAATCCGGATTTTCTTAGCAAGATTGCAGAGATTTACATTTTGAAAAAAGATTTTGCCAGTGCGGAAAAATTCCTGCAACAAGCCTATGACCTTGACCCGGAAAATGCCAATGTCCTTTATCAGCTTGGCTATGTAGCTTTTTTGCAAAACCATTACCAACTGGCTCTGGACTATCTTTTACAGTCCGCCACATTGCTTTATTACAATTACCGCACACAGTATCTCCTGGGACTGACGCTCAAAGAACTTGGCGAATATGAACGTGCAGCTCTGGCTCTGGAAGTCACTCTGTTAATTGCTCCCAACTTCACCCGGGCAAGGAACATCCTCATTGACCTGTATGAAAAACATCTTAACAATCCAGAAAAAGCCGAACATCACAGAAAATACTTCACCTCTCCGCAGGAATTTATTTCAGATTTTCAGGAACAGATATTAGACCAGCCGGATGACTTACGCGTAAAGCCAGAAACAAAAGCCATTGCACAGGCATCGGATAAAGATCCAATCATAGTGGTCAGTGGAATTCCACGTTCTGGCACTTCCTTGATGATGCAAATCCTTGAGCAGGCAGGAATAGAAATTTTCACTGACCATAAACGGGAAAAAGATGAGAACAATCCGCGCGGATATTACGAACACGAAGCTGTGAAAAAAATCGCACAACAGTCTGATTTCCTTGACAATCTCTCTGGCAAAGCCGTAAAAATCGTGTCTCATCTCTTGCCTTACCTTCCGGACAAACACGTTTACAAAATTCTATTTATGGAGCGCAATCTGGACGAGATTGTCCGCTCGCAACTAAAAATGATTGAACGTCTCAAAGGAGAGAAAAAGGAATATCGTTATTTCCAGCTAAAAAATCATCTTACAATCCACTTGCACCGTATTAAGCAATGGATCAGCCGGCAAAGTAATATTCAGGTTTTATACGTCAGCTATCACGATTTAATTGACAATCCGGAACAAATAGTATGGCAAGTAGCGGAATTCCTGAACATTCCTCCGAACAAAATTCCCGCAATGGTTAAGGTAATAGACCCATCCCTGCACAGGACAAAATTTAATGATAAAAAATAGACTTTTTCAATTAAAATTTGTAACTTTCATTTAAAAATTTTTTCTAAAATAAATATTTATGGAACGTCAGGATTTACTCAAAAAACTCTCGGCAATGGCTGCGGCTCTGCTTGCCGCTCACGGGCTGGCTAATGCCCAGGTCATAATAAACGATATACAGGATTCCACCCTGGCCTTGAATAACAATAATAGCATATCAATGAATATAGACCTGAATAACGACGGACAGGCTGATTTCTCTATTGCTATAAAAAAGGATACCAGAGTATCAATTACCACTTATACTACTAGGAGCTATTCTACTTTTAGTACCTCTAATGGAGGAATAACTCAAATAACTAATACCATCATCGTTACAAATACTTTCACTTATACACTTTACAAATACGGTCTGAAACCCCTTGCCAAAAAAGCTGTAAAAGCTTTTAATAATGGCGCAATTTTCTCAAATACAAACAATTATATAAAACCCATAAACAGTAATATAAAAATTTTTACTACTCAGACGTTCAAAAATAATAATGCTTCTCAAAACCTCAGATACATTACTATTCTCAGTGGTGTTGTAAACACAAAAGGAAAATTCCAGACCGGCCAGGACAAATTTATTGGCGTAAAGTTCTATGACGCCTCTAACAATAGCTATGTAGGATGGATAAAAATTAATATACTTGGCAACCATAGCCTGAAAGTTGAAAAATGGGCTTATGAAAAGACTGCGGACAGCATTGTCACAGGAACTACCCCATACT
>CAZYSM010000006.1:30824-80498 GCA_964649975.1 uncultured Bacteroidales bacterium | reverse complement strand
ATAATAAGTCATATAACGCACCGGAAGTCCCCAGGAATTTTTTTCCACAACATTTCTTTTGTAATATTCTTCCCATTCATTAAGATTAGTGCCTCTGGAATAAATAAAAGAATCAAGGACGGATAGCTCAGTCTTTGGCATAGAAGAAGTAAATTGACCAAAGGAAAACATAGCAAACAATAAGACAACTGATGAAAGAATAAATTTTTTCATAACAGCTATTTTAAAGTTTCAATAAAATTAATTAAAAATAGCTATAAAATCAGCTTGTTTCCATAAAACCCAACACAATTAACATTCTGAAAATTGGATAAATACAGCCATCTGAATAAAAAAACAAGTTTTTGACGAAAGGCATAAAAGGCAGACCGATTTATAATTATACCGGTCTGCAAAAAAATTACAACTTCAATAATTTGCACTCTGCTACCGACTTATCCCTGGATAGCACTTTAATAAAATAATATCCCTGTGGCAAAAGCTGGATATCAAAACGCCTGGTAGCTGAAACATCAAATACAGCAATCTTAGAACCAGTGAGGCTATATACCTCTACTCTAACCGGATTATTTACGCCTTCAATCCTTACAGGACCTGGCGTAGGATTAGGATAAAGCCTCATCCTGGTATTTGGCACATCGTTTAAATGAGACATTTCTACCTTTGAATAGAAAAAATCCTTACGGAAATTCTTTTCCCAATCCCCAACTGTATTATCCCAGACATATTTTGCATATTCAATCATATAATTTACCTGATTATAGACATAAGTGGTCTGATTTTTCGGTTTCCAGGCACTTCCATCCCAAGCGTAAGATTTATAGATTGATAAATTACCGTTAACATCGTGATGATATTCATATTTTCTATATTCCTCCCAGCTGCTATTTGTTGAGTTATAGCTATATAATACCCGAAAACTAAGTATTGAATCATTGTCATATTCATATACGGTTTTATAGGCAAATTCCCAGGTATCATCAGAAGTATTACGATTTTCCAGTGTTTCATACTGCAACAAAGTATTATCAGAGTTATAATAATAGAAAGTCCTCTGAGATAAACCCCATTGAGAAGTAGAAGAATTATAGCGATAAGCTATCATCCCTGTTAGGACTTGATTATTACGGTAATACACATATTTTTTGTAAGGTTCCCACGAACCATTCCATTTATAAATAGTATAATCTTCCATATCGTCATTGGCATCGTATTCATATACGTATTTTTCATATTTTCTCCAGGCAGAACCGTCATAAGTCAAACGCAATTTCAGAGAATCTTTGCCCGAAACAGTATAAAAATAATACCACTTGGTCCCTGTTCTACGGGCAGGCGGATTAGCAGTATAATCATAGCTACGGGTTAACTTAAAGGTCCTCCTCTTATCAGTATCATACCTCACGCAATACGATGTATCATCCCAGGCACCGTTCACATAAGGAAAATTAACCACTTCAGCAGTCTTGGTGCCGTTATAATACTGGTAAGCAATACTGTCTCCTTTTTGCCAATTTCCGTTAAGGTCAGCGTCGTAATATTCCTGTCCCACAGTTAAAAATCCCACATAATTTCTCTGAACAGGCATAAGTTTTTTCTCCAATACCCATTGATTAGATCCATCGTTTGTGTATGAATATTCTGAATCCAATACCCAAAATTCAGCTTTTGGTAAGTTCTGAGCGGATAATGAACCAAGGCTCAATCCGTAAACAAAAATCAATATGTAAATAAAATACCTCATAAAAATAAAATTTATCATTTCAAGGAATTTATTAAAAATCAATAGGATAAACTGTTAATTTTGACGGGGTATTATTAAAATAATCAGAGGAAAGCTGGGTAGCGCAGGTTTGAGTAAAATTTTCTTACTTTGCAGAAAATTGACCAAACGGATATGGAAGTTTATAAATTTGGTGGGGCTTCGGTAAAAGATGCCCAGAACATACGACAGTTAGCAGAAATAGTAAAACAAGCACCACGCCCGCTTGTGATAGTGGTATCAGCAATGGGCAAGACCACCAATGCCCTGGAAAAAATCATTGATGCGTATTTTTTCCATAACAAAGACTTTTCCCAGCAATTGCAAAAGATAAAAAACTATCATTTAGAAATTACACAGGAGCTATTTCCAGCCTCTCATCCTGTTTTTAACTACCTGGAAAGATTATTCCTCACGCTGGAAAACGAGCTATCCCGTCCGCCTTCTATGAACTATGATTTTGACTATGACCGCATTATTGTTTTTGGCGAGTTAATATCCACCACCATTATAAGCCAATACCTCAACCTGCAAGGACAGAACAACCTGTGGATAGACGCACGGGAGATTATCAAAACAGACAATAACCACCGGGAAGGTAATGTTGACTGGCAACTAACAGAAACGTTAATCCGCAAACAGCTTGATTTTAGCAATACGGATTTATACGTAACTCAAGGGTTTATAGCCTCAGACAGGAACAATCAGAGTATCAGCCTGGGACGAGAGGGGTCTGATTTTTCAGCAGCAATTATAGCCAGCGCCCTCAGTGCTGATAAATTAACTGTATGGAAAGACGTGGACGGTATATATTCAGCTGACCCAAAACGTTTTAGCCAGGCACAGAAAATTAATAATCTCTCATACCGCGAAACAATAGAGCTGGCCTTTTACGGTGCAAAAGTCATTCACCCCAAAACCCTCAAGCCTCTTAAAGACAAGAATATTCCGCTTTATGTAAAATCTTTTGTCAATCCCCAGCAGCCCGGAACAGTGATACACAGTTTTGCAGAAGACTTATCGCCAAAAGTGCCAGTAATAATTGTCAAAGATAGCCAGATTCTTATTTCACTGGCAATGCGGGACGCCAGCTTCATCACCGAAAAGGAAATAGAAAAAATATTTGCCATAATAAACCGGCATAAGTCCAAAAACAACGTGATGCAACGTTCGGCATTAAGTTTTTCTTTCTGCACGGACTACGACCACGCACACACTCCGGCAATGATAGAAGAGTTGAAAAATCACTTCACCGTAAAATACAATACAGACCTTACGTTATATACTATCCGTCACTATACCAGGGAAGTAATAGAAAAAATAACTGCTGGCAAAGAAATACTCCTTCACCAGCAGTCACGGCATAATGTATATTTTGTTGTCAAGGAAACTACTGAAGTTCCTCAAACATCTCTTTGATTAAATCGGCATATTTTTCCTGCAAAACACGACGGCGTTTTTTCAGCGTAGGCGAAAGCTCACCAGTGCCGGGTGACCACTGGTCAACAACCAGGCGGAATGGACCAATTCGTTCGTATGAGCTCAGCTGCTTATTTATCTTATTAATTTCGTCCTTGATTAATTTAATAACTTCGGGCTTACGGATAAGTTCCTCGTTATTACTAAAGCTTATACCATTCTCATTTGCCCATTTGTGGAGGATTTCAAAATTAGGCACAATAATAACACCTACCATTTTCTGGTTCATACCTGTAACAAATGCCTGTTCAATATACATTGAAGACTGCAGATGGTTTTCAATAGGTTGTGGTGCGATATATTTACCATTTTTTAGCTTGAAAATTTCTTTTTTTCTATCCGTAATATACAGAAAACCGTCCTCATCCAGGTATCCAATATCACCGGTATGGAACCAACCTTCCTGGTCAATGACCTCACGTGTTTTTTCCTCATCCTTGTAATAGCCTTTCATAAGATTTGGTCCGCGGAACAAAATTTCGCCATCCTCGGCAATTTTAATCTCCTGTTCCGGCCCAATCTTAGGACCTACAGAACCTATTTTAATACCTTTAACCGGATTATTAACTGTAATAACAGGAGCTGTTTCGGTTAGACCATATCCCTCAAAAACTTTAAAACCTGCTCCCCAGAATATCGTATTCAAGCTTGGTTCCAGCTTTGCTCCACCGGAAATAATGAAACGCACTCGTCCGCCCACAGCCTTTCGCCATTGTGAAAAGATAAGCGTATCAGCCAGAGCCAGCTGTGTTTTGTAAAAAATATTTTTCGTATCCATTTTAAACTTCTTGGCCAGATCCAATGCCCAGAAAAACAACTTTCTCTTAGTTCCCTCCAGCTGATTACCTTTTGCCACAATCTTATCATAGATACGCTCAAGCACACGCGGAACAGTAGCAAAAATAGTAGGCCTTACCTCTTTCATATTATCACCTATCTTATGCAGCCCCTCAGCATAATAAGTGCTAATGCCCACAAACTGATAAACATAATTAACCACACGCTCCAGGGAATGGCATATAGGCAAAAAGCTTAACCCTACATCCTCAGGGCCAATAGGCAACAAATCCTTGACCTGATAAACCTGATACATAAAATTCCAATGGGTGAGCATCACACCTTTGGCCAACCCCGTAGTGCCTGAAGTATAAAGAATAGAAACAACCTCATCCTTATCAATTTTGCTTTTAATTTCCTCAAGCTTTTTGCGGTTTTCCGGGGTATCGTTTCTTTTACCCAAATCCAATACCTCTTTCCAATTAGGTGCGCCTTCCACTACATCAAAAGTATAGACCTCTTTGATATTAGGCAGGTTATCGGCAATAGGACGGATTTTTTTATACAAAACTTTATCAGCCACAAAGACCAGAGAACTGTCGCTGTGCGAAAGGATATGAGTAAATTCCTCGGGCGTAATAGTTGTATAAATAGGCACGTGTATCATTCCGGCCTGGGCCAGGCCCATATCCACAAAATTCCACTCGGGACGGTTGTTGGTAATAGTGGCCACTTTGTCTCCGGGCTTGAGCCCCATAGCCAGAAAACCAAGACTCATATAATCAGCAATCTCCTTGTATTGCTGAGGTGAATATTTTATCCACTTTCCTCCTTGTTTATAAGCCAGATAATCATCTTTGTAGCCGAAATGTTCCACTGCCCTGTCCAGCATATCAAAAACACGGGTAAGTTGTTGACTCATAGCACTTGTTTTGTATTTTCGTCCAAAATTATGTAAATTTTATTTAAAATCAAAACAACGAGTCAACAAACCTGTTATTCCTCTACATCAAAATGTGCGGCCAGATAATCCTTAACTTTTTGCATCAGCCATTGTGGTGTGGAAGTAGCGCCACAAATACCCACGGTCTCGTCTCCTTTAAACCAGGATAAATCCACTTCCGCAGGCGAGGAAATAAAATAAGTATTAGGATTGACTTTTTTGCATTCACCAAAGAGCATACGTCCGTTAGAGCTTTTTTTACCGCTGACAAAAAGGACAACATCCTTATCCTTACAGAAAACCTGAAGTTCTTTATCCCGGTTGGACACCTGGCGGCACACAGTATCGTAATAAAAGAACGGTACCTGTTGCTTACCCAATGTCTGTTGCATCCTCTGGCGGATAGTATCAATGATATGATAATATTTGTCAAGATTTTTGGTAGTTTGGGCAAAAATGGCAATAGGCCTGGAATAATCCAGTTTGTCCAGTTCGTCCTCGGACTGAATGACAATAGCCTCATAATTAGCCTGTGAACGCAGGGCCACAACCTCTGGATGGTCAGGTTTACCGTATATAACCACCTGACCGTTCTGTTGTTTCATCTGCTGATAAGCATTCCTCACCTGATTTTGCAACCGCAGAACAATAGGACAACTGGCATCCAAAAGCTGTATGTTATTGCGGAAAGCAATCTGATATGTTTCTGCAGGCTCGCCGTGGGCACGTATAAGCACTTTGGTATTTTTCAGATTTTTTAAATCATCCCGTGTTATAACTTCCAGACCCATATTCTTTAACCTCTTGACTTCCTCGTCATTATGCACAATATCCCCAAGGACGTAAAGATGTCCATCTTGCTTTAATATCTCCTCGGCTTTAGAGATGGCATAGACCACACCAAAACAAAAACCGGAATTTTCATCTATTATAACTTTCATCTCACAAAAAAAATTTACGTTTACTTTTATTATTCAAAACAATTCTAACATTTTTGTATAATTATAAAAACAAAAATATTCAAAAATGCGCAAACTTACCTCTCTGGAAAAATGGACTTATATTCTGCTTTCCACTGTTTTGTTTATTTATATACTCAAAGGAGCCAAGCATTTTTTGTATCCAATAGCACTGGCAGCGCTGTTTTCGTATCTTTTGTATCCTCTGGTAAATTTTCTTGAGAAACTTAAAATGCCGCGATCCTTTGCAATACTCTTTGCAATATTATTTGCTTTTCTGGCTCTATACTTTTTAGGAAATTTCTTTGGGGGACAAATAAAAAATATGATTTCAGATTTCCCTACCATAAAAAAACAGGCAGTAGCTAATCTAAAATCCTTCCAATACATCATAGAGAACAAATTACACATTTCCATAGAAGATCAAGAGCGCTGGGTGCAGTCACAGCTAAGCAAAGTTATGGAAAATCTTGGGGATATAGCCAAAGTGGTATCAATGAAAGCCCTGGGCACCATAGAAGCCATTTTATTTATCCCTATTTTTCTGTTTTTTATGCTTTATTACCGGGAACGCTGGCGCAATTTCATTTTAATGCTTGCCGACAAGCCGGACAGCGACAGCAAGCTTACCGATGAACTGATGAACCAGATATCCAATGTCACTACAAGATATATCGTAGGTGTAATCATAGATGTGAGCATCCTTGCCACGCTGCACTCTGTATTTCTAACAGTAATAGGAATGCCTTATGCTATAGCCATAGCTGTGATGACAGCCACCCTGTCTTTTATTCCATACTTTGGCACACTCATAAGCGGAATAATCCCATTGAGTTTCTCTCTCATCCTCACTTCCAATCCGTATATTCCCTTGCTGATAATAGGATATTTCTGGCTTATAACTTTTGTCGATCACAATATACTCTTGCCCACCATAGTAGGGGGAAATGTGCATCTAAATCCGCTTATAACCATACTCGGAGTCATTGGAGCCGCTGCAATATGGGGCATTGCAGGAATGATAGTAATAATTCCAGCTCTGGGGATTATAAAAATTATATGCGATAATGTGGAAGGACTTGAACCTTATGGTTATGTCCTTGGCATAGATACCCATCCCAAAGCCCTGAACAAGCTAAAAAATATCTTTGAGAAGATGAAAGAAAAAGACCAGGATAGTGAAGAAGAGGATACGGATAAATAAAATTGTGCTAACAGGCACTTTGTTTTTAATCTTTTCCGGTATAATTGCTGAAATATTATTGTGGTATTATGGCGGGGCACTGCTACAAAAATCTTTACAAAAGATAATAGACCAATCGTCTAATTATCAATACAAAATCAGTTTTTCCAGGCTACGGGTAAATTTCTTTACCCGTAGTATGTTCATTGAAGACTTTAAATTAATTCCTGATACTTGCCGCCGGGAAAATCATAAAAATCTGTATTACTTCAGTTTTGACAGGTTTAACATAAAACGATTAAGCCTTTTAGGCCTATTGCTAAAAAGACAACTGAAAATCAAAGAATTATCCTTAATCAATCCACGTGTAAAATTCTATAAATTCACCTCACCTCCAAAAACTAAAAACAAGACTCCAATAACTTACGAAATAGTAAAAAAAGATTTTCTCTCGGGGATATTAAACGTATTCAACGGAATTTACATAAAGGACATAATAATCTCGGGGGGACGTCTGGATTTCCTTAAAGAGCTAAGGCAGCAGAACTTCACTGCAAAAAAAATATCACTGCATCTGCATAATTTTGCTATAAGTCAGAGGACTTTTGAACAAAAAAGTCTGTTTGCCGACAGGATATGGGTTGAAATAGACAATTACAGCATCAGGCTAAAAAATAACCATCTATTTGCAGCACAAAAACTCACAATCTCCACCACGGACAAAAAAATCATCCTTGATGATGCCAGTATAAGACCTCTAAAGCTATCGGACACCAGCACCAATATTTTTCTGAGCACTAAGAAAATCATTTTGAACAATATTAACCTAAATGACATTTACCTGTATCAACGTCTATCCGCACAGTCGGTAACTGTCTATAACACAAATATTTCTGTTTACCAACAGCGAAAAACTACGGCAAAAGGAAAATCATCAGTTCAAGTATTAAACACTGTAAAAAATATCTTTTCCGGCGTGGATATAGATTCGGTGAACTTGCAAGATGTAAATATCCGCATTTATCCTGGCTATCGTAGCTCCCGCCCAAGTATCTATCTAAAAAAGGGCAATATGACTGTAACAGAAATAAAAATCACTCCTTCCACAGAACAAATTATCAATAGTTTTTCGCAACTGGCAGTAAATTTCACTTCCTTATATACCAAAATCCTGCACAAAAGTCATCTGCTTGCAGTGTCACATCTTAGTTACAACCGCCTGCAGCACCATCTGACCATTAGGCGTGTGCGTATTATTCCATTAGCAATAAAAAATATCCCGGGCACTCACAAACTTCTGAACACCGTCATTAACAACATTTCCATCAAAACTACCGACCTTATAAAATACATCCAAACCAATAAGCTAACCATCTATAACCTGAAAATAGGCCAGGGACAAACTACTTACACCCTTATCGGTGAGGAAAAGAAAAAAAAGAAAAATTTAAATCTCCCTGATTTAAGCATTAGAAAAATCAATCTCGGCAGCCAGACATTCAACATTAACCTTATTGCCGGGAATAAAAAACAAAACTTCTCTGGCCGGATGCAGGTAAAAGGAAAAAACATAATCTTTTTGGGTAATAGTCTATATTCACCAGGAAATGTGGATTTTACTATTTATGGTCTGGCTATAAAAAACAGCCAGAGTCCCAACAAGATAAACCTGGAACAACTAACAATCAATACATTAACAAAGAAAATCAGTGTAAACCAGTTATACATCACACCAAAACACAATGCCGATTCCCTGCTCCGCCTTCAGCACAAATCCATAGTGAACGACATATTTGTTCCTTCGCTGGAAATAGATTCAATAGATTTCCATAAATTATTGATTAACAAAGAACTAATATTAAAAAAAATTGCACTTACAGCACCTTCCATAAAAATCATATCTTATCCCGAAATCCCTGCAAAAGAGTATAAAAAACAAATCAGAAAACACATCCGGGAAAAAGCAGCCAGCAAAGTGGTATTGGCAGCTTCACAGGCATCCTTTGAGCTGTATCAGACTATTATGGACTTCAATGACAGCACCTACAAGGATTATAAAAGGAAAGTCCTTTACATTGATTCCATTCAGAACCTTGCGCTTTATCTTATTTTCAAAATCCACATACCCGAAAAAGCTATTAACATTACCGATACCACTGCTTCCAATATAAAACGCATACAAAAAATAGCTATAAAAAGTTTCTCGGACATTATCCTGCAGCCCGGACAGGCCGACACTATTTTCATAACCACATTAAATAAATTGATTGAAATCAAGAAAGAAATAGAACAAAAAAAATTCAACCTAAAAGCCCTCAGGGATATATTACTGACAGACCTCAATGCCATCAATGCACGGCACATTATCCTGGACAATGCTCAAATAGCCCTGATACAAAAATACTCTGACAAACAAATAACCACTTTCAACAACCTGATGTCCATTCATTTTGCCAATTTCAATATCAGCCGCGATAGCCTGTGCCACGGACATATACTCTGCTCGGATTATATACTGGCTGTGGTGAAAAATTACAGGCTACACCTGCCCGACAGCATACACACATTACAACTGGGGAAACTAACTATTAACACCAGGGATTCATCTGCAAACATTAAAGATTTTTATATCCAGGCCGACACAAATAAAAATATGCTTTTCCCGGCGTCTTATTTCATAAGTGCATATATACCGGACATCAGCCTCAAACATATTGATTTTAACACACTGACGGATTCTAACAGCCTGATGATTTCCCGGATAAATATTCCCAAATCATTTATACATCTCCAACACAATCCACAGGGAAAGCCCAGACCAGTAAAAAATAAAAATAAAACCGCACTGCCCATCAAAAGTATATATATCAATAGCTTTTATGCCCCGGCTAACCAGATACATTATTATGACAAAAAGGACACCATTGATTTTTTCACACACATACTGCTGCAAGCCCAGGACATTACTCTGGATACTGCTGATAAAATTAGCAAATTGCCAGTAAAAAACTATTTTACAGAACTTTATGGCCTAAAACTCAATATCAAAAACAAAATAAAACTTTCGGGTAAAAAAATAGGACTGAACTCCTCCGGACTATTATACTCGGCCGGAATGTATCTGAATATCAAAGACAGCACAAAAATTTCTTATGACTCGCTATCTGCGGAAAAAATTTTCCCGGAAAAAATCCGCCGCGACAGTGCCATTGACATAAGCTGGCTTTATGTAAAAAATCCCAGAGTGGAACTGACAGCAAAGGAAAAGACTTCCGGCCTACATTCCGGTAATTTACAAAATATTAATCCTTACACGACAATAAAAAAACTGGCTCGCCAGATTTTACTGGACAGCGCTTTTATCAGCAATTTATCTGTGAACCAGGACAATAACCACCTCAATAATATTGACATAATAATTTCCAGGCTTCAGCTGGATTCCTCCGCACGAATAGATACTCCTTACCTGTTCTTTAGCCAGAATATTGTGTTAACTATAAAGGACTTTGACAGGAAACTCTCTGACCTGTATTCCTTTAGCTTTGATACCCTGCAGGTAAACATCCAAAAACACAACGTAAAAATCGTCAACCTGCATCTTGCCCCTAATTATGATAGGGATGAGTTTGTTAAACACCTGCAGTGGCGAACAACAATGACAGACTTCTTATGCCCGGAAACACAAATAAAAGGACTGGACTGGAAAAAAATTTTATTCTCCCGCCAGCTTAAAGCCGACAGAATATCCTTCAAAAAATTCCACTTATACGCATATACCGACCGGAATATACCGCACGACTACTCAAAGAAAAAACCTCATTTCATAGACTTTGTTCTCAAATCCCCTGTGCCCATTGACATCAATAACATTATCCTGCAACAGGGAAAAATCATTTATGAGGAAAAAGCTCCTAAACACGCCACTGCCGGACACATTGAGCTCAACCGCACTAATATTGTGATTTCCAATATCCAAACAGGTCTCCAGCCACCACAACAAATAAAAGTCAGCCTGAGCGCACTACTTATGGACAGCGGAAACCTCAATGTATATGGATATTTTGACCCCGACACAGTTAATTACACCTTCCGTATGTATGGAAAACTGGGAGAAATGCCACTTACAGAACTTAATCCGTTCCTGGAATACGCAGCGGACATACGGCTCAACAGCGGACATCTGGATAAAGCCGAATTCGTAATGAATGGTAGCGACTCCATCGCCACTGGCGTATTAAAAGCAAATTATCAAAACCTGAAAATAACAGTCCTCAAACCCAATGGCGACCTCCAACCCAAAAAACGCGGACTGCTAAGTATGGCTGCAAATATGATTGTCCGCAAGGATAATCCAAAATACGGATTTATCTATCGTATAGGAACAATTGCCTACATCCACGACCGCAGCTTCAGCGACATAAAATTCTGGATAAAAGCCATTATCAGCGGAATAAAATCCCTTGTACTCTTTGAAAACAAAAAGGAAATAAAACAAATCAACCGTTTAAAAATGAGATTTTCGGCAGGTTCAAATCACGGAAATCCAGCAACAACAGGAAATTAAGAAAAAATGCAATAAAACTTGTTCCGGCTGCCCTGTTAAGGAAAACTTCAAACATAAAATTCACAAACACCAGAACGAGAAACATCAATAACAGCCGCCGACGGTCATATACCCCTATGGCAAAAGCATATAAAAACATTCCTAACAAAGGCAAAAGGCCCATTAACCCCAGGCGGCCAAAATTTTCCAGAAACTCATTATGGCTATTATAAGATGGGTCCATATACCTGACCATATCCAGCTGGGCATATTTTCTGTAAAGATGCCATTGCAAATCTCCTGTGCCCACGCCAAACAAAGGATGTGATGAACCTATCTCATAAGCTGAATACCAGAAAAACACACGATTGAAATAACGGATTTTTTCTATCCAAGTCAACTGGTCATAGTTTTCCACTTTTTGAGTAAGGCTCTCTACGCGCGGATTATAAATTATTACCAGCACACCAAGAGCCAGCACCACAAGACTAACAAAGATTTTCAGAGCCATAGGACGTATCTGGGCAGTCAATACCACAAAAAAGTATAAAGCAGAAATACCTATTAAATTAGCACGGGAACCATACATCAATACTGCCAGGGTGAGTATTCCCATCAATGCCAGACATATAAAACGCTGTGTGAGGAAATGTGTCAATTTCCCATAAGTTAATCCATAAGGATTACGTCTCAAAAACACCAATACGGCAATGGCAAAAGAAGCCTCCAGACCCGCATAAGACGGATGCATAAAACGGGAAAAAACAGTGTAAAAGAAATAATTTCCTCCTCCGTAAAAAGAATGCCAGAAGTCATAATTTCTATCCACCCGCGGGTCAAAAACAAGCTGCCCGTCAATATTATGCCACGAAGAGGCAAAAGCAATAACCAGCAAAATAACAAAAGCTGCAACCTGCCCCAATACATACCAGCTCAAAATCCTGTCAAAATATCTTTTATACATAACATCCAGAGAAGCAAACATAAATGGAAAAAGCAACAAATAAATTTTCATAGCCAGCTGATGCCAGGCACCACTAATATCCTGTGAATACAAACAACCTATTAAATAAGCCACATAATACAACACCACGAAAAGGAAATAAACTTTATGCACCGAACGTCTGACAGCCCCCCAATCAAATATTACTAAGGAAGATAATATCCACAATCCCAGGACTTTCAATGAGATATACAAAGGAAAAGGAAAAGTAAATACCACTGCATAAGTAAGCAGCAAATTAATCTTCCTCCAGAGTGGTTTATTTCTTAAAAATTCTAATGAAATCGTCATCTATTTTCTGTACTTTAAGATGAGTGTGGTGAAATAGAGAAAAAAGACTATCACCGAAAGGAAATAAATAATATCCCTGGTATCAATTACACCTTTACTCATAGACTGATAATGAGACTGAATTCCGATATAAGCCAATATCTGGTCTATGCCACGCAAAAAACTGATGTGGCTCATCAAATCAAAACCAAGGTATAAAAATAAAATAATAACAACGGCCAACAAAAAAGCCACAATCTGATTAGAAGACAGCGAAGACGAAAAAAGCCCTATGGAAGCAAAAACAGCCCCCAGAAAAACCAAACCAATATATCCTCCCCAGAAAGCACCGGTATCCACATTATGATTACTCAAAAAATACTGTACCACAACGAAATAAACAAGTAATGGCACAAGTACCAGAATAATTATAGCAACCGAGGCTAGAAATTTTCCCAATACTATTTGCCACTCGGTCAAGGGTTTGGTCATAAGCAATTCTAATGTTCCTTCGCGTTTTTCCTCCGCGAACATACGCATAGTAATAGCCGGAATGAAAAACAAAAACACCCAGGGTGCCAGGATAAACATCGGGTCCAACGAAGCTAAACCGCTGGCAGGTATATTAAACTCCGAAGGAAAAATCCACAAAAATACTCCTATAACGGTCAAAAAAATAAGAGAGGCAGTAAGTCCTACAAATGAAGAGAAAAAAGATACTATTTCCTTTTTTAACAAAGCTATCATTTTAATAATCCTTAAATTGATTATAAGTCCCCTGAAGAAAACAATACAAAATTGTAAAAAAAGTTTTTATTTTAACGAAACATTTAAATTTTATTCTTATGAAAAAAATTCTGATACTCACACTACTGATAACAATATATCTTTCCGCAGCAGCACAAAAGGATACTATACCTGTCCACGACCCCCAGGCAAAAAAAATTCTGGACAAAGTCAGCCAGAGGTATAAGGATTTTTCCACGCTTCGCCTTTACTTTGAATATCAGATATATGACAACCGCGACAGCCTCCACAAACTCCAGGATAAATTCAAAGGCTGGCTCTTTGTCAAAGGACAGGACAAATACAAACTCATTATCCCGGATGTAGAAGTGTTCTGTGACGGAATAAAAATCTACTCCCTGGACAAAAAAAATAAAGAACTAACTATTACCCTGTATGACCCTGAAGCACAATCTGTGCTTTCTCCACAAAAACTACTTTATATCTACCAGAAAGGCTTTAAATACCTGCTGCGAGGAACCGCCACTTTTGACACTAAAACATTGAAAAACGGCAAGATAGCACCTCTGCAACGCACAATGTATATTGTAGATTTATATCCAGAACATCCTAAAAAATCTCCTTATTCCATTATCCGTTTATGGATTGACAAAAACACCTATCAGATTGTTAGCGTAAAATACCAGGGTAAAGACGGTATTGACTACGTTGTGGACATCCTGGAAGAAAAATCTGGCATAACCATCCCGGACATAATGTTCAAATATGACCCTAAACGCTTGCCAAAAGGCACCGAAATAAACGATATGACCGAAAATTAACAGATATGAAAAAACTCTGGGCAGCCCTCATTATCATTATACCTATGCTGGCTTCAGCACAAAGCTATTTTATGCGCCACTATTCCGTGGAAGACGGTATCCTCAGCTCCGAAATTTATGCGCGGGCACAGGATACTATAGGCTACCTGTGGTTTGCCACCAGCCGCGGAATTTCTCGTTTTGATGGACAAAACTTCCATAACTATACTGTTAAGGACGGGCTGCCCACTAACTCCATCATTACAATGTTTGCCGATGAAAACGGCAATATATGGTTCGCAGGCTATGACGGCTCTCTCTCATACCACCGCCAGGGAAAAATAATTCCGTATAAATATTACAAAACCGTTAAAAAACTTTCCCAGGACTATTACATTAACAACCTATTTGTGGACAAAAACTATAACTTATATTTTGCACCAAACCAGGGTGGATTTTTTAAAATAGACTCCTCAGGCAAAGTATTCCGCCTTGACACAATGTTTGACCCAAATTACAGATACGTTATTTACTTCATTAAAAATCAAGCCTTTTTCATAAAACAAAATACCCATATCAAAGACAAAAAAACGCGTATTAAACGAGAGAAAAACATTATTTACCTGAATATACCAGGGCCTGCTCTTAGAAGGCACGTTGTTAAACATAATTCTGAGATATTCCTTACTATAGGAAAAAAACTATACAGCCTCCAGGATACAGCCATTACCCTAATTAAAGAATTCCCCAACGAAATTAGCGGTATATACTTTGACAGAGATAACAATCTATGGATTAGTGTTTTATACAATGGTGTTTTTCTATATCCCGGGGGGCATAATCAAAACATTATCCATCTGCTGGATAAAAAATCACCTATCCAGGTTCTGGAAGATAACGAAGGTGGATACTGGATACCAACCACTGAATCCGGAATATATTACCTGCCTTCTTTTGATTTTGTTAATTATAACAACCTCGGACTTTCGCAATATAATATTACCTCCATTGCCGGACAGGGAAAACAACTATACTTTGCAACTTTTAACCAGAAACTTTACAAATGCATCATTAATGGCAAAAATATCCTGAGGATTATCCCTGTCAATCTAATGCAAAAGAACTATACCGTTAACGACATACTCATTGATAATCAAGGGATATGGCTACTGGGAAAATATCTCTTTCACCTTTCCCCACAAGGACAGAAAAAACTTATAGCACCAATAAGCCGCGGATACAGTCTTGCCAAAGCTAATGACGGAAATATTCTTGCAACAGCAAGCTACGGCTTTGTCAAAATATGCAATTTCAAAATATGTCATTACTTTAGAAACCAGGATATACCCACTTCAAACTCCATTTATCAGTCCCCGGACGGAACAATATGGCTGGGTTCCATTAACGGGCTATTCTCTCTCAAAGATAGCTCTTTATTTTTCTGGGGAAAAAAGCATAAAATACTAAAAACACGTATTAATCACATCTCACAGATAGATAGATATATCTTACTGGCCACCAGTGGTGCAGGCCTGGTTATGTTAAACCTAAAAGACAGCTCCATCAGAATAATTGACAGAAACTCTGGTATTACTTCCGACTTTGTCACACATATATTAGTAAAAGACTCTGTAGCCTGGGTAGGAACAAACAAAGGCCTTGCTAAAATAGTATTCTCTTCTTTTGATCCGCTTGATATGAAAATATATAACTTTACACAGACCGATGGACTGGCCTCGGAAGAAATACGCAGCCTTACCATTACGGACAATACAGTTTTCCTGGCTACAACAAAAGGCCTGGTCTCACTCTCGCCCCAGATTAAGAAAAAAATCGTCTTCCCCAAAATGGTTATAGACAGCATACTCATTGATGATAAAAAAATACCTCTATCAAAAAAAATTGTGCTTTCTCCTTCACAAAACTCTATTACCGTATTCTTCAAAGGAATAAGCTTTCACGCCGGAAAAAATATCATTTACAGATATAAACTGGATGGACTGGATACCAGATGGAATATCACCAAAAACCGTTATATAAAATTCTCAAAACTACCCCACGGAAATTATACACTCTATCTCACAGCTGCTGCCCAGCCTAATTACTGGAATCCACAGCCTGTAACTTTTACTATCATAAAAAAAAGACACTTTTCCGAGACGCCTTATTTTTATCTGCTTCTGTTCATACTTGCCACCGGAACAATAGCTATTGTGTCGTATATCATACTCAAAAACAAGCATAAACAAATTGAACACGAACGTAAACTCATAGCTGCAGAGCAAAAAGCTTTACGATCCCAGATGAACCCTCATTTCATTTTCAATGCACTGAATTCCATACGGCGCTTTATACTTGAAAATGACACTGATAAAGCCGATTATTACCTTACACGCTTTGCCACCCTGATGAGGAAAGTATTGGATAATTCCCGGCAAAACTTCATCACTCTGGAAAACGAAATACAGACCCTAAAACTTTACCTGGAACTGGAAAAAATGCGTTTTGACAACAGTTTCTCCTTTCAAATCAACATAGACCCGGATATTGACACTAAAAAATGGCTCATACCACCAATGATCATACAGCCTTTTGTTGAAAATGCCATCTGGCACGGATTAGCTCTCAAAAACCAGGACGGCAAACTTAACATAACTTTCCGCAAAAAATCTCCGCAAATGCTGGAATGCATTGTGGACGACAATGGTATAGGCCGTGAAAAAGCCCGGCAAATTGCTGCAAAAAGAAAAGGACATAAATCTACTGGTCTGATTAATACCAGAGAAAGAATGAACCTTATAACCCGGCTATACAAAAAAAACATTGACCTCACAATCATTGACAAATACGACCAGGATGGTAATCCCGCTGGCACAAAAGTTATTATAACACTGCCTAACTTTAATGATTACTGATATGTTTTTTATCCTCGGACAATTTTTAACTAACTTTGTAAAAATATTAATCCGTTAATTCATAGAAAAATGGAAAAAATTAGAACCGTCCTTGTGGACGATGAAAAAAACAGCCTTGTCATACTGCAAAAACTTCTGGAAAAACACGTTCCCGAAGTGGAAGTAGTGGACACTGCACAAACTGTGGAACAGGCTGTGGAAACTATTGAGAAAACCCGGCCCGACCTGGTTTTCCTTGATATAAACCTGCCTGATGGTGACGGTTTTGAAATACTGGAAAAAATTGATTATCGCGACTTTGGCGTTATATTCGTCACAGCATACGACCAATACGCTATCAAAGCTTTTGAATTTGCAGCCTTGCACTACATTCTCAAACCTGTTGAACCACAGCAGCTTATAGAGGCAATCAACAGATATAAAGAGACACGCGAAGAGGAACTGACAAAAAAAATTATGGCCCTGAGTAGCAACCTCAAACAACAGCCTACAAAACTTATCCTGCCTACCTCCAGCGGACTGCATATCATTGACCTGGATGACATCATCCGCTGCGAATCAAGCAATAATTACACTACATTTTACCTTACTTCCGGGAAAAAAATAGTGGTCTCTAAATCTATACAAACATATGAAAAACTCCTTAAAGACAGCCATTTCTGCCGTATTCACAACAAACATATCGTAAATCTAAAATTTGTAAAAAAATATGTCCGCGGACGTGGCGGATACGTTGTTCTATCCAACGGTGAACAGATTGACGTTTCCGAAGGAAGGAAAAAAGGCTTCCTGGAAAAACTTTCAAAATTCACTATAAACTAAGATATATGCACGAATTTGTCTTTGTTACCAACAACCAGCACAAACTTAAAGAAATACGTCACATTGCCCCGGACTTCATCAAAATACTGAGCTTAAAGGACGTGGGCTTCTCTGCAGAAATACCAGAAACATCTCCAACCCTGGAAGGAAACGCCTTACAAAAAGCAGAATTTTTCCATAACCGCACTGGCAAGGATTGCTTTTCCGACGACACGGGCCTGGAAGTAGAAGCACTTAACGGACTGCCTGGTGTGCATTCCGCACGCTTTTCCTCTGACCACGATTTCCAGAAAAATATGTACAAAGTCCTGGAACTAATGCAAGGACAAATTAACAGAAAAGCCCGTTTTCGTACAGTAATTGCCCTTATACTGGATGGCCAGCAATACTTTTTTGAAGGAATTATCAATGGCAACATAACCACAGAACCCAGGGGCGAAAATGGCTTTGGATATGACCCTATATTTATCCCCGAGGGCGAAAAACGCACTTTTGCCCAGATGACGCTGGCAGAGAAAAGCAAATACAGCCACCGCTCACGGGCTTTTGAAAAACTTATGAATTTTCTGCAGGATTATTTTTCCTGAAAATATATTTAATTCGCCTGTCAAAATAGCCGGTTCGTGTAGCCGGCTGTTTTTTTCTTACTTTTCCCAGAAACAACCCACACTCCGGACAATACTCATCATATTCGGTGATCTCAGCGCCACAGGCAGGACAAACAAGCCCCGTAGCTTCCCTCTCCTCTGCCTTAGTTTCCTCAATTAATTTCCTATTATCCAAATCATTAAACAGTTCAATTAGCTTCCGGCGGACATAAAAATAACTGTAAACAAAGAAAAAAACTGAAAAAAATATTGAAAACGTAACAAACAAAAACAAATCTTTACGGAAAACTATCAGAGACAAAAGCCAGATAAAGCCCAAAAACTTAATAAAATTATCCATCCTTATCACAAAGAAAAACTCCCTGTCATCTAACTCATAGATTTCCACACAAAACTCTGTAGCCGTAGGTGAGTTATCCCAACAAAATCCGGTTTTATCCTTTTCCAAAATAGTTCTATAACCGTATTTCGTGGAATTTTTCTCCAAAACACGCTTAAATTCTAAAAAATTTATATCTTTCAAAACAAAGTGATTATTCATAAAACGTTGATTTTCAGACATAATTAAATGAAAAAAACTTACTTAATATTTTTCACATTCATAATTTGGCTTTTTTCCTGTAATTATAAAAAAGAAAATCTCCCCACAATACAACCTCTATTCTGGGAATACAGTGATAGCATCAATGCCCAGCAGTGGTCACCTGCAAAAGTTCCGGGCGATATACAGCAATCCCTTTCTGATAATCTCTTCCTGTGGGATAATTTTTATTTGGATAGATATGTGGAAAAAATAGACTGGCTCTCTCATAAAACCTGGTTCTATCGTAGTAAAATAAATATTGACAAAAAAACTTATAAAGACAAAGAAATTTTCCTGGTATTCAATGGCCTGGACACTTACACCAGGATATATATCAACGGCAAATTACTGGCCCAAACTGATGATTTTTACAAACGTTACCAATTTAATATCAAAGAATATGTCCATCCAGGAAAAAATTCTATCACTCTGGAATTTTTACCTCCTCTGGAAACTGCCAAAAAAATATATAAATCACTAAATTACAAAGGGAAAATATCTCCTTTCTCGGTTTTACGCAAACCCTGGTTTCATTTTAATCACGCCCTTAGCACTAATTATATTCCTATTGGCTTCAACGGCCCTGCCCAAATTATTTTATGGGAAAAGGCACGTATTGATGATGTTCAATTCTATTTCTCTAATATAGACAGCAATAAAGCCAGATGCAAGGTTGTTGTAAAAATTAATTCAGCTAAAAGACAAAAAGCACGTATATCAATAGAAAGCCAATACGCCATTTACATAAATAAAAAAATAAAACTAAAACCTGGAAAAAATAAATTCATCTTTGCTTTTGATATTCCCTCACCTAAGCTATGGTATCCTACTGAAAAAGAAAATATTAAACCAAATCTATACAAATTCACCACCTCTCTTTACGTTGGTCCTACCAAATATGACGAAAAAGAAAAATATACAGGCATCCGTAAAGTTCAAATTGAAACAAAGAATAATCAATTGAATATCAAGATAAACGATTCTACTATTCTACTAAAAGCAGCTGTGATCTATCCACTCAGTGTTAACCGTGCTAACGAAACTGACCTTTATGACCATTTTCTAACGCTGATAAGACAGGCTGGATTTAATGCAGTTATAGTATCCGACAAAGGATGGTATTACAATAATAAATTTTATACCCTGTGCGATATCAACGGATTAATGGTAATACAGGATTTACCTTTGGCTTACAAAGCATTTCCGCCACGGGATACTATAGTCAATCTCATAATCTCCGAAACAATACAAAACATTAAAAATCTCCGCAACCATCCTTCCATAATTGCCTGGAATGGTAATTTTACCTCTGCACAAATTAAAAATACAGATAAGGAAACAAAAGATTTTGCAAAAAAATTCTTCACACAGATAATTCCCCTGGTTATAAAAAATGCTGACCCCGCACGCCCATATCTGACAAACCTGGACTTTAAAAATACTACAATACTCCGGCATAATATAATTGCTTTCCCATCAAACAAAATCACTTTCAAATTTCTGGAAGCTGCGGATATAAGGTCTAACAGAGATTCTATCTTTGCTTTCTATGCCAAGCCTTCTGAACAGGCATACTATTCACAAATTCAGAAAGTAAGAAAAATATTTCCTGCCGACTCCGTGGAAAAACTAATTTATTTTTCTCAGTTATACCAGAAACAACAAATGCTTAAAAAGCTAAAAAATTTAGAAATACAGACAAATAAACATATTATTGTCACACGGTTCAATGATATAACCCCCGCCATAAGCCCGGCATATATTGACAATGCCCTTATTCCACGGGCGCAATATTATACCCTCAATCAGTTGCTTACACCATTCCGCATAACTACTGATAACAAAGGCAATAATGTGAAAATAACCATAACAACTGACTACGACACAGCCTCAGTACTGGCATATTACAAACTATACGACTTCTATGGACATCTATTATGGCAAAAAGTATTCAAAGAAAAAATACAAAATCATAAACTGACAAAAAACTTTGACCTGGGAATATACTTCAAACTATTCTCCCGCGACACCATACTTATGAAAATTGAAGTCTATAACAATCTTGAACTGGTAGCAGAAAAATATCATTATTTTATTGACCCTAACAAAATAAAACTCAAACCACCGCAACTAAACATTGCCTTTTATCCCATAGATAACGGATATGCCATTGAACTGACCCCAAAAGCTTACCTTGCAAAAGACGTACAGCTAAATATAAACCAGTTGCAGACAAATATTGAAAAGAATTTCTTTGACATACTCCCGGGTGAGAGCAAAATAATAACAGTCAGGACATCTTTCCAGCCCGATAATTTTGCTTCATTTATACATATCTTCTCAAAATACGATTATCTTTATGAAAACATCCTTACCGTGGAACAAAAACGTCCTATAATCAGGAAGGAATTTCAGGAAATAAACCAATAAAAAAGGCTGCCACTATTTTTGCCATAATTAAAAAACTATTACAAATTTTTCCACAACAAAAATAGTGGCAGCCCAAAGAATTATTTTATAACATCAAAACCTGTATATGGTACAAGTACCTCAGGTATTTTTATCCCTTCAGGTGTCTGATTATTCTCCAGCAATGCTGCATATATCCGCGGAAGTGCAAGTGCGCTTCCGTTCAATGTATGCACTAATTGCGTTTTTTTCTGTTCCTTACCACGGAAACGTATTTTCATCCTGTTGGACTGGAATGTCTCAAAATTGGATACAGAGCTTACTTCCAGCCACTTATCCTGGCCAGCAGAATATACCTCAAAATCATAAGTCATTGCTGAGGTAAAACTCAAGTCTCCGCCGCACAAGCGTACTATCCTGTATGGCAAATTCAAACTTCTAACAAGGCTTTCAACATAAGCCACCATCTCATCCAGAATCTCGTATGATTTGTCCGGATGAGCTATTTGCACAATTTCCACTTTATCAAACTGGTGTACACGGTTCAATCCTCTCACATCCTTACCATAAGAACCAGCCTCACGACGGAAACACGGTGTATAAGCTGTCAATTTTACCGGCAATTCCTCCTCGTCCAGAATTCTATCCCTCAAAATATTTGTCAATGGGACTTCTGCCGTAGGTATCAAATAGAAATTTTCCATAACAGTACGATACATCTGCCCCTCTTTATCCGGCAATTGGCCTGTGCCAAAGGCTGTAGTTTCATTGACCATAAACGGCGGAATAAATTCCATATAACCCTGATCACGTGCCTTATCCAGAAAATAGGTTATCAAAGCCCTCTGCAACCTGGCTCCCTGACCCTTAAAAACAGGAAAACCAGAACCTGTAAGCTTTGTACCCAGCTCAAAATCAATCAAACCGTATTTCTCTGCCAATTCCCAGTGCGGGAGTGGTTTAAAGTCAAACTCCGGCTTTTCTCCACCCTCACGGATTATTTGATTATCCGCCTCGTCCTTGCCCGGAGGTACAAGATCGTGCGGCAGATTGGGCAACTGCACCACCAGATCAAACAACTGCTTATCCAGGGGCGCAAATTCTGCTTCAAGCTTTTTTATCTCTTCCTTAAGTTCAGAAGACCTTTTCTTTGCCTGATCAGCCTCATCTCTCCGGCCCTGCTTATACAGAAATCCTATCTCTTTGGCTATCTTATTCTGCTCGGATTTTAACTCCTCAATCCTTTTCTGTAATTCCCGTTTCTTTTTATCCACTTCCACTATTTGCCTTACAATATCCCGGGCATCAAAATTTTTAATCTTTAATTTTTCTATAACCAGGTCAGGATTTTCTACTATAAATCTGGTTTGTAACATTGTTGTAATTTTTTGATTGACAAACAAAGGTATAAAACAAAAACATAATAAAAAAGGGAAGCCCTGCCGGACTCCCCTTTTTTGGAATAAATATCCAAAACTAATTTTGAGATTGAGCCAGAATTTTGTTCCTCTTCTGCATCTTACGTTCACGCTTGATAGCCATAGCTTTTTCATACTCTTCCTTGGATAAAACCGAAACATAGGAACGGTCTCCCCGTTTCTTTTCAAAGAATACATAACCGTCGGTCAATGCAAACAGAGTATAATCCTTACCTACACCAACATTTTTACCAGGATGATGTTTGGTACCTCTCTGACGAACAATTATATTTCCGGCTTTAACAAACTGTCCACCGAACTTCTTAACACCCAGTCGTTTACTTTCTGAGTCACGACCGTTACGGGTAGAACCTTGACCTTTTTTATGTGCCATTTTGTTAAGATTTTAAGTTACAAATTGAAAATTAACGAATAATATCCTCAATGAGGATCTGAGACAAATACTGACGGTGACCATTGAGCTTCTGATAGCCCTTACGTCTTTTTTTCTTGAACACAAGAACCTTATCACCTTTGAGGTGACGCAGAACCTTTGCTTTAACTTTTGCGCCTTCCACTAAAGGCTGACCAACCAAAACATCGTCACCGTCTTCAACAAGGTAAACCTTGTCAAACTCAACTTCTGCACCTTCCTCGTGAGGCAGACGGTGAACATAAAGTTTACGGTCCTTTTCTACTTTAAACTGCTGTCCCTGAATTTCTACAATTGCATACATAAGCCTATGATTTTGAGGGCAAAGGCGGTGTTAACACGCTTACAGGCCTTTAACCCTGATTTTGTCGTGCAAAGATAATAAACACTTACTTAAAAAACAAAAACTTATTGATTTCCTCCCTGGGAGCTTTCGTCTTTTTTAACATTTATAACCTGCTTAACTCTACCATTTTCTATAATTGCTGTTTTTATCAGATTACCGTCCTTGTCGTAAAAATATTTTTTTCCATTATACAAAATTCCTCCCTTGTAATCTCCTTCGGCAACAACTTTTCCATCAGGATTATAAAAACGGAAAAATCCATTTCCGGAAAACTGTTTGAACACTCTGGCACTATCAGTAGCTGAAGGCTTATCTACAGAGGCAACATAAGCATAATATTTAGTCCTGCTCTTATCCTCTTTGCCGGCAACATAATATTTCTTCATCATAATTTGACCTGTATCGTAATATTCCACATATTCTCCATCCTGCACACCATCCTTCCAGTTACTTATTTTTCTTAACTTACCATTAGGAAAATATTCTTTAACAGTGCCGTGTTTTTTCCCCTCTTTCCAGGTCCCAACAATATATTGTTTGCCATTTTCATAATAATAAACCTGTTTTCCACTCCTTTTGCCTGCCTGGTCAAAATACCACAGATATTTCAATTTGCCATTTTCGTAGTAATATCGGTATTCTCCTACCCATTTGTTTCCTTTCCAGGTTCCCTGTTCCCGGATATGGCCATTCTCATAATAAGTAGTTACTGGTCCGTATTGCCTGTTATCACGATAAGTAATTTTGGCTTTTAAATTACCATTAGGATAATAAATCTCCCACAAACCTTCTTTCCTACCATCTTTGTAAAAGCCTTTTTGAACAATTTTGTTTTTATACTTGTCATTAAAATAAATCCACAGTCCTTGCTTTTTACCACTGATATCCACACGGTTAATTGTATCACCCTGATAAATCTGAAAAGATTTCCACTGTCCGGCCAGAGGTAAGAACAAAAAAACAACTAAAATATTTAACAAAAATTTTTTCATATTAAAGAAATCTTTTGTGATTGGGGCACTGTAAGCCCATCTATAAACTTAAGTGCCTTTTTATCAAAATCTTCGGGAATATCCGTCGTGAAAAATAAACGTTTTTTATTCCTTCCGAGTTTTGTTTCTATCTCTGGATGACGTGTTAAATAATCTTTAAGTTTTTGGGCAACAATAGGGCCCTGTGATATAATTGTAATTTCCCGTGGTAAAAACTTCTTGATTTTAGGTAATAACAAAGGATAATGTGTACAGGCCAAAACAATAGTATCAATATCCTCATCCTGAGCCAAAAGCTGATTTATACATTTTTTCACAAAATAATCTGCACCTTCCCCGGTATGTTCATCATTTTCCACCAGAGGCACCCACATAGGACACGCCTGCTGGTACACAACAACCTCAGGGTATAATTTATTAATTTCCAGGACATAAGACATTGAGTTCACTGTCCCTGGAGTAGCTAAAATCCCCACTTTACCTGTGTGCGTGTATTCTCCAATAACTTCGGCACTGGGACGAATAACTCCCAAAACTCTTCTTTCGGGTGCCAGCAAAGGCAAATCTTTCTGCTGAATAGTACGCAAAGCCTTGGCCGAAGCAGTATTACACGCAAGAATAACAAGCTGCGATCCCAATTCAAATAATTTTTTCACAGCTTGCAAAGTATATTGATAAACAGTCTCAAAAGAACGTGTGCCATAAGGTGCGCGAGCATTATCGCCCAGATAAATATAATCATAATCAGGCAATTGCTCAATAAAATGTTTTAAAACAGTCAGACCTCCATATCCAGAATCAAATACTCCAATATACATTTCATCTCAATAAGTTACCATAGTTTTGGCAAAGCAGATATTTTATTAATAACTACCTCCTGCCCCTTTAGGTTGCAAGGAGCAGGAGAATTTCATCAAAAAACTGATTTTCAATTTACTGAAATTTCAGTTTCTGATATAAAAACTCACTTCAAACCAAGGGCTTTTTTCACTTCCGGAGTAAGGTCTATAACCATATCTTTGTTAACATAATACACATTATCTTGCGTCCATACAGCAATAATCTTCTTTGCTTTGGCAATAGAATCCACCTTGGATTTTACTTTGTCATAAATAGGCTGCAATAACTCAGTCTGACGCTGCTGGAGAGTCTGCTGTGCTGTATTCTGGAAATTATAAATACGCTGCTGCAAATCTGTCAGTTCCTGTTCTTTCAACTGCAAAACAGCCTTTGACCATTTATTGGTATCATTATCAGGCAATTGAATATTATTCTGGTATTCCTGAAGTTTCTTATTATATTCCACCTGCATTTCCTCCAGCTGATTTTGTATATCTCTATACTCCTTTTCCAGCTGAGCTTTAGCCTTTTCCATTTCTGGCATTGCATTTATCACACTCTGCAAGTCAAGATAGCCAAATTTCTGAGCATCAACTACTAACCAGGCACTTATGGCCAAAAAGAGAACTAATACTTTTTTCATTGTTATTTATTTTTTTGAGTTTTAATATCCTAATTTTTTCAAAACAACATCACTCTGATCATTCTGAGGATTAGCATAAAGAATTTCTCCGGTAGCTTTATCAAAGACAAAATCCAGATGAGCCTGCTCGGCAATATCTTTAACGGCCTGAGAAACATTGTCCATTATGGGCTTCATCAATTCCTGCCTTTTTTTTGCCAATAAACCATCGGG
Source organism: uncultured Bacteroidales bacterium (assembly GCA_964649975.1). Lineage (GTDB taxonomy): Bacteria > Bacteroidota > Bacteroidia > Bacteroidales > S143-33 > S143-33. The sequence goes on along the minus strand of CAZYSM010000006.1, from coordinate 53,810 downwards.
ACCAAAATATTTTTTCTGCAACTCCTTAACCTGCTTGTCCTTTTCCATAATTTGTTTTTTCATCCGTGCTTTCATCTCTGGCGTCATCAATACTTCATTCTGCTGATATACATTAAACAATGAATCCACTTCTTTCACGTGATTATCTATGTCTTGCTTATATTGCTGAGCAAGGGCTTCCAATTCTTTTTGTGCATCCTGATATGCTGGAATTTTTTTAAGAATATAATCTGTATCAACATAAGCAATGCCGGACTGCCCCTGAGGCAGAACAAATGCTGTCAAAGAAAATACAAACAGCGCAATAGCTAAAATAACTGAATTTTTCATCTTGATAAATTTTGTATTTAGAATTTAAAATTGTTGGCCTAAAACAAAATGATAATGGAAACCACTGGCACCAGGATTACCCGGAACAGGATCCAGACCATAGGCAAAATCAATACCTACAAGCCCCATCATCGGAATAAATAATCTCACACCTACACCAGCCGAACGATATAACTTAAACGGATTAAATTCATATAAATTATACCAGGCATTACCTGCCTCCAGGAATGCCAGAGCATAAACAGTAGCCATCTCCTTGAGAACTAATGGGTAGCGAACCTCAAAAGTGTATTTTGAATAAACGTGAGCCACTCCATAAGGCTGAGGTGTAAGAGCTTCACGCTCATAACCACGCAAGCTCACAAACTGCTTACCAAAAGCATAATATCCCATTGGGTCACCACCTACAGTATAACCCTCAAACGGCACAAAACCTATTTGCTTATTATAATATCCCATCAAACCGTATTCAAACTTTGGTGCAAATACCAGATCCCCTATAACCTGGAAATACCATTCGCCCTTAACATTTATCTTATACAACTCAACCCATTTCATCTTCTGTGCCTGGGTCATATGAGCATAATCTTTTTTCAAAAACAAAGAATAAGGAGGCGTGAGTTTTACAGTCAGCTGCAAATTGGAACCCCGGCGTGAATACAAAGGATTATCCACAGAATTTCTACCAAAGGTAGTAGTCAAACTTATCAAATTATAACTTCCGTTGGGTGCATTAATATAAGACTGGAGGCTGTCAATCATATAATAATCAAAAGCCAGGGAATTAGATAAAACAAAATAATCATCTGGCCATTTCAAACGCCGTCCCAATCCTACTTGAGCACCAAACATATGCATTGTCCTCCTGGTAAAAGCCGGACTTTTATTAGCTTGCTCCTGGGTAATACCATTGCTGATAAGGTTGGAATAAACCGATATAGAGAAACTATTAGGTTTTTTTCCACCAAACCACGGATCAACAAACGAAAAACTATATAACTGATAAGTCTTTCCATTAGCCTGGGCTGATATACTTAATTTCTGTCCATCACCCACTGGCAGAGGTGCCCAGGTATCAAAATGTGGAAGATTGCGGACCGAAAAATTATTAAATCTCAAGGACAAACGGCCTATAAAGCCCAGATAGCCCCAACCACCAGACATTTCAAACATATCACTGGATTTCTCTACTACTTTGTATTTAATGTCAACAGTACCATCAGCCTGGTGCGGAATAGGTGTTGGGGACAACTGCTCAGGGTCAAAATTACCAAGGTTGGCAAGCTCCCTGACCGAACGGATTAAATCCTCTTTACTAAAAAGCTCTCCGGGAAGTGTACGCAGCTCCCTGCGTATTACATGGTCATTAGTACGAGTATTTCCGGTAATAATTACATCATTAATCCTTGCCTGCTGGCCTTCGTAAATCATAATCTGTACATCAACCGAATCATGATCTATCTTAACCTCACGCGGAATTGCCTGGAAAAACAAGTATCCGTTATCCAGGTAAAGATTAGCCACAGCATCGTCATCATTAGTCAATCTATCTTCCAGACGTTTCTCATCATACGGGTCTCCTTTCTTAATATCCAATTTTTTACTCAAAAAATCCGAAGAATATTTGGTATTACCTACCCAGGTGATATTCCTGAAATAATATTTGTCTCCTTCAAAGATTTTTAGATAAATATTCAAATACTTTTTGCTTACAGGATAAACAGAATCTTCAACAATACGTGCATCACGATATCCCAGCTTATTATAATGTTCTATGATACTTTTTTTGTCTTCCTTGTATTTATCCGGAATATATCTTGAAGGTTTCCAGAAACGATAAAATCTTTTTCGTTTGGTTTCCTTCATCCAGGCAAGAATTTTCCTGCGTGGAATATCCTTATTTCCACGGATGATAATATTTTTAATCTTAACACGGTTATTTTTCTTTATTCTGATATAAAGATTTACAACATTCTGATACATAGTATCATCCACGAGCTTAAAAGTCACCTCGGTAAAAGGATAGCCTTTTTTGGCATAATAGTTTTTTATCTTTTTCTCTGCATCTATCAGCAGACTATGCGACACTTTCTTACCCCGGGACAAATCCAGAATATCCCTTATTTCATCCTCCTGGGTTTTATTAATGCCTGAGATATACAAATTTAATAATCTGGGCTGCTCCTGAAGATAAAAATTCAAATAAACTTTATCCCCCTCTATCTTTGTAATAGTAATTTTCACATCAGAAAACAAACCTTGTTTCCACAAACGCTGTATAGCATCCGAAATTTCATCTCCCGGAATCCGGATACGCTGCCCCACTTTCAGGCCGGAAAGCATAATCAATGCATCCCGGCTCAAATACTTAACTCCAGTAACTGTTATGTCTGCAATTGTATATTCCTTGGGGTTGGAATAATCAACAAATTTTTGTGCAATGGAAGAAAATCCAAGACCTAATAAAACCAATAAAATTACAAGTTTCCTCATCATAGAAATCTTTTATTTAGACAATTGTTCCGATATTTTTCCAAAGCGTCGCTCGCGCTGTTGATAATTATAAATGGCCTCAAAAAATTGATCTTTCTTGAAATCAGGCCATAATATTTCGGTAAAATAAAGTTCTGTATAAGAAATCTGCCAGAGTAAAAAATTACTAATCCGGATTTCCCCGCTGGTACGGATAAGTAAATCCGGATCAGGAATACCAGCTGTATATAAATGGTCAGATATAACCTGCTGATTTATATCCTGAGGCTGCAGCTGGCCAGAAACAATTTTCTCTGCTATTCTCCTGAATGCATACACCAATTCGTCCCGTCCACTATAACTAAGGGCTATAATGATATTCAAGCCTGTATTATCACGGGTTTGCTCAATAGATGCTTCTATAGATTGACGCACCTGAGGCTTAAGACGGGATAAATCTCCTATTACACTAATCTTAATATTTCGTTCCTTGATGTTATCCAATTCTTCTTTTACTCCCTGTACCAACAAATCCATCAAAGCTTCAACCTCATCCTTAGGACGCTTCCAATTCTCACTGGAAAAGGCATACAACGTCAAATACTTTATACCCAATTCCTCGGCTCCTTCAACAACAGACTTAACTGAATTAACCCCCTCGCGATGACCAAAAACACGCTCTTTGTTACGTTTCTTAGCCCAGCGGCCATTACCATCCATTATTATCGCAACATGCCTGGGTAATTTATTCAAATCTATTTTTTCCTTAATATCTGGCATGAAAAATCTTTTTACTCAAATGCAAAGTTAAAATATTTTGCTTTTTTACAACGCAGTGCAAATTAAAAAAAGAAAATTAAACTACATAAAATCAAAACGAGCCTGACAAAAGAATTGCCAGGCTCGCCTTGCCATATATTAAAAATATGTATAAACCGGACATGGTGGCTTATTCTTAAATACCTGATAAGTAATATAAAGCCCCAGTATCATATAAGAATCCGGATTAGTATTATAAGAACGCTGGATAGTGGAATAATTATCAACAGGCAATTTGTCCAGATAATCCGTATATGTCCAATAATAAGACAATTCAATACCCATCATTATTTTCTTGCTCAATGCATATTTCACTCCAAAACCAATTGGAAAAGCAAAGTCAAAAGCATTATATGGGTCAGGAACATTTAAAAAAGACACTCCGGCCAGAATATATGGACTCAAAAAATAATCTTTGGGCTTATTCATATCAAAACGCATAAAATTATATTCTCCTCCCAAATGAACCTCTCCAAACATATTAGTAAAGGACTGATTCAATGACCTTTCGTATAAATCCATAGATTGCTGGCTATTCCCCTTAAGGGCTACGAAATTAATATTTATCCTCAGACCAAAACGATATTTAAAAGTCTGCTTATAAACCAAACCTCCCATAAAATAGGGATTTATAAAAGGTACATACTGATTAAACTCTCCAAAATAAGAAGTAGTACCCAGCATCAAACCAAGATTGCCATCCTCCTGGGAATATAAGGATAAAGACAAAATTATACTAAACAATATTGCATATATTTTTTTCATAACTTATTGATATTTGGGTTCTAACGGAACTTCGGGCGACGGTAGCTTCTGTTTTTTTTTATAGTGTAATAAACATGCACAAGGAAAAATAAATAAGCATCATTATACTCAGGATTGCCCCTGCCTGGTTTGCCGGAATGATAAGGTTCTGCTGGTCCCCCAACAGTATTATTCTCATAATCAACAGTCAAATGACGGTCAGCAAAATAATGCCATATATGAGGGTCAACCCCTGCCGGATAACTCAACTCCGGAAAATCATCATAATTAAAATACCTGTCATGTGCATCGTCAAGATAATCCGTTGAGGTATAACGGTTAGAAAACTCCACTCCTATAGCCCACTGACGGTTAATATTATATTTAGCACCTATACCCATAGAAACAAAGGAAGCAAACTGGCTATATGGCTTTGGTGTATGCAAAACCTCAGTGGGGTCATAAAAATTGTTATAAGTTATATTTGCATACTGTCCTTCGGTACCAAGCGGACGCAGAGCATACCACTTACCATCTTCCAGATTTTTAGCCTTAGGATTATAATAAAAACCTCCAAAGCCAAAAAATATATAAGCCGCTATATTCCGTATTCCTCCCAGAGAAGCAAAAGCATAGCGAGGCGTGACTTTCTCTCTCAAGAAATAATATTCAATCTGTCCGCCCAACTCCACAACAGGTGAACGGAAACTGAGATTTCTTGCACGACGGCCTATATGTCCAGAAGCAGCATCCTTGCCCGAAACAATTGCATACGATGAAAAAACTTTAACAGCTATAACCTCTGCCACACGCAAACGATAGCCAAATTGAAAAGTAGGACGGGTAGTTTGATAATCCCAGTCTCTAATACCAAGAAAATGGGCAGCATCTTTTTTACCTCCACCCAAATCTCCCATATAGTTATTTGTTCCGGTTCCAAAAAACAGTGCCTGAGCATCCCGTTTCCACTCTTGAGCAAATACTCCATTTATAAAAGCAGAAAAAATTATGACCCATAATATAAGTAGATATCGTTTCATATCCCAACCAATTTTCTATTATGTAAATTAAACGATTAAAAATTTTAAAAGTTTGAAAACTAAGAATTTCTTCTATCCATACCCCACATTAATTTACTCCGCAAAGTAGAAAAATAATTTATATGAGGCAATCTAACCATCTTTAAAGAATAATCTGCTTTTTTTATAACCAAATCCATACCATTTTTGAGGAAAACATTCCGTGCATCCAGAGCCGCGAGGAATTCATCACTTCTACCATGTATGGTAAGCCTTATTTCTACCTCGTCAGGCAAAATAATCGGACGAACCGTAAGATTATGAGGGGCAATCGGTGTAATAACAAAATTTTTTGCCTCAGGCACGACAATAGGCCCTCCAGCACTTAAAGAATAAGCCGTGGACCCAGTTGGTGTGGCAATAATCAAGCCGTCTGCCCAATAATTAGTCATATACTCATCATCCACAAAAACCTCCACATTAATCATAGAGCTGGTATCCTTTTTCTGAACAATAATCTCATTCAATCCGCAATTAAACTGACCAAAAGCATTGTTTTCCGTCTCAACCATTATCATAGAACGTTCCTCTATGGAAAACTTTTCCTTAATAATCATTTCCAGGGCTAAATCCAGATTATCCTTTGATATATAAGCCAAAAAACCAAGCCTTCCACTGTTTATCCCAACAATAGGAATGTTTATCCTCTCCATAAAAGCCACACATTCCAGAAAAGTGCCATCACCGCCTATACTAAAAATAACGTCTATGCCTTTACTTTGCAACTCATCCCTATCCGAATAAGTATCCGTTATTTTCGGTAAAATGAATAGATTATCCTTTATAAAATCAAAAAACGGTTCAAATACATAAATTTCCACCGAATATTTATTCAGCTTTTCAAATAAACGATAAATTATTTCGTTAAAATTTTCGGGAAAACTACGCCCAAATATGGCTACTTTCATTTATAAAACGTAATTACAAATTGTTAATTGCAAAAATATTCATTTTTTTTTATCTTGACTTAAAATCAAAAACAAAAAATAATGAAAATAAAAAAAATAATCACAATATATTCAATAATTTGCATAAGCGCTTCGCTTTCTTTTGCTCAAGCCGACAATATAATCAGAATTACCAACACACAAATTATCTCCCCTCAGGTTATAGATGCAGGAACAATCAATGAAGAGGGTAAATTTGTCAAAATTTTAATATCAAATGAGAGAAATAACACCGTGGAAATCAAAAACATTAACACACCAGAAGGACTATCTGTGTCGCTCAAGAAACAATCTTTTGATCCCAAAAGCCAAACTCCTCTATATATCGGAATAAAACCAGGATCAGACCAGGATACCGGTCTGATAAAAAAATCCGTTATCATTGAAACCAATCTCATTGTGCCTATCGTAATTAAAATTAGAGCCAGAGTAAACCCTAAAAGTAAATAACAATGATCTGGCGAGATGCCCTTAACATAGGCGACCGCAAGCCAGCAGTGGCCGGAAAATTCTATCCAGCAGACGTAAACGAACTGGAACAAACTATTAAAGAACTATTTTCTCAAGCCAAAGAAAAAATTACTAATAATGTAAGAGGTATAATATCGCCGCATGCCGGATATGTTTTCTCCGGTATTGTCGCAGCCAGTGCATATAACCAACTGGATGAAAATAAGAAATATGAAAACATATTCCTCATAGGCACCAGTCACCACACATACCTCAAAGGAGCATCTATTTATGCTGGAGGTGATTATATTATGCCCTTTGGAAAAATTAAAGTAAACCGGGACATCGCTCTTGAACTAATAGAAAAATACGACTTTTTCACATTTGACCCTAAAGCACATTTATATGAACATTCCCTTGAAGTTCAGCTTCCTTTCTTATATTATAAACTAAAACAAAGTTTCCAGATTATCCCAATTATCATCGGAACATACAATGTTGATACTATCAGAAAAATAGCCCGGGCACTGGAACCATATTTTAACGAGGACAACCTGTTTGTGGTAAGCACGGATTTCTCACACTATCCTCCTTACGATAAAGCAATAGAAATAGACAAAATTACAGCAGAGGCTATCATATCCAAAAATCCGGATAAATTCCTGCAAACCATTGAAGAAAACAAAAAAAGAGGCATCCCAAATCTTGCAACAAGTATCTGCGGATGGTCTGCTACTCTAACTTTAATATATCTTGCTCAAAAGGATGATAATCTAAAATTTAAACCTATACTTTACCGAAATTCCGGGGACTCTGTATATGGTGACCATTACCAGGTCGTTGGTTATTATGCCATTGTCCTGGATGAAGAAAAAACACAAAACAATGAATTTAAGCTAACTGAAGAAGATAAGAAAACGCTATTAAACATTGCCAGAAAAACTCTGGAAAACTACATAAAACACGGACAAAGCCCAGATTTTGACGAGAGTAACTTCTCGGACAATATCAAACGAGAACTGGGAGCTTTTGTAACTCTAAAAATTGATGGAAAGCTACGTGGCTGCATCGGACGTTTCATGCCTTCGCAACCACTCTGGCAAGTAGTAAGGGATATGACCATTGCAGCCGCCACAGAAGACCCCCGTTTTAAACCTGTTAGCCCCAAAGAAATTGACAAAATAAACATTGAAATATCCGTGCTCACTCCTTTACGGCGCATTAACTCCATTGACGAAGTTATCCCCGGGAAACACGGAATCTACGTGAGATACGGAATAAACTCCGGGACTCTTCTTCCGCAAGTGGCTACAGAAAACAACTGGAATGCAAAAGAATTCGTAGGATATTGTTGCAAATACAAAGCTGGACTGGACTTTGATTGCTGGAAATATGCAGAACTATATGTCTATGAGGCAATTGTATTTGACGAAGAAGAGTTTATTTCCAGATAAAAAAATTTATACCTGTAATTTAGCAAATTACTTTCTCACAGAAATCTTCTTTTTACAACAAATTTTACAAGGGCGGAAGCCTTTTGCTTTTGCCTCTGATAGAGGAATCCTGATAATTGCATAATTACAGCTGTCAAGCTTCTGACAATTGTAATATTTATGGTAAGTATATGCATCCTTACTGGTGCAAATATAAACATAAACAGTATGTTCAGCAGGATAAGAGGAATATTTAGGTGCATGAGAAGTGGCTGTAACATTACTGGCCGAAGTCAATACTTTGCCAGTATCTAAAGTATATTCACGGACAGCAGTGCTATCCTGTGCTCGTAATAAACATATACCAACAAGAAACAAAATCACCAAAAGAGCAAAACGTTTCATATACAAAATTTTACCACTGCGGAACAAAGACGGAAGGATAATGTGCTAACCTGTAATTATCACTCACATCAATGATAATCAGATCAAATCTGACCTCTTTATCTATCTCTTTTGCAACAACGTAGGCATCAGCAAGCCGAACCATTCTGTTTTGCTTACTTCTGGGGATAAATTGCACTGGCTGCTCTACCCGTCTCGTCCGTGTTTTCACTTCCACAAATATAATGTAATCCTGATTTTGTGCAATTATATCCACCTCAATTTTTTGCCAGCGATAATTGCGTTCAAGAATAGAGAAGCCCAATGAAGCTAAAAAATCACAGGCAAGACTTTCTCCTTTTTTACCGAGGTCGTGCGACTGAGCCACACCTTTATTTTTTATAAAAAATTTCGGTTTTATTATCGTAATTAATGAAATAGGAACCTTTGGGTAAGTTAGAAACATCCACCTCTTTACCGTAGCCTTTCTTTTTCAGACGGCCATAATAGTCATAAATTTCATAATCGGTAGGCGCAGAAAAAATAATTTTATCACTCACCCGCCGTCCATTCCCTGGCTTAAAAGTGACCGGAGGATTCTTGGACATATAGGTAACCACCTGTGAATACCTGGCTTTTTTAGTAAAATTATCAATTTGTTTTACACGGAAACGGTTAAGCCCAGAGTGAAAATGGACAGTAATTGAATAAGAATGTAATCCTGGAGTTCCTTTCCCTTTAACAACACCAACTTTACTCCATTTATTCCAACGATACTGCTCAACAATAAAAGGCAAAGAACCTAATTCACCAGATGTAACCCAAGTTAGTTTATGATGTTTAGGATCAATCTTAATGGTCTCAATATTAAAAGTAGGCCTTGGCTTAATAACTTCCGGATTAAGTATTTTAGGCAGGCAACCATCTCTATGTTTAATTGTAACAACAACAGGATCTCCAATTTTAAAATTATAGACAGATAAATCTATTTCAAATGCACTGGAATTAATTTCATCTGTAGTAACCTTTCCATTAACCCTGACCTCCAGGACACAAAAGCCTACTCCCGAAGGAGCAAAAGGATTCATTACATATAAATTTTCCCCCTGATATATTCCTTTTATAACCAGCTCTTTATCAGCAAAAACCTGTAAGGAAAATAATATTAATATGATTGTGAAAAATCTTCTCATATTTAACAAAATTAAAGCCTTCTTAAAATAGTAAAACAAATTTTAAACAAATATTTTTATACACATTAAAAATTCCGCAAAACTATATATTTTTTTGATTAAATTCCTCTTTTATTAAAGCTTCCAATTCATCAAGGGCTTTCTCCTGCGGAATATTCCGCTTAATAAGCACTCTGTTTTTATACAATGAAACCAGGCCATTACCAGTGCCAACATAACCATAATCTGCATCGGCCATTTCACCCAGGCCATTAACAATACATCCCATCACTGCAATTTTTATACCTTTTAAATTCTCAAATCGCTCTTTTATCTGATTTGTTACATTTTCCAGGTCAAAAGTTGTTCGTCCACATCCCGGACAGGCGATAATCTCAGCTTTTGATATACGGGCATTAGCAGCTTGTAAGATTTCGAATCCCACCCTGGCAATAAAAGGTTTATCATTAATATCAGTATTATCAATAAATAATCCGTTAACCAATCCGTCAATAAAAAACACTCCGGAGTCAATAGCTGCCTTTATTGCAAAATCATCCGGATTACCCTCATTATAAAAAAGCTTCAGAATAACCGGCAGGTCTATTCCTGCCTTATCCAACAGATAAATGAAATATCTTGTCTCAGCCAAAACATCCGGAGACTGCGGAACAAAAACCAGAACAGTATTTTTCGCTTTTTTTAACAAAGAAAAATTCTTTTTATTCTGTAACCAGTCCAGGTCTATCTCCAAAAACAAATCTTTCAAATCTTTCTTTCCGTTAAATTCACTTGTTCTCAGATATTTATAAGAGCAATTTTCGCCAAAACAAACAGTTGCAATCTTATCCTTGCTATAAGCTTCAACCAGCTTATTACCGTTAATAAAGACAAAGTCTGGTCTGAAATTTTCTTCAAAACGGAAATAATTATCCTGCACATTAACAATAACAACAGGATAATCTGGTAAGAAACTTCTTTGTATTTTTCTAGGCTGATAATCAAAAGGATTGAAAAAGACATTAGATATTGGCTCTAAACGCCGAGTTCCACGTGTGGTCAAAACATGATTAACAATAGTTCTTGCCACAGGAATTTCATTTTCCGGGGGTTCGGTCAGAGACACTCTCACAGTATCGCCAATTCCGTCAACTAAAAGCGCACCTATTCCAACAGCAGATTTTATACGGCCTTCCAGGCCGTTACCAGCCTCGGTTACGCCCAAATGAATAGGATAATCATATCCCCTCTCGGCAAAAAACTTCACTAATAATCTGTTTGCCCAGATATTCAGCCGAGGATTACTTGCCTTAATAGAAACTACAATATCATTGAAATTATATTTCCTGGCAATATCTATATATTCCAGAGTAGCCTGTACCAAACCGCGAGGGGTAGCTCCATAATTTTGTAAAATCCTTTCCGACAAAGATCCAATATTGGTACCTATCCTTATAACACGTTTTTTCAGAGCAGCCTTTTGTAATATAGGTGCAAAAACTTCTTCTATTTTTTGTAGTTCCTTCTGATATAACTTTTTATCATAATCTATACCTTTTGATCTATCAACCAGATTTCCAGGATTTATACGCACTTTATCCGCAACATCCAATGCGGCATAGGCCACCTTGGGACTAAAATGTATATCTGCAATAAGTGGTGTTTCGTAATGCACTCTTATTCTACGCCTTATTTCTGCCAGAGCCTCTACATCTCTGGATGTAGGCGTGGTAACCCTAACATAATCTGATCCATTTTCTACTATGCGAGAAATCTGTTCAACTGTAGCCTCAACATCCTGGGTATTAGTATTAGTCATGGACTGCAGACGGATATAGTTACTCCCCCCTAAATCAAAATGATTAAGCGATATCACCCTGGTTTTAAATCTGTTGTAATTTATATAATCGTTTATATAATCATTCTCTTTCACCATGAAATATTTTTTGATTGTCAAAATTTTATTCTCAAATTTAATTTTTTTTTTTAAATTGCCAACAAAACCATTTTCGGAAGAATTATGGCAGACAAAGACATCTTAGTAATACCAATGACGGATGATTCTCCAGAAGTAAGGCTGGACAGGAATAAATCTGTTATAAAAATTTTTGGACCTTCATTTCCGGAAAATCCTATAGAATTTTATAATCAAATTTTGAAATGGATAGAGCTTAATGAAAACTCTATGAAAGACCTTACCGTGGAATTTGACTATTCCATACTTAGCTCTGCCTCCAATAAAATGGTTTTTGAACTATTTATCAAATTTGAACAATTGATTAACAAAGGCATTAACGTAAAAGTAAAATGGTACTATTCCAGCTATGACGAAGATATGTATGACGAAGGAAAGAATTTTAAAAACGCAATGAAAGTACCAGTTGAACTGATAGAAAAAGACAATTAGAGCATGGATAGCCTGCTATTAAAAAAAATGGATGCCCTTCCCACTTCACCAATAACTTATTTTTTTGTAAAAAACGAGACAGAGAAAATAGAGGTTAATCCTCTTATTGGAGAAAAAATAAAAATTGAACACGAAGGAGATAAATACTGCGTTAGATGCGGACAAAAAGTTAATAAACTTTATGGAGAAGGCTTCTGTTATAAATGTTTTATCACAGCACCCGAAGCAGATGTTTGTGTTATTCATCCAGAAAAATGTCAGGCCCATCTGGGAATATCCAGGGATATGGAGTGGTCAAAGGAACATTGCTTGATAGATCATTACGTTTATCTGGCCATAACAGACCACCTGAAAGTAGGAGTTACACGAAAAACGCAAGTTCCCAAAAGATGGATAGACCAAGGGGCTGTAAAAGCTATAAAACTGGCAAAAACGCCGTATAGACAACTTGCAGGACTGATAGAAGTGGACTTAAAACAATACTTTTCAGATAAAACTCACTGGAAAAGAATGCTGGCGCCTGTTAACGAACAGGCCGCTGAAATTGATTTAATAGAAGCAAAGAAAAAAGCAGCCTCCTTAATAAAACCTGAGTTCAGAAAATATCTGGAACTTGATAATACTATATACGAATTTCAATATCCTGTTATTGAATATCCTGCTAAAATTCAAAGCCTCAATCTTGACAAAGAACCAATTATAGAAGCCCGTCTTATTGGGATAAAAGGGCAATATCTCATCTTTGATAATGGGAAAGTCCTTAATATAAGGAAGCATTCAGGTTTTTCTGTAAAAATTTATTCTTAGCATATTTTTTTTACTTTTGTAGAAACAAAAACATTCGGAAAAAAATGGATAAAAATACTAACATTAAGCCTGTTAAAAGAAAGATTACCAGAGAAGACAAAGAAAAACTACTAAATCAAAGGGCTAAAGTTATATGGCTGACGGGTCTGTCAGGTTCTGGCAAAAGTACTCTGGGCATCTCATTAGAAAAAGAATTACACCAAAGAGGCTTTCTTACAGTGTTATTAGATGGTGACAATGTAAGAGCAGGGCTTAACAGAAACCTTGGCTTTGGTCTGGAAGACCGTCTGGAAAATATCCGCCGGGTAGCAGAAGTATCAAAACTCTTCTTATCTACTGGAGTTATTACAATCAACTGCTTCATCACTCCTACCAAGGCAATGAGAGAACTGGCTAAAGATATTATTGGAAAAGATGATTACATTGAGATATATGTCAATGCTCCTCTGGAAGTATGCGAACAACGTGACATAAAAGGATTATACGAAAAAGCCCGTAAAGGATTGATAAAGAATTTTACTGGTATTGATTCCCCCTTTGAAGAGCCAGAAAATCCTGACTTAGAAATACGAACAGACCAAATAAGTGTGGAAGAAGCTTTAAATAAAATACTAGATTTAGTTCTACCTCAAATTACTATAGAATAAAAAAATAGCGGATGGTAACCATCCGCTATTTTTTATACTGTTCTTGCCCGTCCTTCCAGATATTTTTTATAAACTGTAGCTATGCCTTGATCCAGACTTATGGAAGGACGCCAGCCATAAGAAAATAATTTACTTACATCAAGCAGTTTACGAGGTGTGCCGTCGGGTTTAGTAGAATCCCAAATAATTCTACCGTTAAAACCTACAATCTTTTTTACCAATTCGGCCAGTTCTTTTATAGACAAATCCTTGCCCACTCCGATGTTGATGTGTGTATTACGCACCTCATAACCTACCAGAGGATAAGAAATTTCTTTAACTCCGTATTCATTCCTTAAAATATCTTCAAAATCAAGATTTTCCATTAAAAACACCACAGCATCAGCTAAATCATCACTATGAAGGAATTCCCGTTTTGGGCTGCCTGTTCCCCAAAGAGTTACAACAACTTGATCTTTCTCTTTAAAAATTCCGTATTTATTCAACTTTTCCAGTATTTCTTTCTCTGTAGTCTCTCCAGTAACTCCTTCCAGAGGTAAACGATCAAAATCCTTTCTTAGCCCCTCCCAGTCGTTCTGTTCCAATAATTTTCCAAGATGAAACTTTCTTATCAAGGCAGGCAAAACATGTGATTTTTCCAGATCAAAGTTATCATTCTCCCCATAGAGATTTGTAGGCATAACAGAAATAAAATTCGTTCCGTATTGCAAATTATAACTTTCCACAAGCTTAATACCAGCAATTTTTGCTATAGCATAAGGCTCATTAGTGTATTCAAGAACATCTGTCAGAAGATAATCTTCCTTCATCGGTTGCGGAGCAAACTTAGGATATATACAGGAGCTACCAAGGAAAAGTAATTTTTTCACTCCGTAAACATAAGAATAGTGAATGATATTACTCTCAATCATTAAGTTATCATAAATAAACTCAGCTCTGTAAACATTATTAGCCCATATTCCGCCTACCTTTGCAGCAGCCAGGAAAACGTATTCTGGCCTATGTTTCTCAAAAAACTCCTTTACCTGTTGCTGGTCTCTCAGATCATACTCAGAATGGGGAGAAAATACAAGATTCTTATAGCCCCGGGAAAGCAATTTACGGACAATAGCGCTACCAACGAGCCCGGTATTACCTGCCACATATATTTTGGCATTCTGTTGCATAGAAAAGAAAATAAAGGTCTTTCCTGCAGGAAAGACCTTTTAATTAACTGTGATGATGTTTTTCACCCAGAGAATTAATATGATCCATCAAACGAGACTTCAGACGGGCAGCTTTATTAGGATGAATGATATGGCGCTTGGCCAACTTATCAATCATAGAAGCTACCTGCGGATACATAGCCATAGCCTCTTCCTTGTCGTGAAGCTTGCGCAATTTTTTTATTGCAGTTCTGGTAGATTTAGCGTAATAACGATTGTGCAATCTGCGCTTTAAATTCTGACGCATTCTCTTCTTTGCAGACTTGTGATGTGGCATAATCTTCTGTATTTTAGGTATTATTTTTTAATTCAGAGTGCAAAGAAACTGAATTTTTGACAATAAACAAAATAATTTAAAATTTTTAGAATAATAATATCCTATTTACCAGATAAAACCTCCAATCCTTTTTCAATACGTCTTATCACCTCATCTTTACCTATAAGCTCCAACATATCAAACAGATGTGGTCCAGAGGTGCTACCCTGTACCAACAGACGCAACGGAGTAAAAACCTTAGAAAAACTAAGTTCTTTACTTTCTACCCATTGTTTTAATTCTTTTTCCAGATTAGAGGAAGAAAAATCATCTATCTGGCGGATTTTTTCCAATAATTCTCGCATAATCTCCGGAGTATTTTGCTTCCAGGATTTTTTCAGCCCTTTTGGGTCATAATTTTCCGGAGCTTCAAAGAAATAAAATCCTTTTGTCCAGAATTCCTCTATAAATTGCACTCTTTCCTTAAGTAGGGAAATAACTTTCAGGACGTAATCATATTCAGCTTTTATTCCCTGCTGATCAAGGATAGGCAAAAACATTCTGGCTAATTCTTCGTCAGACTTTCTGCGCAGGTGCTGCTGGTTATACCACCTGGCCTTATCCGGATCAAATTTAGCCCCGGATTTCTGGACTCTCTCCAGAGAAAACTGTTCTATTAATTCCTGCAGAGTAAAAATCTCCTCATCCGTTCCCGGATTCCAGCCCAACATAGCCAGTATATTAATAACAGCTTCGGGTAAATATCCCCACTCACGATACCCTCGGATTTTTTCACCAGTCTTCGGGTCAGTCCAATCCAGAGGGAAAACAGGGAAGCCCATCTGATCACCATCCCGCTTACTCAGCTTTCCTTTTCCGTTAGGCTTAAGTATAAGAGGTAAATGTGCGAATTGCGGTGGTTCCCAACCAAAGGCCTCATAAAGCAAAACGTGAAGTGGTAATGATGGCAACCATTCCTCGCCACGTATAACGTGGGTAATCATCATCAGATGGTCATCCACAATATTAGCCAGATGATAAGTAGGGAAACCATCAGATTTGAATAAGACTTTATCATCAAGAGTATTAGAGTTGACTTTAACTTGACCGCGTATAATATCATTCACAACAATTTCTCTATCAGCGGGCATATTAAAACGGATAACGTATGGTTCTCCTGCTTCTATCCTGGAACGAACCTCACTCTCGGATAGAGTGAAAGAGTTTTTCATCTCTCCCCTTGTAATATGGTTATATAACTGGACACTGGCTTTTGCCTGACGCAAACGCTCTCGCATCTGATCCAATTCCTCTGGTGTATCAAAAGCATAATATGCCCAACCTTTGTCAACCAATTCCTGAGCATATTTTTTATATAAATCCACTCTTTCACTCTGGCGATAAGGACCGTAATCACCGCCTACATCAGGCCCTTCATCATAGTCAAGACCAACCCAATGCAGTGATTCCATAATATATTCCTCAGCTCCAGGAACATACCTGAGTTGGTCAGTATCTTCTATCCTCAAAATAAATTTTCCATTGTTTTTCCTCGCAAAAAGGTAGTTAAATAAAGCTGTACGCAAGCCCCCGATATGTAGAGGACCAGTAGGGCTAGGGGCAAATCTCACTCTTACCATAATACTTTAAGCTTTTTGTTG
The DNA here is from genome assembly GCA_964649975.1 of uncultured Bacteroidales bacterium. Taxonomy (GTDB): domain Bacteria; phylum Bacteroidota; class Bacteroidia; order Bacteroidales; family S143-33; genus S143-33. Next base: position 36,997 of record CAZYSM010000006.1, on the reverse strand, counting down.
ATTGAACTTTGAAATATTTACTCCAAAACACAGAACTCCATTGAATTTTCCCTGGGAGTCGAACAAAGGTATATAAGTTTCGTCAAAAACAAATGTTTTCTTTCCGAAAGAGTATCTGGTTTGTTTACGTCTGACCATTCCCTTGGATAAATCTTCAATAAAGCGTTCAACCCAACGCTGATTTTCCCGGGCATCCGGTAAAATTTCCGTAATATGTTTGCCCAGAATACTATTTTTCGCTATTCCAAAAGTATCAGTAAAGAAATCATTTACTTTTATCAGGACAAAGTTTGTATCATATTCCAGATGAGCAAAGGATGCATCCAGAGCAGCAAAGAGATTGTCAAAACGCTTTTTCATCATCAAAATTTCCTGCTCCTTACTTTGTAACTCTTTAATTTTTTCTTGCAGAGATTTTTCTCGCTGTTCCATTTTTTCTGTCTGCTGCCTGAACTGCTCAAGCAAACGCTGCGACTCAATATTTTTCAAGATATTGTAAATTGAAGAAGCTATACGGAAAGCCGCTTGCTCAAGAAAATCAACCTGATAGTCTTCAAAAGGCTTAAAGCTCAATAATTCTATAGCACCATAAACTTCTTCCTCAAAAATCAGCGGTAGAATAATCAAATTATCAGGTGTTTCACCGCCCAGACCAGAGGTAACAAAAACATAACCCTGCGGCAGATCTTTAATATGAACAATACTCTTCTCCATCACTGCCCGACCTATAAGCCCTTCTCCTATTTCAAATTCAGCTTCAATTTGCTTCTTCCTATCATAAGCATAAGCAACCACAAGCTTAATAATCTTTTTATTCTCTCTCTGCTCAACAATATACAATCCGCCCTGAACAGCATTGAGATATTTAGTAAGGAATTTAACAACCTCAAAAGAGAGTTTCTCAAAATCATTACTATTAATACGCAAAATCTCGTTTATCTCAGTAATACCATTCTGATGCCAGCTGATTTTCTCAGCTTCTTTCCGGCGCTTTTCTTCCTCTTCTTTTGCGTGCTGAAGATTCACTTTCATATCAATAAGAGCCTTCCCCAGAATATCATCATCACTTTTAAGTTCATAAAATGCCTCAAGATTGCCACGTCCTATCTCCAGAGCAAATTTAACTGTGCTATTGAGATTATCAATCAATTTATTAATAGATTGATACATTTCGGCCAGCTCATCTCTACCGTGTGGTTTTAGCTTAAGGCTTTCGTTTATATGACCATAGCTGAGACGATGTAATGTCTCGTTGGCTCGTTCTATTTTTTCGGAAATATCTACTATAAAAATCCATATCACTATGAACAGAATAATAAAAGCAATTAATGAAGGAATAATGGACAGACGCAATCTCGATCTAACATTAGATAATATCTGACTAATAGGCACTACATAAACCAAACTCCAGGGTAACTGTCTGTCAGCTATCACAATAGGAGTAAAAGAAAAATAATAATCTTCTTTATTCTGTCCGAACTGAACATTTAAAGAAAACTTTTTCCCGGCTTTTATACTATCCAGGACAAAATATTTCTGCAATTCGGGATATACCAGGGTAATCCTCTTACCTAAAAATGCATCATCCGGATGCGCAGCAATATCGCCATTATTAGCCACCAAAAAAGCAAAACTTTTTTTAAACGGTGTAACAATCTGTACCAGCTTCTTTAACTTTTTCAAAGATACATCTATACCTATAAGACCAATAAATTTGCCGTTATACTCCATAGGCAAGCCCATACTGGTCTCAAGATAGGATGAGGACGTGTCTTCGGCAGAATAAGTATAAAAATACGGATTCATAATGAGGGAAGAATACTTTCCTATTTTCATTTCATAATATGCTCCATTAACATTCTCTTTATCAACATCAAGGGTATCAATAATATACTTACTCAACCCTTTATCCAGTATAACAATATAACGAATACGGCCATGAGTAAGTCTCCAGGCAGGGTCAAGGAAATTCAACTCAAAAGAAGCCCAGGTTGCAAGATAATCAGGATTATTTATTTTCACAGTAGTCAATAAATCCACCAACAATCTCCTATCCAGCTTTCCATCATTTCGTCTAATATTATATTCCAGAAATTCTTTCATATTTTCTATAATTCGCATATCCGACTTCAAATTAGCCTGAATACTCCCAGCAATCTCCGTAGAATACAATTCAGTAAGACTATAAGAGAGTCTGGTAGTAAATTTCACATAGGTATAGTTAACGTAGCCCAATATAAGAAAGGACACAATGATAACCGTGATAAGTATCTGTAAAATAAATTTTGTTCTTAACCTCATCGGGACAATGATTTAATTTACCTGCATAAAGTTAATTAATTAATCAATAAATTCATACTTTTGATTTCTTCTTCTGGGAATAAATCCTGCTTCACGTATGGCCTGCTGTATCTGCTGTGCATTCATAGAATAATGAGCCCCGGCCGAAGAGACAACATTTTCTTCAATCATTATTGAACCAAAATCATTAGCACCACCATACAAAGTAATTTGAGCAATTTCTTTGCCAACAGTGAGCCAGGAAGTCTGAATGTTTTCTATATTGTTTAAAGCTATTCGCGAAATGGCTATCATCCTGACATATTCATCTGCCGAGGCTTCTTTAATATCTGGATATTCTTTTTCCAGTTCAGTATTTTCTTTTTGAAATGTCCATGGCACAAAAGTAATAAAACCATAATGGCCTTGTGGCTTTTGTTTTTGTAAATCCCTGATTAAAAGCAAATGCTGCATTCTCTCTTCTATGGTCTCAATAAACCCAAACATCATTGTGGCCGAAGTCGGTAAATTCAATTCATGCGCCGCTTTCATAACCGCCAGCCACTGATCAGTAGTGCATTTACCTGGTGATACATATCTGCGTACACGGTCACTTAAAATCTCTGCTCCTGCTCCGGGCAAGCTATCCAGGCCAGCCTGATGTAAACGGATAAGCACTTCCTTGTACGAGAGTTTTTCTCTTTTGGCCAGATATGCCACTTCGGCCGGACCGAGAGCATGCAATTTCAAATCCGGGAATTCAGCTTTTAAAGATCTGAAAAGATTCTCATAAAAATCCAGGCCTAAACGCGGATTTAGCCCCCCTTGCAAAAGCAACTGATCACCACCAAGGTCAAACAGTTCTTTTATTTTCCGACGGTATTCCTCCATAGTAGTAACATACCCATCAGGATCATTCAGATGCCTGCTGAAATTGCAAAACTTACATCCTGCCACGCAGATATTTGTGAGATTTACATTACGGTCAATTATCCAGCCTACATACTTATCATCCTTCTTATGAATTTTCCGTAATTCATGAGCGAGGGCCATCAAATCAGCAGTAGGTGCATTTTTATACAAAAAAGTTAATTCCTCTACTGTAAAATCCTGTAATTTAATAGCTTTTGAATATAAATTTTCCAGTTTCATGTTTCAAAAAATTAAAAATCATAATAAAATCTACCTAAATCGGTAGTTAAGCCTACAAACTTATAAAAAGTTTGTTTATTCCCAGTTTGAGAATCCCAATTACGCTTATCCAACAAAAAATATATCCGCAATCCAGTATGCGAATTAAGCAGTAATGAAAATTTTAAAGTATTATGTATAATCCTTACCGCATTATGTTCTCCGATCCTCAAATGAGGATAATATTGATGTGCATCCACAAAAACATCTGCCAGTCCAGACAAAGAAGTCAGGGCATAGGAATATTGATAGGCTACCGACAAATTCCACAAATTCCATGTGGATCTAAAAACATATTCCTTAAAGCCAGCCCCCAAAGGGTGCGTTAGTAGCTGATTATAATGATAAAAACCCTGATAAAGATATGAAGAGGAATAAGTATAAGGTCTGACTAAATTATACTCACTCAATAATCTCAATGACATAAAATTGAAATTATTGAAAAACAAATCATAAGTTCTCACCCCCACCTGATAAGCAAAACGGTTATCCGAGGACAAAAGAGGCCGGTTAAAACTAATCTTATCAGCCAGCACTTGTCCATATAACACAAAAGTTTTATAACGATAATTAAAATCCAGTGCCAAGAGAACATTATTTTTTCCATCCAGTCCGTAAACAAAAGGACTGGAAAAAGGCACGAAAAACCATGGGCTAAAATGATTTACATAAGAAGTATAATCAGATGTTTTCCATACAGTAGCAATCACCATAGATAAATTAAAATGACCATCCGAATATGACACTGCATTATAAGAAGTATGTTTGGAATAATGATAAAAATAATATCTGGTGTGGAACATATAATTCTGCATCCATAAGGAATATAAAGACCAATGACCTTTATGGTAATACATTTTCAGATAAGGATAAACAAAGGCATTATCCGATAATATTAACGAACGATAACCTGTTCCAATAAAATTTTTCCCATGGCCTAACTCAACAAAGAAATTACCAAAAGGATTAAAAGTAATATATCCCCAGGCATAAGTATAATCACGCCCGTTAGTTCCAAAAGGCTTCCACCAGCCCTCACCTGGCACAACGAACATAGTATCTATATAAGCATCCACATAAGGGACAAACACTGCCTGGTTTTCAAGGAATTTTGTATAATAAAAAATCTTCTTACCAAGATTGCCAAATATTTCAAAACCTCTGGTATTACGATAATAGTCAACAGAATCTCCTCTTACTGAACCAACTGAATAATTACCCAATAAATTCAAATGCATGGAGAAATTGCTATCCACATAATCAAAATTATTACTAAAAAACAGATATTTTATCAATTTACTTTTCCCATTATAACTAAAAGTAGGATAAGAATTATCAACATCTCTAATAATCAGAGGATTAAAAGATAAATTCATAGAAGTATCCGAAGCAAGTAATAAGGTTAACACATTATTATAACGCCCATCCAGTGGATAAACAGCAAACTGAGCGCTTAGCAAATAAGGGAAAAAAAGAACAAATATGAAAACCAGTTTATTGAACATTGATAGTTAATGCTTTAATTTTCAAATGTTTTCCATAGGAAAGAATTGCAACACCTGCCACAGCCAGCAGACCTCCATATATTTGATAAGTCTGCGGAGCAATGGACAAATACCAATAAACAAGTAGCATAATCAGGAAGCCTTTGGCATTGATAATTACTGATGAAATTGTTGCTTCAACATATTTAAGAGCCCAAAATGCCGTTATTACGCCAAAAAATGGTCCTAAAAATGAACCAAATAAAATATTTTTCAATCCTTCCCTGCTAATTGAGATGTCTTCACCCGTAGAAAAAATCATAAACACAGCAAATATAAAAAGCAAAAGCGAACGGAAAAAAGTTATCATCACAGGATGCGAGTTGCGCAGCGATACACGTGCTAATACTGAGTTTACAGAAAATGCTAATACAAACACTCCCACCAGAGTCAGGCCCAATCCGATTTTTTCCACTTCTTTAAGCACACTACTTTGATAGCCTATTATCATTGCTCCGATGATAGTAATTATTATTCCTACCGTTTCCCATAAGTTAAACCTTTCTCTGAGAAAAATATAACTTAATAGTCCTACCATTATTGGCACTATGTTAGCCAAAAAGGAAATAACCGTCGGATTTTTATATAGCTTTATTGTGGCAAAAAACGCCACTGTTCCAATCAGTTCCAGAAAAGAAATCAAAAAGATTAATTTTTTTTCCTTGGATTGAAGCGAAAGAAACTTTTTGTGTAATCCTGTGGCAAAAAAGAAAATGCCGTTTTCCACAGCAGCAAATAAAAACCAATAAAAATTAAACTGCCAGAAGCTAATTTCGTTCAAAGCTGCTTTACTAAAAATATACACCAAAGACAATGATAAAGCGCTAATTATTGATAAGAAAATACCTTTCCATTGATCGTGCATGCTCATAAAATTTTGTTTTATGGTTCTTTACGATATTTTTCATTTTGATCAAGCATGATATTAACATAACTACGATACCGTGACCATGGAATTTCTCCTTTTTCCACGGCCTCACGTACAGCGCAACCTGGCTCGTGCAAATGAGTACAATTATAAAATTTACACTTACCAAGATACTGAAACATCTCAGGAAAATTATGGGCTATATCCTGCTGTGACAGGCCTGCCAGCCCAAAAGCCCTTATACCAGGTGTGTCTATAATATATCCACCAAAGCGCAACTCATACATCTG
>CAZYSM010000006.1:0-30724 GCA_964649975.1 uncultured Bacteroidales bacterium | reverse complement strand
AGCCTGGTCTATATTACAGGCAAGAATCTGTTTTTGCTTGGACCAATTCTGCGAACGCCTAATTATACAACGCTCACGAGTATCTATGTCCACTATCATACAAGAATTTTTCTCAGGATTAATTTCCACAAAAACGTAATCTCCAACAACTACTGGACTGGTTGAATCAAATCCCTCCAAACGAAGCTTTCCCCTTATTTTACATTTTATCCTCTTATCCCCAATTTTAACCTCATACCAACTACCTGTGGTTTTTACAACAAGGCCGCGTTTAACATTCTCCCCGTATTGTTTTTTATTACCTTTTTTCTTTTCCTTTTTGGACATTATGGATTATTTTTGATTGTATCAAAAGTAAAAAAATTAGTCAAATTAATTGAATATGAAAATAATTACTTACAATCTCAATGGCATCCGTTCAGCCCTGAGAAAAGGTTTTGACAAATGGCTCGCTCAGGCACAACCTGATATAGTTGCTATTCAAGAACTCAAAGCCAGGCCAGAACAAATTGACGACAAAATATTCCATGATTTAGGATATAAAACCTATTGGTTTTCCGCAGAAAAACCTGGCTATAGCGGAGTAGGATTGTTAACTAAACCTCAACCCGATAATGTAATTTTCGGGATAGGGGATGAGTTTTTTGATAAAGAGGGACGTTTAATAAGAGCTGATTACGGCGACGTTACATTAATAAATGCTTATTTTCCTTCCGGATCCAGCAGTGACCACCGACAGCAAATAAAAATGCAATGGCTGGAATTATTCAGAAAATTTGTTAATGAATTAAAAAAAGAACGTCCTAAACTAATTATCTGTGGCGACTTCAATATCTGCCGCCTGTGGATAGACATACATAATCCAGAAGGCCATGTTAACGTCTCGGGCTTCCTACCTGAGGAACGCGAATGGTTTGCCCAGCTTATTGAAGACGGATTTATTGATGCTTTCCGGGAATTTAATAAAGAACCTGAACAATATACCTGGTGGAGTTTCCGGCAACGCTCCCGGGAACGAAATAAAGGCTGGCGGATTGATTATCATCTGATCACCCCAGATCTCAAGCCTAAACTCAAAAATGTTTCTATACTCAAAGATGTTGTCCATTCTGACCATTGCCCAGTAGAAATGGAAATAGAAATATAAAAAAACGGGAGGCTCTGCCTCCCGTTTTTTATATAATACCAAAACCATTTTAATAAGACCAAAGAGACTGTTCAAAATCCGTAATCATATTCTGCAACTCCTGAGCACGAAGCAAAACATTCAAACCCTGCTCATATTCAGCAATTTCACGCCTTTTAGGCTCTGAAATCATAAAAATATAACCGGAAAATAGTCTCTTCTGGAAAATATCATCATAAGACAAATTCTTAACATCACTATATGGTAAATAAGCAGGACTACGGGCTAACAAAGGACGTGCTTCGGGATATAACACCCAGAAAACTTTTTTATAAAGCGGATTAGCTTGCTCCACATCATCGTCACGATAGTATTTTCTTACAGGGCAAAGACCAATTATACGAACATCCATCACAGAACGCTGCTTGTCAAAGAACCAAATCTCCTTAACCAGATAAGCTTTAATTTGTGTGGGGTCATAAGGAATATCAACAGTAACGGAATCATAACCTCCTTCAGGATTTTCAACAACCTGCACCTCGGTTTTAGCACCCATCTCCTGATGAATTTCTTCCTCTGTCATAGGAATGTCAAACTCCTGACCGGCATCACGAGCGCGAGCTTTATATGCATTCAAACCTCTATTGTGGATACCGTCCAACAATACGTCTATCAAGCTACGATATCCTGCAGCCGGCTCTGTTGGAAAATAAAAAACCTGGTTAATCTTTTCCGAGAGCTCTATTCGGCGCCATACAATCTTTGCCCACATAATATCCGATTCCCTGACAAACTGATAGGGTAAAGGACTATGATAAGGAATATTAACTTCCTCATAAGGTAAAGTAACTACTCTCAGTCCTTCCTGGGCTCTGGAAACAAAGCCCAAAATCATTGAAAAGACAAGTATCCAAATTATCTTTTTCATGGTAGAATTCTTTTTATTACAAATTTAAAAAGAAAGTGGGAAATCAAATCCCACTTTCTTTAATAACTCAAATAAAAACTAAAATATTGTATTAACCAAGAAAATTATCTTGTAATCTTAAAACTGATTGTACCCAAATCACGAATAGAACCATCAGGAGCACGGGCTTTAATATTCTCAAAGTAAACCTTTTGTCCTGGTTTCAACTGACGAATAAGATTCTTCTGTTTCTGAGTTATAATAGCCCCTCTTGTAGGATACTCTTCGGTAAAGGAACCGATAGTAGCAGAAACTGTAAAGCTAGTAACAGGGAATTTCAGGTCAAATACGAAGTTTTCCAACTCTGCTTTAACAAATCTCTGAGCTAATAATACAGCCTTAGCAACAGGCCCAGGCTTGAGGTTACCAACACGAGCCTTGGGGTCTGGTACAGTCTTACAACGGAATTGCATTGCGCCAAGTTTACGGGACTGATCACCAACCTTGGCATAAACAGAAACAGTCGTCTTACCAACCTTGTTTACTCTAACGATATACTTACCAGCTCCTACACGCTTAATCGTGCCAATAGGACCTATCCTCACCTGCAAGGCTTCTGCCGGTACACCCGAAGCAGTGATAGCAACAGGGTTGTCAACACCTATATAAAATACATTCATCTTTGTAGGAGAAATAGCTACTGCAGGAGCCGCAACCTGGTATTCTCCTTTAAACGGAAATTCTACATAATTACCCGTAGCAGGAGACTTAACTTTAATAACTCCTCCGAAAGTATGGATACCTACAGAATTACTTGTTACTTTATAAATACCCTTACCGTTTTCCACCGGAAGTTGTGTACCGTCATCCAGGACAACAATAGGCTGCTGAGTAGTATCATAAGCGGCAAGGAAAATTTTGGCTTCATAAGGTTCTCCCTGTAAGACATAACCTTTCTGAGCATAAACTATAGGTTCCAACTTATTGAATTTCCACTCTCCAGCACCAATTTGTTCTAGCAAATAACTAATCACACTGTTTTCCGACATTCGGATGTCATTCTGTATCTTTGACATATTAGCTACAACCGCTATCAGCGGCAACTGGTCAAACATAGCTACCTCCCAGGGCACTATGGAACCATCTTCAGCTCTTACGTCGCGAGTATCAAAAGTTGAATCCAGACTATGATATAAATTAGATGTGGTATCCTTAATCAAGCTCTGCAAATAATTCCTGTACTCATTCAACGCCTCCTTAAGTTTCTTACCATTTCCTTCCAGTATCATCACCTGACCACCCACATTATTTTCATCTTTATGCTTAATATTTGTAGGATCGCCTTCTGGTCCGTCAGTAGCCCTTACGGTCTTAACTTTTAAATACTGAATATAATTAAACAATGAGTCCGAACGATTTTTAACAGTCATAGCCTTATCGTACCACTCTTGGACTTTCTTTGGGTTTTCCTGATATAATTTCTGGAAACGCCCGTATAATTCTGCATTTTTATCCTGGATTATTCTGGTACTCTTTCGGATACTCTGTTCTATTTTTACAAAAGCATGTAAAACTTCTGCAGAAACATTAAGAGCAAGCAAGGCAGTAAGTACAAGATACATCAAGTTAATCATCTTCTGCCTTGGGGATAAATTTTTCTCTGCCATAACTAATTTTTTTTAATTGAATAAATTAATCAATCTTCACGTTGAGGGCAGAAAGCATACGACCATATACATCGTTAAGTGCAGTCAAGTTCTTAGCCAATTTCTGCATCTCGGTATTATAAGTATCAGCATATTGAGCAGTTTCGGATATTTTCTTAACCATATCCTCCAGGTTAGCCTCTTCAAGCTGCATTTCAAAAATGGCATTAACAGCAGCAAGATTTTTATTCAACATAGCAATATTATCGTTATATTGCTTATTACCCTCAGCCAATGCAGAGAAATCCACCTGCATAGAATTAGCCAGCTGCTGATAAGAATTATTCAACATCTCGTTATTACGTTCCAAGTCCTGAGCCACTTTGTTAAACTTATCCCCCAGGTTGTCAGCAGAGTAAGCCACAGTATCAGCTGCTTCTGTAAACTTCTTACTACCCTGGTCAAAAGTTTCTCCCAGATTCTTAGCTTTCTGGGCAACCTCCTTCATGCTATCAGTAAATTCAGCTGTAACAACACCTGTTTCGGTAATATCTTTAAGAGTAGAAACATTCTGATTTAACTTCTCCAGACCATCATGTAATTTTTCAAATAAATTACCCTCACCAGCTTTCTCAAGCATCTGTTCAAATTTTTCCAGAGCTTCAAAGGAAGCATCGCTACCACCAGATCTGCGGGAGAGTACCTTATCTCTACCTGGACTGGATTTACTCAATTCCTCTTCGTCGGTAATACCGGCCAACTCGGGGAATACCAAGGTCCAATCATATTCCTCGTGAGGTGGTTCCAGACCAGACATGAAAAAGATGAAAGCTTCTGTAAGCAAACCAACAGTAAGCATAATATTCGCACCTGGCCAGTGAGTAATCTTAAAAAGTGCACCAACCAAAACAACAGATGCACCCCAACTATAAAGTTTGTGAATAAAATTTTTCCACCAGTACTTTTCCCTGAAATCCCAGAATCCCATAATTATAGTGTTTAAAATTTATTTCTAACGTAAAAATAACATTTAAAAAAAAGAAATCAAAATATATTCCACAAATAAACTTTTTTTTAGTGTAAACGAAAAAAGGAGGTATTGGTTACCTCCTTTTTTCGTTTTAAAATATATTAATATTTTATTGATAAGCCTCAGGGATACCTGTACCCAGATAAGAACGAACGTTTCTAAATCCTATGTAAGACTTTGCAGAGTCCTGATATTCATAACTTCTAACTCCACACTGCAGATAATATCCAATATCTTTCCACGAACCACCACGGATAACCTTACGTTTTCTAACAGGTGGGTCATCATTACGGGCAAAGAATTGTACAGTTGGGTTAAGGTCATGCATAAAGGAATAAGCTGATTCGTCGTAAGAGTCTGCAGTCCATTCAGCTACATTACCTGCCATATCATACAGACCATAATCATTAGGTTCGTATGTAGCCACTTTAATAGTCCTGTTAGCCAGGTCCACACCATAACGACCTCTGAGTGGTTTAAAGTTAGCAAGGAAACAACCAAGGTTGTTTCTGGTGTAAGGACTACCCCAAGGATAAATGGTGCCAGGATTACCTCCACGGGCAGCATATTCCCATTCAGCTTCGGTAGGCAGACGGTAATCTTCAAAAACAGGGGTATGGTTTCTATTACTCCAGTCACGCATAATCTTAGTTCTCCAGGCCGAAAAAGCATTAGCCTGCCACCAGGTAACGCCAACTACTGGATAATCATCAAAAGCAGGATGCCAGAAATACTTTCTTGCAATAGGTTCGTTATATGAATATGTATAATCTCTCATCCACACCAGAGTATCCGGATAAACAGGCACTTTCATGTGTTGAACAAGAGCTCCACGATTTTTGAAATCTTCCTCCACACCAAAATTATCATAATCATAGTTAACGATTTTTCCTTCATAATGTCCTTTTGGCAGGCCCATATTTTGTGGATTACCCTGTTTATATACTTCGTCAAGGGTGCTTCCTAAATCGTCATAAATGTATTTATTCTGGTACTTAGCAGCCTGTCTCAGATCCACCCAAGAATATTCAAATACGAGCTTACGGGTATCAATCTCGCGGCGGGCGTATAATCTATCCTGCTCGTCATAATACAGAGGCTGGAGAGCTTCCTTAACAGCATCAGCCTGTTTGAATTTAGGATCCCAGAGTAATCTGCGATTAGCCCAATTGAGGAAAGGTGGATGGTCCTCGGTGGTAGTTTCTGTCTCAGCACCTTTTTTACCCTTAGGCTGATAAGTAAAAACCTGTTCCAGGTCCGCACTATTCATAATACAAAGCCGCATAGCAATAGAATCTCTCACCCAATAAACAAACTGACGATATTCATTATTTGTAATTTCAGTAATATCCATCCAAAAAGCATCAATGGAAACAGTCTTAGTTTGGGTATTAAAAGCCATAGGCACGTCCTGGTCATTTTGGCCCATATTAAAAGATCCTGCCGGTATAAAAGCCATTCCTAATGGCTCGGGCTCAAACCATTTAGGACGATTAGGCACTCCTGTCAACTCATGCTCAATGGAAGACGATGTATTACAGCTTATAAAATATAAAGCTATAAGGCTTATAAACAGTAGAGCCTTAATTTTTTTCATGATATAATTGGTTTTCATTTTTATAAGGTTTTCACGTTATGATAATGTTGTGGTTTTTCCATTCTCAATAAAGAAAAATTATACCCTAGATAAACTTCAAAAGTACCGTTACTAACTCTGTTAATTGTATTTATCAAAGCATCGTAACTAAGCCCTATTCTGATGTCCTTGAAATAGGACGTTCCTACAAACCCCACAATGGATTCTCCATTTCTATAACTAACGCCTGTCCAAAATTTTTTATTGTATAAAACAGACAGATTTACATCAAATTGTATGGAACGTGCATCAGACTTAACAAGAAACGATGGCGTTATATCAAACAACGAATTTGCCGAAGTAATATTATATCCTGCTGTAAGATAATAATGTCTCACTAAGCCCACCTGGGCTTGACTGCCCCCCTGCGAAATAAAAACAAAATTTGGTGCAGTTATATGTGTCACAGAAAAACCTGCAAACAAATTATTATAAATATAGAAAACGCCCAAATCAAAATCCATCACCATGCTTCTACTCTGATTATCAAACAACTGTTCGGGTCTATCCGGAAAATTCCAGTTAACATCTTTGAATTGTTTGGAAAAAGCCGAGGCCGAGAGGCCTACACTTAATTTTCCCAGTCCAACATCTATTTGATAAGCCATTAACAATCCAAAAGATAAATCTTGAATAAAAGCATATTGATCGCTCAATATTTTTGCGCCAATGCCAAAAGTTTTTCCTAATACATCAATCGGGGCATCCACAGTCAAAAGATTGGTTCTGGGTGCACCTTCAAATTTCAGCCACTGATTATGATTTAACAGATTAACAGAAATATCTCCACTTAACCCTGCATAAGCAGGATTATAAAATGGCACGGCAAACATATAATGACTAAACTGCGGATCCTGCTGTCCGTATGCAACTGCTCCCAAAAAAATGAATATGGCGATTAAAGCCTTCCTCATGGTTTAAAAATATTATCCAACAAAGAAACTAATTTTTTTTGATTGTTAAAAGTTTTATGTGCCATTGCCCCATTTAAATCTATTGAAATCAAAACCCAATTGCAAAAAAATCTTATCAATAACAGTATCCACAAGCGCTTCTATGCTATCCGGACAGGAATAAAACGAAGGTGAAGCCGGAATAATTGTAGCTCCCGCTAAAATTAATCTTTTCATATTATCCACGTGGATTAAATTGTATGGCATTTCGCGCGGAACAAGTATCAATGCTCTATTTTCTTTCAGCATTACATCTGCTGCCCGTGTAATAAGCGAATCAGAGATACCTGTTGCTATACGGCCGAGTGTGCCCATTGAGCAAGGACAAATGACCATGGCATCATACCCCGAAGAACCAGAAGCAAAAGGTGCAAAAAAATCCTTGTTATTATATTGCACAATACTATCAGGCAAACTAACGGCCTCCCCAAGCTCCTGTTTCCATACAATTTCTGCATTCTCAGAAAATACAGCGGCAACTTCTACATCAAAATTTACTACTCTCTCTAACAACCTTTTGGCATATATTGCACCGCTGGCCCCTGTAATTCCGACAATCAATTTCATTTCTGCTTACCAATTTTAAATTCAAGACTAACCGAAGCGGTATTTGTCCACCAGCAGGGCTTAGAAGTCCCTGGATAAGCTGAAAGCCAGAAAAGATAAACACTTTGTTTCCAGCATTCCCAGCGTATTGGACGAGTAATTGGTATCATTCCGTAGCGATAAGCTGCGCGAAGCGTCAGATGTGGAGAAAACTTATAATTCAATGAAAAATATAAATCCACATCCATATTCCCTATTCCTAAATCCTCTCTGGAAAGATAATAAGAGCTATGATAATAAGCGCTAAATATATACGAAAAGCTGGTACCAATACTGATGCCAATACGGGTATAAGGATAATAATTAATCCACAAAGGGACTTCCACTTCATTAACAACAGTTTTGAAATAAGGCTGTTTAGCGGAGGAATGAGCACCTTTCTGCACCATAAAGACGCCGGAACGTAAAGAAAAATAAGGAGATAACACTAAATCGGCAAAGGTTCCCAATTCCAGGCCTGGTTTATAATAGCCAGAATATCCATCTCCATCTATTTGGCTTCCGGCAAGGCCTAACACCATACCACCCTGAAAACGTTGACCTCTGGCTGTAAAAAGCAAAAATACCATTATTACCAGTGTAAAATATTTTCTCATTTTACGACAGGATTTAAAACTTTTAAAGACAAGACATCAGTATCAATATACACCCGTGCCCCCATAGGGAGAACAGCAATTTTTTCAACATGTCCCAGAGGGAAATTGTAAATAACCGGGCCTTTGATTACATTAAAGTAATGTTCAAAAATTTCTTCCAGAGAAAAAGCAAAATCTTTGGTTTCATAATACTCCTGCCACTGACATCCATGAAAAATACCCAGGATAATTCCAGCTGCATGCTGTATGTCAGTAGCCATAAACAAATGATTAAGCATTCTGTCAATCTTATAGGGCGGATCTTTTACTTCCTCAATAAAAACGATACGATTACGGAAGTGCGGCAAAAAACCTGTCCCTATCAAAGATACGAGTAATGATAAATTTCCGCCGACAAGTATTCCCCTGGCACTTCCAGGTTTTATAATAACTGGCGAGGGATGAAAATCTGTAACCAAAGGAATTTCAACTTCCTGCGGATCAAATACCATTTGTTTAAATAACTCAGCAGTATAAGCGTGATCCAGAGAATTAAGACTGGTATGAAAAGTAACCAATCCAGTTTTTTTAAAAAAGGCCATCTGCAAAGCAGTAACATCGCTAAATCCCAGAAAAACCTTAGGATTTTTCCTTATCAATGAATAAGGAATATATTTCAATAGACGCGTAGATCCATATCCTCCCCGCAAACAAAAAATACCCTTAGCTTGAGGATGGGAAAAAGCTTTAATCATATCGTCCAGACGCACTGCATCAGTGGCAGAAAAATAACCGTATCCACTGAGAGCCTCATCATTCCATATTGGCACAAGACCAAAGCTTTCCACTATTGTTTTCAATTTACTAAACTTCTCCTTTGAAATACGTCCGGCAGGTGCAATCAAATATACCTTATCGCCACTATACAAACGGCGTGCTAATAACATTTCCATCAAGATTAAGGTATAAGAATTAATTTTTCCAGATAAGAAAAGTCTTTTGTATGGAGCATTCGGTCAATATCATTGATCATTTTGAAATATTCTGCCTCTACCACAGGTAAATCCTTTTTCTGCCAGGAAAAATCATTGTGATACAAAGAAAGGACTATTCGCATCTCACTATCCGGAATCTCGCTATTTGAGCATTTATAATATTCGGCTAATAATAAAGCCATTCTTAAATCTTTATCTGTTTTTTGTGGTTTAGCTATAACTTTTTCAATTATACCGTTCTCATATAAACGCTGTGCCAGAGAATAATTTTTCTTAAAGTCAATGGATTGGGCATCAAGACTCAAAAACAGGTAAACAGAAACAATAAGCAAAATATATCTTTTCATAGCCGATTTTTATCTATTTTTTAGTTTACATAAAGATAATATTTTTTTGGCTTTATCTCTATCATTTACACGAGAGAAAATTTCCTTAGCAGAAGAGAAAGCAGCATAACACAATTCATTGAAATTTTCCTGGCTCATATCCATAGCTTTATAAATAGCATCCACAAAAGGCTCTATCTCAAGAGGATAATCCCAGATAGCTTTTTTCTGTGGGATCTGGCTCCATGGAGTACGATTACTAATAATAACCGGACGAGCTGCGGCTAAGGTTTCATAGATAGCATGTCCAAAATTTTCGCCCCGGGTAGGCAAAAACAAAAAATGGTATTGCGAAATAGTTTTGGGCAGCTCGTCCGGAGATACATTTCCTTTAAAATTAATATCAACAGATGCTGGCATATAGGCAGCTTTGTTTTTCAACTTTCTAAAATAATCTTCATTCTCTACACCTCCATAAATATCCCAGATAATTTTCCCTCTAATAATGCGGGACATCACCTCCATCGCAAATTCGTAATTCTTAACCGGAGAGAGACGACCAAGGGAAAAAAGTCTCAAAATGCCTTTCTTTTTTTCTATGGGATAGTGGAATTCAGGGAGAGTAACAAAATTTTCAAGCATAAATACGTTTTTGCCAGGAAAAATCCGCTTTATTTCTTCTTGCTCGGCAGCAGAGGAGGCAACAAAACAAGTATTCTTATAAAAAGTCAACATCTTTGCCAGGAATAAAAAAATTTTTTTTCTATGCGACTTCAAACTAAGAGAATGTTGGGAAAGCATCCCCCTGGGGAAAATAATCTTGCCATAGCTACGCCACAATAATACAGGCAAAACAGAAAATTTCCAGGAATAAATTCCATTAACTACAAGCACATCAAAATCCACGGATTTTAACTGCCCCAAATAAGCAGATAACGAAGAAGCATAAAACACATGGTGCCTCTCAGCAATATTGACCCATGTATTAACAGGCACTGCTAAATCAACATTACCATAATCTTTATTGGAAGTAAGCACCCAAAAGTCAAATTCATCCTTAAGGGCATTAACAAGATTAAATACAGAGGTGACCGGCCCACCAGCCCTATAAGCAGGATAATACCAATCTATTGTAATTAACACTTTCATTGTTAAAACTTTTCCACCTTAATACAACCGACCGGACAAACTTCAGCGGCTTGTTTATTTTGGTGATATTCAAAATCATCCACAACCACAGTCTGCACCATATTTTTCTCCTTAGCGTCAATTAAATCACTTTTGCCATCCTGTTCATTCATTTTCCAGCGTTCAGGAGCAATTTCCACGCAATAAGCACATCCGATACATTTATATTTATAATGTGTAATCCTCACCATGTTTTTTTCTTTATCCGTTAAAATTCTATAACTTTGGCAAAAATAAGAAGAAAATTGAAAATCATTACAATATGAAGACCAAGGTATTAACGTATTTAAAGAAACTTTTGCCTCATGTGCTAATCATATTTGGCTTTTTTGTGATAACGGTTTTGTATTTCTCCCCAGCTTTTGAAGGAAAAGTTTTGCGGCAAATGGATGCCGAGCACTTCAAAGCAATGAGTCAAGAGCCAAAACATTTATACGAACAAACAGGACATTACAGTCTATGGAATAATTCTGTTTTCAGCGGAATGCCAAACTATCAGATATACGCACCGCCCAAATCTGACCCAAATATATTCCGTATAGTCCGCGAAATATTAGCGCTGTTTTATATATTACCATATTCCACAGCTGCGATTTTATTCCTTTATTTTCTGGGAATGTATTTGTTGCTATTAACCCTAAGATTTGACAAGTGGCTAAGTGCTGTGCTTGCTCTTGCATTTGGTTTTTCTTCCTATAACATTATTATCATTGCAGTAGGCCATATTACAAAGGCTTATGCTATTGGATATATGCCTCTGGTATTAGCTTCATTCATATTACTTTACGATTACCGACAATATCTATGGGGTACCCTGGCCCTGACTGTCAGCCTTGGCACCCAGATAAGCACCACTCACGTGCAAATTGTTTATTACACTGCTATTCTCATAGCTATCTACGTGATTTACAAATTCATAAAAGACTGGATAATAAATAAACAATCAAAACACTTTATCATTGCCTCGGCTGTAGCAATAATAGGGGTAATATTAGCCCTTGGCCCGAATTTCATGAAACTGTGGGAAACTTATGAATTAGGCAAATATAGTATCCGTGGAGGCCAAAGCGAGGTACAAGGCGGAAAAAAACAAAAGGGACTGGATAAAAGTTATGCTATGGCATGGTCATACGGAGTAAGTGAGACATTAACCTTAATGATACCCGATATAAAAGGCGGAGAAAGTGATTACATTGGTAATGACCCACAATTAATGCAAAAAATCACATCTCCGTTTAAGCAATATATAGCACAATCTCCACGTTATTGGGGACCACAGACCTTTACAGCAGGGCCGGTTTATTTTGGGGCTATTATAATTTTCCTGTTTGTTCTGGGTATGTTTATAGTAAAAGACGATGCCAAGTGGTGGCTTTTTGCAGCGACTTTATTATCTATAATGCTGGCCTGGGGCGGACATTTCAAACTGCTGACCAACCTGTTCTGGAATTATGTTCCCTTGTACAATAAATTCCGTGTGCCGTCTATGATACTTGTTATAGCCAGCCTCACTGTAATCATCATATCGGCTATGGCAATAAAGGAAATTGTTGAAAATCCGAAAATCATCAGTGAGAAAGCAAAATATTTTTATATTTCATTCGGCTTAACCGCAGGTGTGGCCTTGCTTATTTATCTCATACCCAAACTTGCAGGTTCCCTGTTAAGTCCCCAGGAACAGGAATACCTCAAAACCGTCATTTCTCAAAATCCGGCAAATGCAGGCCAGATACAAAGATTTTTCAATGACCTTGAGGCAGTAAGGGCTATGATAGTAAAAGCTTCGGCTATCAGGAGTTTTCTGTTCATCACGCTTGCTGCAGTATTAATATGGGCATACAGCAAGTTCTTTTATAAAAATCCGCAGTGGCTATACTTAGGCCTTGGCCTGCTCATCGTGATAGACCTGTGGAGTATTGATACACGCTATCTGGGATATAAAGATTTCAAACCCAGGCGTGTTGTAAAAAATGATATTAAACCTACACCAGCAGATATATTCATACAAAAGACTCAACAAAAGGACTATCGCGTACTTAACCTGACTGTTGATCCGTTCAATGACGCCATGACTTCCGCATTTCATCAGCACATAGGCGGTTATAGTGCAGCAAAGCTGCGTAGATACCAGGATATAATAGATTTTTATCTGCGTCCGTATGCCATAACTATTGTACAAGCCCTAAAGGACAGCACTGCTGGAATTATGGATGTAATACGGCCAATGCAAGTATTACACATGCTCAACACATTATATATAATAGTTGACCCCAACTCCGTGCCTATAATTAATCCTTATGCATACGGCAATGCGTGGTTTGTTGATAGTTATAAATTCGTAAATACCCCCAAGGAAGAAATAGAAGCATTGAACGAAGTTGACCTTAAACGGACAGCTGTTATCAACCGTAAAAAATACGAAAATATAAAGTTCCCGGAATTATCCTTAAATGCTGATCCAGAGCGTAAGATAGTGTTAAGCTATTATCAACCGGATTCACTTGTTTATCGTACACATTCAGCTAATACGGAGTTTGCGGTATTTTCCGAAGTATATTATCCGGAGGGATGGCATGCATATATTGATGGCAAGGAAGTTCCTATCATAAACACAGATTTTATATTACGAGGCGTAATTGTTCCGGCAGGAGACCATACAATTATTATGGTATTCAAACCTGCTGCCTATTATGTAGGACGGAAAATTTCCCAGTTAGCCTCATTAATTGTTCTGCTGATATTAATAGGAGGTATAGGTTACGAAATTTATAAATCAGCAAAAAAACAAAAACATGAAGCTTAAATTTGGCATAGTAGTATTCCCTGGTTCCAACTGTGATGATGATGTGGTTTACGTGATAAAAGACATCCTTGACCAGGAGGCGATAAAATTATGGCATAAAGAAACAGATTTGCAAGGAGTAGATGGCATTATCATTCCGGGAGGATTTTCTTATGGTGATTATTTACGTGCCGGAGGTCTGGCCAAATTTTCTCCCATTATGCAGAGCATAAAGGAATATGCGTCCAGGGGTGGATTTGTTTTCGGTATTTGTAATGGATTTCAGATATTATGCGAAGCAGGATTACTGCCTGGTACACTGTTGCCCAATGACAATGGAAAATTTATCTGCAAAAATGTTTATATCAAAGTGGATAACCGCCATACTATTTTAACGAACCAGATTCCATCGGAATATGCTTTGAAGATTCCTATTGCCCATGCCGAAGGCAAATATTACGCACCTGGACCGGAGATAACAAAAATGCGTAAAAATGGCCAGATACTATTCCGTTATTGTGATGAATACGGACGTTTATCCGAGGAGTTCAATCCAAATGGTTCTATTGAAAACATTGCAGGAATATGTAATGAAGAAAAAAATGTCTTTGGGATGATGCCACACCCTGAGCGGGCAGCAGATGATGAACTGGGGAATACAGATGGCCTTATGATTTTCAATTCAATAATAAAATCTCTGACTGAAAAAGTATTTTATTAATATCTGGCTTAATCATGGGGCGAGAGAAAAAGCGCCCCATGATTTTTCAAACATCCATTGCCACAGCAGGAGTATCAAGTTGATGGATCAAGCGTTTTATAACAAACTGTCCCCATGTGAAAGCCACCAGTGACGCAGTCAGATTACCAAGTGTTATACCTATCCAAACACCCCTGAGCCCCATAGCTAAAGCTATGCCGAATAAATAAGTAAAAATTAGCTGAAAAATAATCGTTCTCAGGAAAGTTACCCAGAAAGCATACATCCCTTTACCTATACCCTGGAACATTGAAGATGTTATCATCCCCAGAGGCACGCCTGGCAAAAACAAAACCAATATTCTAAGTGCCAATATCATATCTGGAGATAGAGAGGCAGAACCTTTGGAATAAGTAAAAAGGAAAGCCAGCTGCATAGCAAATATATAAACCAGGGCTGCAATCAACAACTCTATGACAAATCCTATTTTCACACCATAAAAATAGGCTGTTTTCAATTTATCCACATCCCTGGCTCCATAGGCCGCACCAGTAACAGCTGTAACACCTATAGCAATTCCTAACAGAGGTACAATCCCGAACATGACAATACGCCAGCTACTGGTAAAAACAGCCACGCCGTCGGTACCACCAACTTTTACAATTATAATATTTATCACAAAAACTGCCAGAGCCATTGATAACTGCGAGAACGAAGCAGGTAAGCCCACCTTCAATATTTCATTAATAATAGAAGGATTGTATCGTGCATGTTTAAAATCAAAGCTGACATAAGTGGATTTATTCACAAAGAGCCACTTAAACAGGAAAAGAGAGGAAATAGTAATAGACAAAATAGTAGCCCAGGCAGCACCATTAATACCCATTTTGAAAACATAAATAAACAGAGGGTCAAGGAAAATATTAAGCACAGAACCTAAAATCATCACATACATTGTACGCCGGGTATCACCTTCTCCTCTCAAAATACCACCTGCAATATTAGAAAAGAAAATTATTAAAGTAGAACCAATAATAATCCTGGAATATCCGGTGACATATTTAAGTACCTGTCCAGTAGCGCCAAGCATACTAAAAATACGGGACAAAAAAGGGAAAGTAGCAATGGTAATAAGTAATCCCAAAATTAAAGTCATGGTTAAGGAATGAATAGCTGCACAGTCAGCCATTTTTTTATCTTTTGCCCCGATTTTTCTGGAAATAGCCGAACTACCACCGACAGACAATCCAGAGGCCAACGATACAATAATCATATAAACAGGGAAAAACAGACCAATAGCGGCCAGGGCATCTTTTCCTAATCCTGCTACCCAAATACCGTCCACAAGATTATATAGTGTTTGTACCAACATCCCAACCATCATAGGAAGGGATAATTTTATCACAGCTTTCTTGGGATCGCCAAGCAATATACGGACTCCTCTGGTGAGATTTTTCTCCATAAAGTTTTTATGCGAATGTAATAAAATAGTTTCGGGGCAGGGATATAAATCAATCTAAAAAAACAAAAAAGCCGCCTATATCGGCGGCTTACAAACTATTTGTTAGTTTTTTGTCCCTGTTTGGGTGGAACATTTGTTTCTTTTTTCATTGTACAGGTACCATTGAAGACACTACCTTCCTCAATGATAATTTTGTTTGTGAAAAGGTCACCGGTAAAATTGGAACCGGCACGTAATACCACTAATTCGGAAGCAATGAGTTTACCTTCATACTTTCCGGAAATATCTGCTATTTTTACCTTTGTCTCGCCTTTGATGAAACCAGTCTCGCCGATGATCAATTTACCTGCGGTATGCAGGTTTCCTTCCAGGTTACCATCTATTCTCAAATCTCCATTGGCTTCAATATTACCAGTAATTTTTGTTCCAGCTCCGATAATATTAAAAACGTTAGGAGCCACTTCGCCATTAACTTTATTCTTCATTTTCCGTGATTTTAAAAGTTTCCAGAAATTTAGTATTATAATTTCCTTTTACAAAATCAGGATGAGATAAAATTCTTTTATGTAAAGGTATTGTGGTCTTAATACCGTCTATAACAAACTCATCCAGAGCGCGTAACATTTTACGTATAGCTTCCTCACGTTCTTTTCCGGTAACAATTAATTTTGCTACCAGGGAATCGTAATATGGAGGAACGACATATCCAGCATAAGCATGAGAGTCGACTCTTACACCATGGCCTCCGGGCATGTGCCATACAGTAATTTTTCCCGGCGAAGGCATAAAATTATTAAATGGATCTTCGGCATTAATACGGCACTCAATAGCATGCTTACGTGGATAATAATTTTTTCCGGATATAGCCACACCTGCTGCAATTTTTATCTGCTCTTTAATAAGGTCATATTCAATAACCTCCTCGGTAATAGGATGTTCCACCTGAATACGGGTATTCATCTCCATAAAATAGAAGTTCCTGTCTTTATCCACCAGGAATTCCACAGTACCAACACTCTGGTAGTTAATTGCCTGTGCAGCTTTCACGGCAGCCTCTCCCATTTTCTCTCTTAACTCTTCGGTAATGAATGGCGAAGGGGTTTCCTCAATCAATTTCTGATGACGGCGTTGTATGGAACATTCACGTTCGGATAAATGAGCTACTCGTCCATATTTATCTCCAGCAATTTGTATCTCAATATGATGCGGCTCTTCTATAAACTTTTCAATATAAACACCGTCATTTCCAAAAGCGGATTTAGCTTCAAGCTTAGCAGTATTCCATGCAGCCTCAAACTCATCTTCTGACCATACAACACGCATACCTTTTCCACCTCCGCCTGCTGTAGCCTTCAAAATAACAGGATATCCTATTTCTTTGGCAATTCCTTTTGCTGTATCCAGGTCATCTACAATACCGTCGGAACCAGGGACTACGGGCACTCCGGCTTCAATCATAATTTTACGGGCAGTAGCTTTATCACCCATCCTATCAATCTGGTCGGCAGTAGGTCCAATAAAAGTTATGCCGTTTTCCTCACAAATGCGGGCAAACAAAGAATTTTCTGCCAGAAAACCATATCCTGGATGAATAGCGTCCACGCCTGTGACCTCGGCAGCAGCCATTATCTGTGGAATATTCAAATAAGACTTTGCGCCTTCGGGCGGACCAATACATACGGCTTCGTCAGCAAAACGTACATGCAAAGAATCTTCATCGGCCGTAGAATAAACAGCTACTGTTTTAATTCCCATTTCCCTGGCCGTACGTATAATACGAAGAGCTATTTCGCCGCGGTTGGCAATAAGTATCTTGTTAAACATCAATCCAGACTTTTAAAATTCTATTTTTTGGCAGGGCGAACTAAAAACAGAGGTTGGTCATACTCTACAGGAGTAGCATCTTCCACAAGTATTTTCTCAATAGTTCCCTCCACCTCGGCTTCAATCTCGTTAAAGAGCTTCATAGCTTCAATAATACAAACCACATCACCAGGCTTTATATAATCGCCCACCTCAACATAAGGAGGTTTATCCGGGGCAGGACGACGATAAAAAGTACCAACCATAGGAGCCTTGATAGCAATCAAATCTTCATCCTCTTTTTTCTCCTGTTCAGATGGTGCCTGTGGTGGCTGGACTTGCTGTGGCTGAGGCGCCGGTGCAGGGGGCACAACAGGCTGAGGTGGCATAGCAACCGAAGCCTGAGGAATGATTATTTTATCTTCGCTTTTCTCTATAGTCTTAACTTCTGGCTTGAACTGGACATTTAACTCCAAATCCTCGCTTTTGAGCTCTATCTTTACAATATCCGCTTTAGCTAATTCTTGAATAAACTTCTGAATTTCTTTTAATGAAACCATAATTTCAGATTTAATTTTGGTGGTAAATTTATAAATTTTTCATAAAACCAAAACTTTAATTCCAAAAAGCAGAAATAAATAAAAAAATCCGGGCAACCAGGTTGCACCGGATTTTCTTGCAGAAGGGCTAAATATTCTTACAATTCCTCCTCCTGCAATACGGGCTTACCGCGATAGCTACCGCATACGGGGCAAACTCTATGAGCTTGATGCATAGCGCCGCATACTTCGCACTTAACCAATTTAGGTGCAACAGCCTTGTAATGAGTTCTTCTCTTATCGCGGCGTGTCTTTGATGTTTTTCTTTTCGGATTAGCCATTGGTATTTGTTTTATTTAGTTTAACAAGTTTTTTAGTTGTTCCCAACGTGGGTCAATATCCTGGTGCTCCTCATGAGTAGGAGAGAGCTCACGGAGCTTCTCCAGCATAAAAGGATCACAAGTAGGATTTCCATTTTCATCCAGAGGATGCACCTTTTTAATAGGTAATGCCAGATTGATAAAGTCATAAATATGCTTGGCAATATACAAATTTGTATCAGCCCTGTCTATAACAATCTCATCATCATAATCAAACCAGTCGGTATTATAATCGCCAAGCTTAACGTATAAAGTGGAATGATAATCTATTGGATGAAAAAACTCTCCCAGACAAACATCACATACCACTTTAACTTTTCCGGACAAATAAAAATCCAGTACAAGATTATCCGGATTGACTACCAGATCCACCAGTACTTTAACAGAACCTTCTTTGTATTGTGAGTATTCGTAGTGACGGAAAAAATCATTATCCACCTCAAACTCAAATCTATGTATCTTACCCTGGTCAAGGTCCTTAAATGGTATCTTATATATATCGGAAAAAGACATAACCCACAGTATAAACTTTAGCTGTGCAAAGTTGAGATATTTTTCATAAAAAAACAAATGCCTCATTATCATTTAAAATAATTTATCACTGTTGCGAATAGTCAAAACAAGCTTTATTTTTAAACAAAAAAAATGTATTTTAGAAAACGTCTGAAAAGAAAAAAACTCAAAATTTTACTATTATGAAGAAAAGTTACTTTTTTCTTTTTCTGATTTTTAGCCTGGCTATAATATTCCCCTCCGGATGTAAAAAAGAAAAGAAAAAAACGGAGGAAAAGAAAAAGACGACCACCACAGTGGAAAGCAAAAAGACTGATAGCTCGGAGATAAAAATTTTCTACCTGGTACCATCTCCGGATGATATATTCGGTTTTGCCAATGCACCCGACCTGCATTATGACCCTACACTTCCCAATCCGCCAGAAAACCTGGAGAAATATGATAATACGCTATTGCAGGAATTAAACTTTGGGATTTATTCGGCAGACCTTGCCTATTGCGCTGCCTTTGGTAAAAAGGAGGAAACAAAAAAATATCTTGATGCAGTAAAACAGCTTAGCGATAATATCGGCCTGTCAGATGTATTCAACGAGAGTTTGATACACAGGATTAATAACCTGGGTACAAACAAAGATTCGCTAATTGCAATCTCTAATGACACTTACTTTGATATTATCAGGTATTTGGAGAAAAACAACAGGATTAATACATTGGCCATACTGGCGGCTGGAGGATGGCTGGAAACAATGTATCTTGTAGTCAATCTGACACAATACAGTAAGGACAATCCCACAATACAGAAAATAGCAGACCAGAAAATAATTTTTAACAATTTATATAAATTCCTGGAGCAAAATCTAAATGATCCCAATGTAAAAGAGGTTTATAATGACTTTCAAAATCTGAAAGAAATTTTTGACCAACTAAAAATTATAGAAACAAAAGACAAACACAATATGTCTATAGACAATGATAAGATTATTGTAGGAGGTAATGTTAAAATTGTAATGAATAAAGAACAATTTATTAAATTGCGCAACGTTATAAATGAAACAAGGAAAAAATTTACATTACAATAACTAACTAAAAATCAAAACGAAAAAGTTATGAAAAAAATACTGTTAACCATATCAACAATATTTTTGTTATATACACTGTCTTACTCACAACTTGATTGCTCCAATTTCATCTCTAACCGTAAGGCCGAGCCGCCATACAAAATGAGCTCACTCTCCAAGAGTGCTGTTAGTATATCTGGACACACTTATAAATACGAAGTTCCATTAAGTGCCGACAAGGAATACCGCATAATATTCTTTGCCAGTCCGGCATTCAACAACAATATTCATTTTAAAATCATTGACACTAAGGGAACATCCAATCCTGCGGATGATAAAGTTATTATTGATTTACCAGGAGAAAACCCCCAGACTAATAATGCCCGGGGGACTGCTGCCCTGGCCTCTTACACTGACCCCAAAACAGGCCAGGAAATACATCCATATTTTGACATTTATCCACAGTCGGCCACCCAACTGGAAATTATCATTGAAGTGGGCGATGCTCCACCTCAAAAAGACGAATACGGTAATACATACACTGAAATAATAAAAGGATGCATAGCAGTTGTAATTCTGGAAAAACCTATGGAACAATAATTTCCGAATAAAAGCATTAACGGGCAGATCTTTACAGGCTGCCCGTTAATTATTTTCAAGATTACTTCATCATTAAGACTTTTTCCGGACAAATGCTATACTTCGCAACTGTCCTATTTTACGCAGATTTTTAAACAACACTGTCATAAATCCGTTATAACCGTTATCCCGGGCTGCGCGGGCATCTTCACGCATTTTAAGGATAATATTGCCAAGGGAGCGGTTACTTTCTCCTCCTGCACTCATAATAGTAATAATACGCGGAAGATAAGACACTCTGTCCGCTGCTTTCATAAAACGCAGTACCATGTCAAAATCTGCTGCTATACGCATATCCGTGCGATAATAGCCCAAACGGTCAAAAAGTTCCTTGCGAACAAAAAGCGTGGTATGAGGCGGCATCCACCCAAAACGCAATTTTCTCTTATTGAACTCTCCGGCATGCCAATAACGCCATATTTTTCCATCAGGTAGCACATATACCACATCGCCATAAACCATATCTGCTCCCTTAATAAAGAGGTCTGCCACATCCGAAAGTATGTCCCCATCGGCATAGAAATCATCAGCGTGCAAAAGACCAATAATATCACCAGAAACAGCCTTTATTCCAGCATTCAGAGCAAAATAAATTCCTTTACCTTCATCACCAATACGCCTGTCAATATAACTGGCATACTTATTTAAAATCTCTCCTGTGCAATCGGTGGAAGGGGCTTCCACAACAATATATTCCTTATTGTCATATTTCTGATTAATGTATGAAAGGATAGCCCGCTCCAGAGTGTAACAGTTATTTCGTGTAGCTGTAATAATGCTTATTTTCATTTTATCTTCATTAAATGAGCGTAAAGTTGTGAAACATTTGCCACAGGGATAACACGTATTTTTTTAGCAGGAGAGTTTAGTTTTGAAAAGGACGATACAAAAACAGTATCAAAGCCAAGGCGTTCAGCTTCCTTAATACGTTGGTCCAGACGGCGCACCGGTCTTATCTCACCGGTAAGGCCTACTTCTGCAGCAAAACAAATATTTTTCGGGATAGCAATATCTCCGGCCGAAGAGATAATACTTGCCACCACAGATAAATCAATGCCAGGGTCATCCACTTTAATTCCGCCTGCAATATTAAGAAAAACGTCCTTGGTTCCAAGGCGCAGCCCCAGGCGTTTTTCTATCACAGCTATGAGCATATTCATACGCCTGACGTCAAAGCCAATGGCTGAACGTTGCGGGGTACCATATACGGCACTACCGACAAGGGCCTGTACCTCAATCATGAACGGACGTAATCCTTCTATACTGGCAGCAATACTCACACCACTTACATCCTGCGAAGAGGGCGACATAAGAATCTCCGAAGGATTTTTCACTTCACTCAAGCCTTTGTCCTGCATCTCAAAAATTCCAAGTTCCGAGGTAGACCCAAAACGGTTTTTGACAGCACGCAATATGCGATAAAAGTAATTCCTGTCGCCTTCAAACTGCAATACAGTATCCACGATATGCTCCAAGACTTTTGGCCCGGCCAGCTGTCCGTCCTTGGTAATATGACCAATAAGCAGAAAAGTAATCTCGTTGGTTTTGGCAAAACGCTGTATCTGAGAGGTACACTCACGGATTTGCGTAACAGTTCCGGGCGAGGAGTCAATCATTTCTGTACGAGTGGTTTGTATGGAATCAATAATTACCAGAGAAGGCTTTTTGTAGTTGACCTGTGCCAGGATATTCTCCAACACGACCTCGGATAAAAAAGCCACCTGTCCGTCATCTGATAAACCCAGTCTTTGTGCCCTTAATTTTATTTGTTCCAAGCTCTCCTCGCCCGAGACATACAAAACCGGCACATTAACACTAAAAGCCAATTGTAAGGCAATCGTGGACTTTCCAATACCGGGCTCTCCACCCAGCAGGACTATAGAACCAGGGACAAAGCCTCCACCCAGCACGCGGTCTAATTCCTTAATACCCGTCTGTATCCTGCGTGTGGAAAGTGATTTTATCTCACTCAAAGGCAAAGTGGCATCCACGGAAGCTTTTGCCACCTGAAAGCCCTGACTTTTTCCTGGCTCATCAATAACTTCCTCGTGGATAGTATTCCATGCGCCGCATTCTGGGCAACGTCCATACCATTTTGGAAAAACAGCGCCGCAGCTACTACAGACGTATCTGACTTTTTTCTTTGCCATAAAATCAGGTATTCACTTTTCCGATTTTTTCTTCCACAGATTTAACTTTTCCCTCCAAACGATTGTCTTTGTTTTTGCGAATATCCAGTTTAATAGAAGCAAATACGCGGTTACAATCAGGATCCAGCACATCATACGAACGAGCTACCAGGTCCAGAGCCTCACGGACAGTAGGAGTTTCCACCACAGTACCCATAGCAGTAAACTTATAAGGATAGCCGCTACCACGGATTAAATCAATCACGCGGCTAACATAGGAGCTCACGCTCTCGCCTTTGTCGGTAGGGAAAATGGAATATTCAATAAGCACACTCATAGCCGTAAGTTTTTATATTTTTCATGACCATATTTCATCGTCCTTAGCCCAAAGATAATGTTTTACAGCCAAATAAGTAGCAAATCCTGTTATAAAAATTCCGATTAAAATTATCAGAAAAATAGTTATTTCCAGATTGTAAATCATAAAAGACATTTTGCTACGGGACTGAATAAAAACAAGCGATAAAATGATTATTCCCGCAGCTACCAGTCCCGAGGCAACGCCTTGAAAAACAGAATTCCATATAAAAGGTTTCATAATAAACCAGTCAGATGCTCCTACCAGCTGCATAGTCTTAATCTCCTGACGTTTGGAATAAACCAGCAGACGTATAGTATTGTTTATCAATGCCAGAGCTATGAGGAACAACAGGAAAGCTATCACTCCCAGAACAGCACTCACCAGCTTGATATTCTCGTTAAGCTGATAAATAAGAGTTTTGTTGAAAAACACATCATCCACAATATCCCTGGATAACAGATAGTTGCTAACACTTTGCAAAGAATCGTAAGATGAATATTTCGGGCTCATATAAATATTTATAATTGGCGGAAGCGGGTTATAATCCAGCAAATCAACAATATCACTACCAAGAAATTCTTTCATATCCTCCAGAGCCTGACTGCTTGAAATATATTCGGTATAATTTGTAAAAGGGGCTTTATCTAATTCTTTCTGGAACAATAAAATACGTGATTCAGGTGCGTCCCTGTCAAGCAATACAGTCAATTGAATACTGCTTTTGGCGGTGCGTACCAGGTGCTTGACGTTAAAGAACATCAAAAACATTATCCCTACCAGAATCAACACAAAGGTTATACTCACAGAAGAAATCACATAAGCATTAAAAATCTTAAGCTGCTTCCACCATTTTTTTTTCTTCTCCATTGCAGGACATTGAAAGATTTAAACAAAAGTAAAAGATTTCTTACATCTTTAAAAAAGTATTAAAACAAAAGAAAATCAATTTCAAGTAAATATCTTTGTAGGCTCAATAAAAAACTTGATATTATGAAAAAAATTTCAGCTGATTTAATTCTTCCTGTTGAGGGAAGCCCAATAAAAAACGGCATAATCATCGTTGATGAGAATGGTGAAATCATTGACATACAACAGGAAAAAAAGCATCAAAAGAGCCCGGAGGTAACTTATTACAGCGGTATCATTGTCCCTGGGTTTATCAACACACACAATCATCTGGAATATGCTTATGCCAAAGATTTAATTGACCAGGGACAAAAACTGCCGGGATTTATAAAATCCATTGTACAAATCAAACAAGAGGTTCCTGCCGATTACCAGATGATAGAACAGGCCGACAGGGATATGTATGAATGGGGCACTGTAGCAGTAGGCGACCAGACAAACACACTGATAACAAAAGATGTAAAGGCTAAATCCAAAATTTATTATCACTCATTTATTGAACTATACCAGGCCATAGGTGAGATAAACGATTCGCTTACGGATTTCCGTCACGGACAGGTTTATCTGACTGCTTTTAACAATCAAGGATCTATTGTGCCACACGCACCATATTCGGTAGGTCCTGACCTATTAAAAATTATTGCTTATGAAGCTTTTATGCGACGCTGGCCAGTATCCATACATAATCAGGAGACCGAAAGTGAGGCTGATATGTTCCGCTATGGTAAAGGTGACTTATACGAACTGTTCCGCAGCAGAAAAACACCTCAACCATGGATACCTACCGGAACATCTTCCTTACAGTGGTACTTACCATTTTTCCGGGATAGTCACAACCTTTTACTTATCCACAACACATATACCTCCAAGGAAGACATCTATTTTGCAGAAAACACCCACAAACGCCTGTTCTGGGTGATGTGTCCCAATTCAAACCTTTATATAGAAAAACGCCTCCCGGACATTCCGGTATTTGTAGAAAACAACTGCACTATTTGCCTGGGCACAGACAGCTACGCAAGCAATACCAGCCTGAATATCCTGGAAGAAATGAGAACATTACAAGAAAATTTTGAGATACCATTTGAGAAACTTCTGGAATGGGCAACTATCAATGGGGCACGTGCACTTAACCTTGACCATATCTTTGGCAGTATTACTCCTGGCAAACGCCCGGGACTTGTTCTTTTACAGAATATTGATCCAGATAAAAAATCACTTTCGCCCCAAGTAAAAATAAAAAGAATTATTTAAACAATCGTAAAATATTTTTGAAAAAATTAATTATCAGGGGCTTTCATTTTAAAACTTTTTTTATTTTTGCGCATAAATCCAAAAAACAATAAAAGCGATATGAAAGTGAAGAAGACTATTGCGATCATCCTAGGTTTATTACTAATGCCCGTGCTAACCTTTGCAAGTGAAGCAGATTTGATCATCCCGGAACTGGGACACGGAAAAACTCTGCTCTTGTGGGGGTTTGCTATCACCATTCTGGGAATGCTTTTCGGCTTATATCAATTTCTTAAAGTAAAAAAATTACCTGCCTACCGCTCAATGAAAGAGGTTGCACAGGTAATTTATACTACCTGTAAAACCTATCTGGTACAACAAGGTAAATTTCTGCTTATATTATTCCTTTTCATTGCCATTGTTTCCGGATTTTATTTCGGATACCTTAAAGGAATGGGCTTTGGCGAGGTATTACTGATTATTGGATGGACAGTTATTGGTATCCTTGGTTCATACAGTGTGGCATGGTTCGGTATACGTATGAATACCCTGGCTAACTCCCGTATGTCTTTTGCGTCCCTGGAAGGCAAGCCAACAAAACTTACTGATATTCCGCTTAATGCTGGTATGAGTATTGGTCTGATGCTCGTTAGTATTGAGCTTACCCTGATGCTTATTATCTTATTATTTGTGCCTGGAAAATATGCTGGCGCTACATTTATCGGATTTGCTATTGGTGAATCGCTTGGGGCAAGTGCTCTACGTATTGCTGGTGGTATTTTCACTAAAATTGCAGACATTGCTTCAGACCTGATGAAGGTTGTCTTCAAGATAGGCGAGGACGACCCACGTAATCCTGGAGTTATTGCCGACTGTACAGGAGATAATGCTGGCGACTCTGTTGGTCCTACAGCTGACGGATTTGAAACC
This sequence comes from uncultured Bacteroidales bacterium, assembly GCA_964649975.1. GTDB lineage: Bacteria > Bacteroidota > Bacteroidia > Bacteroidales > S143-33 > S143-33. The sequence continues at coordinate 4,301 of CAZYSM010000006.1, read as the reverse complement.
TATGGTGTAACAGGTGTAGCTCTTATTACCTTTATCGTCCTGGCCGTTAAGGATTTGAATATCCAGGCTCGTCTTCTTATCTGGGTATTTGCTATCCGTATTATGATGATTATCACTTCTGTCATTTCTTTCTGGATTAACAAATGGATAACCAGTGCATTATACAAAAATAAAGTTGAAAACTACGACTTTGAGAAACCTCTTACAAACCTTGTATGGCTAACTTCCATCATCTCCATACTGTCCACTTATCTGGTAAGCTATTTTATGCTAAAAGACCTCGGACATAACCTGTGGGCAGTTCTTTCAACAATTATCAGTGCCGGTACGCTCGGCGCAGCGCTCATTCCAGAGTTCACAAAGATTTTCACTTCACCCAAATCCAAACACGTAAACGAAGTTGTACAATCCTCACGTGAAGGTGGTGCTTCCTTGAATATTCTTTCTGGTTTTGTGGCCGGTAATTTCAGTGCTTTCTGGCAAGGTATAGTATTCTTCGTACTGATGCTTATTGCTTATATAGCCAGCCAGCATGGTTTGAGTAATTTCATGAACTATGAAACAATTTTTGCTTTCGGTCTGGTAGCCTTTGGCATGCTGGGTATGGGACCTGTAACCATTGCAGTTGACAGTTATGGTCCAGTAACAGACAACGCTCAATCAGTTTACGAACTATCTCTTATTGAGGAAGATGCTGACGCACGTGAAAATATTAAAAAGGAATTTGGTTTTGATCCAAACTTTGACGTAGCCAAACACCTGCTGGAAGCCAACGATGGCGCAGGAAATACATTCAAAGCCACTGCAAAACCTGTGCTTATCGGCACGGCCGTTGTAGGCGCCACCACAATGATTTTCTCTCTCATACTGGTAATACGTAACACTCTTGGCATTCAGCCCGAAGGTATCCTGAGCATACTTAATCCATACACAATCCTTGGCTTCCTGCTCGGAGGTGCAGTTGTATATTGGTTTACAGGTGCTTCTACCCAGGCAGTAGTTGCAGGAGCTTATAAAGCTGTAGAATTTATTAAACGTCATATCAACCTTGACCCCAACGCACCTAAAAAAGCATCTCCGGAAAATTCCAAGAAGGTTGTGCACATCTGTACTATATACGCACAGAAAGGAATGATTAACATATTCCTGGCACTGTTCTCCTTTGCTCTGGGATTTGCATTTCTCTCGTCGCCTACATGGACAAACGAAGCTGTTTCCCTCTTTGTCAGCTATCTGATTTCAATAGCTTTCTTCGGATTGTTCCAGGCTGTATTTATGGCTAATGCTGGCGGAGCATGGGATAACGCCAAAAAAGTAGTTGAGGTTGACCTGCAGGAAAAAGGCACAGACCTGCATGCTGCAACAGTCATTGGCGACACTGTTGGCGACCCATTCAAAGACACTTCTTCTGTATCCTTGAACCCAATTATCAAATTCACAACATTGTTCGGATTGCTGGCAATGGAAATTGCTATTGCAGCTAAGTTCCAGCCAGTTGCTCCATATATTGGAGGTATATTCTTTGTTCTGGCTCTGTACTTTGTATGGCGGACATTCTATAAAATGAGAATCTCCGATACTGTAGAAGAAAATAAAGAATAAATAAAAAAGCCGCCCGAAAGGGCGGTTTTTTTATCTACAATTCAATTTTATCAAAAACAAACCTACCGGAATACTCGTCCAAAATTCTTTCCAGAGCATATTTCATATTTCTTTCTGCCTTATAGCTATCGTGAAAAACAATTATTGAACCTGGTTTAATTCTGCGGCGCACGAGGTTATATATCCTCTGCGGAGAAGCTTTTTGTTCATAATCACAGCTGACAATAGTCCACAAAACCACTTTTAAGCCCAGTTCCATAATCCGTCTGGCCTGCTTTACTTTAATGCGGCCATAAGGCGGACGGAATAAATTAGTTCCAGCTGGCAATAGTTCCTGCGTCTTCATTACATTACCAACATAATAATCAACATCATAATTAAATCCTTTGAGGTGGTCGTAGGTATGGTTACCCACTGCATGGCCATGGGCAATAATCTCATCACGCAAAGATGGATATTTAGCCATATTATTGCCTATCATAAAAAAAGTAGCTCTGGCATTATATTTCTGTAAAGTTTCCAGAATCCATGGAGTAACTCCAGGAGTAGGCCCGTCATCAAAAGTTAAATAAACCGTATTATTCGCATTCTTAAGGCGATAAACAAATTCAGGGTTATTGTAATAAAGTTTTGCCCAGCGAATACTGTCGGCAACAAATCCGCAAAAATCCATATCTCAAATTGATTTTTTACAATCTATAAACTACATTTGTTTAAAACAAACCAAATGGCAAATAAACAAAAAATTTTCATATTCTCATTGTTGCTGCTGGTTTCATGTCATAGTGTTTATTATCCCGGTACAAACAATATATCCTTATTATCAAGCAGATATAATGGGAACATAAGCTTCAACGCAGGAAAAAATGGTTTTCTACTGCAAAATGCTTTCTCTCCTTTGAATAATTTAGGCATCCAGACAAATTTTATCTATTTATCGCGAGTAAAAAATAATATTTCCTACGGAACAAAATATGGCGAATTCTCCCTGGGATATTATAATAAATTCAATAGCTATAACTGGGAAATTTATTCAGGTTATGGCCGTGGGATAAACACTGATAATCAAGATACAGCAAAAATCCGAAAGGTCTTTGTTCAACCTCAGATAGGATGGCAGAATGATTTTTTCCGCCTGGGCGTAAGTTCCAAAATAAGTATAATTACACTTAAAGCAGGAAATATTTACCGTATGCCAGCATTTGAGCCATCTTTCTTATTATCAATGGGCTACAAACATATTTTTTTTAATATGCAGCCCGGCATTTCTTTTATTCCCATACATTCTTTTCCGGATATGAAAACTATTTATTTTTCAATATCTTTGGGAGTTAATTTTAAATTCTAAAACCCGGAAAAATGGAAATCTATAAGACCAAAAAAGAAGTAAATCAACGAGTAAATCAATTGAAAGATCAAGGAAAATCCGTGGGTTTTGTACCTACTATGGGTGCCCTGCACGAAGGCCATCTTTCACTTGTCCGCTGCTCAAAGAAAGACAATGATATAACTGTTGTTAGCATATTTGTCAATCCCACACAATTCAACGATCCAAAAGATTTTCAACGCTATCCACGAATGCTGGACAGGGATATTGAACTTCTGGAAAAAGAAAATGTTGACATTCTCTTTGCCCCGGACGAAAAAGAAATGTATCCCGAACCCGACACCCGACAATTTGACTTCGGACATCTGGATAAAATCCTTGAAGGAAAGTATCGTCCTGGACATTTCAATGGAGTAGCTCAAATAGTCAGCAAACTCTTTGAAGCTGTACCTGCTCATCGCAGCTATTTCGGACGGAAAGATTACCAACAATACCTCATCATAAAAGAACTGGTACGCCGGTATATGCCCAACCTTGATATGGAAATCGTTCCCTGCCCAATTATCCGTGAAAAGGACGGATTGGCTATGAGTTCCCGCAACCTGCTACTCACACCTGACCAGCGTAGGAGTGCAGCTTTGATCAGTCAAACACTTTTCCGCGCCCGTGAGTTAAAGGATATTATGAGTGTGGAAGAAGTCAAAAGATTTGTCATAGACACTATTGACGCTGACCCAAACCTCAAGACAGAATATTTTGAAATAGCTGATGCCCAAACCCTTCTGCCTATAGAAAACTGGGACGAAGCAGACAATATCATAGGTCTCATCGCTGTATATGACGGCGAAATTCGTCTTATAGATAATGTTGATTTTTAAAGGAATTTTATAGCTTTGTCCGGAAAATTTTCGTAAATTATTACCAGACAAAATCTTAAAACAATGTTAATAGAAGTTCTCAAGTCCAAAATACACCGAGTCAAAGTAACAGAAGCAGACCTGAATTACGTAGGTAGCATAACCATTGATGAAGACCTGATGGATGCTGCCGGAATTATTGAAGGGGAAAAGGTACAGGTGCTTAACATAAATAACGGCGAAAGATTTGAAACCTATGTCATTAAAGGCAAACGCGGAACAGGCGAAATATGCCTGAACGGACCAGCGGCCCGAAAAGCACAGGTTGGCGACATCGTTATAATCGTATCCTACGCGCTGATGACACCTGAGGAAGCCAAATCCTTTAAACCCAAAATCATCTTTCCGGACGAGGAGACCAACAGGCTGAAATAACTAATTATTAGCCAGGACGCCATAGAACGAGGACTATACATAAAATATCATAACCTTTCAATAAAAAAAGCCGAGACTTT
>CAZYSM010000005.1:84960-88035 GCA_964649975.1 uncultured Bacteroidales bacterium | reverse complement strand
GCCAAATCAGGCAACGGTGGGAGTTGAACCCACTACCTCCGAGTTATCAGCCCGGCGTTCTACCATAACGCTAATCCTGCGACCCGCCTGTATCTTAAAGAAACGGGTAAGTAGTGGGACTTGATATAAACGGCGTGCTCCCATACACCACATCGCCCAACGACAGGCGATGGCGGGATTTGAACCCGCGACCTCCGTGGGCCTTCCCATAATCAAGTCCCTGCGGCCCGTTATATTTTATTACAATCTTTTTTCAGAACAATAAATTAATAAGTATAAAAACTATTAAATTTTATATGTTTAAATCTAATTAAGACATACCACTCCTACCCCTTATTTACAAGGGCATAATTGTGTATAAACACCTCATTAGCCAACACCTAAGACATCCACAGGACTACAAAATTGTAAATATACACGTCCTCAAATGTCAGATAAAAGCATGCCTGAAATATGTTTCAATTTATTTTTACTGAAATTGCAAATTTTAATAACCCACAAACTTAGACAGAAAGATAAAGACAGATAAATAAACCGAGAGCGGGGAGACTGCTTAATAGCAGCCACACAAAGCCGAGGGCGGGATAATTCAGAGATTAATATTTTTGATAATATGTATCCGAAACTGACGAACCACTCTCATAGATTTTTATCCGGAATACTTCCGGAAGTTTTACATGGCAAATATAAAACAGGGAAAATTAAAAAGCAAATTTTTTTGCAAAAATTTTTTCAAAAAATGACAATAAAATTTTGACATAAAAACTAAAACACTGGATTACTGAAACATAAAACAATCAAAAAAGATAGCTTTAAAACGCCTTCTTATCAAAAACCTCAATGATAAAATCTTGTATCTCTATTCTGTAGCGTATTTACTACCAAAAGCATGATAAAAAAATCCACCCTCAAATCCTCAAAGTTTATCTACAGAGAACAGACTTCCGTAGGATTTGATTTACAGAACATCATCGCCATAGAAACAACCTCTAACCAGTTAATATTCAGATAATATCCTACCAACTCAAAAATTCAGAATAGCTTATTTTTTGTCCGGGCTGGATGTCTGCTAATTTAGTCATAATTACATTATAAATTTTTTGTAAATATGCTTCTGCAAATACCACAAAACCATTTTGATATTTTATAAAATTCTCTGTAAAAGCCTGTAATAGAGCGTAATACTTTTCCTTATTAGTCTGTTTTACTCTACTACTTTTGAGTTTATTTTTCAAGTCCTCTGTATCCAGCACCAGATAAGGAATTTCAGCAATAATATCAGCATATTTCTGTTGGCGTCGTGTAAAACGTCTATCCGAAGCCTCGCGGCGCAGAGAAATCTTTTTTATCTGTAAACCTATTTTTTTATTGCCAAGCTCTACAACAGCATCAATGCCAAGGCTATCAAGATCAGCAGAGGAATATAATTTTTCCTGAAATTTGGCATTCCACAAATATTGAAACTGAAATTGCGTCAGGATAGACATCCAGATTCTATACAATCTTGCCCGAAAACCCTCTTCTACAAACATTAGAGAACAACCATAAAAATATTTTTTGATAAAATCGTAAATATATGGACTTAATTTTTCGTTCCAGTAAATTCTGAAAACTTCATCAAAATCCTTAAAATCATAACTTTCCCAGTAAAACCTGTAAAAAATTTCCAATGGAAGCAAGTCTCTGGTCAGGTCTTGTTCAACTGTTTTTATCTGACGCAGATTTGAATATTTTTCTACGTCAATATTTTTCAAAAATTCAGTGAAGCTTATTAATTCCTCTTGCCAGTTTCTATCCATAAGATTTTTTTATAATGTTTAACTCCTCTGCCGTTGGCAAAGGAATATAATTTAGTTGAGTGATATTAAAATGATAGGTAATATTGCGAAAAGTATGTTTCAAGTATCTGGAAACAATTTCAGAATTCAAATATTCAACTATCTGAAAATCTGCCATATCTACATTAGAAAAGAGTGAGTTTTTTCGTCTGAGCAAATGATAAACATCGCCCATCCAAGGATATGCTTTTTCGTCATAAGCCGCTCCCAGTTGTCCATTGCCACGATAGCCGAGTCCTACTACAATATGGGGATAAGCAAAAAATTCTCTCAACATAGTTTTTTTACCATCTTCTATAAAATAGCCACTTATTGGCTCATAGATAACTTTTCCGATTTTTAAATTTTTCCCATTCAAAATAGGTAATAAATTTTTATCAGGGATAAATTCACGGTAAATTTGCGGATTATTCTTTATCTCTGGCGTGCGGGGCGAAATACGTATCTGAAAAATGTCTTTTAATCGTAAAGAGCAAATTTTATCAATTTCTCTGGTAAAATCTGTGGAAAAAGTTACTATTTCTCCGTTCCAATGATTTTCTTTCTTTATACAATGAATTTTCCCATCCACAAAATCATTGAGCAAAAGTTCTCCCTTTAATGTCTGGCTTTTGGTAAACTTCAACACCACTGTTGTAATATCTGCATTAGGTTTAAAGACATCATTGCCCATAAAAAACAGTTCTGTCCTACCGTTATGTGCAAGGTACTGCCTGAGCCTGACAAAATCATCAAGTATCATAAATGTGGCAGGAACAATAAAAAGCAGTTGTCCATTATTTTTCAATAGACGAACTGACTTTTCAATAAAAGCTCCGTAAACATTGTATTTTCCATACCAGGTAGAAAAAATTTCTTTATATTTTTGTTTGGTCTTATTATCAACTCTTATTGTATAATGACTTGATAAACTGGGGATTCCGTAAGGCGGATTTCCCAAGATAAGGTCAAATTTTTCTTTGCTTTCCCACAAAAGATAATCGCTATTAACAAGCACAATATCAGAGTTTTCAATATTATTACGGAAGTATTTTATTATTTCAGGATTTATTTCCACTCCAATTTTCCGGATAGATTTGCTATATAAATCAGGTGCAAAAGCTTTTATTCCATTGAGGAACATACACAGCCCGCAAGCAGGTTCAAGCACAGAGATTTCCCTTTCGGACAAAATATCTTTGTCAATTAAATTAATCATAAATTCCACCACCCACACAGGCGTAAAAAAAACTCCAAA